>DATGJM010000143.1:0-31320 GCA_035295205.1 Solirubrobacteraceae bacterium | reverse complement strand
TGGTCGAGAGCGAGACGGCCGCGGCGATCGGCGCGAAGAACGGCTGTGCATGGCCCAGAACGCGGTGGGCGAGCAGCCATGAGATCGCCGCTGCGGCTGCTGTCAGCGTGATCGGGCCGAGCGCCTGCCGCACCCGGGCTGCGATGGGGTTCAGCATGGAGGTGGCGCGGTCCACTGGCGCATAGCATCGCCGCTCGCCGGCCGGGCTACCTCGACCCGGGGGCATTTGACGGGCGGACCGGGCGATGTTAGCGTTCACATCTAGGAGGCATCTGGAGATCGAATCGGGCACCCCGTCTGAGATCACGCCGCCGGTGACATCGGAACCCAGGATTCGTACGATGCGGACCGATGCAGACCACCCACGCCACCGGCGGCCACATGATCGGTCGCGAGCCTTCGCCGACCGTCATCGAGCGGGTCGAGGTCTACGGGTACGACGTCACGTATGTGCACGGGACCTACGTGATGTCGGGCGACCGGCGCATCACCTCACTGGCCAGCACGATCGTTCGCGTCGTCACGGCAGGCGGTGTCGACGGGTTCGGTGAGGTATGCCCCCTCGGATCCACGTATCTGCCGGCGTTCAGCGGCGGCGCGCGCGCGGCGATGGCCGAGCTCGCTCCAGCGGTCGTGGGATCCGATGTGCGCAGCCCGGCTGACCTCGGCGAGCGCCTCGACCGCGCCCTGATGGGCCACGGTTACGCGAAGTCAGCGATCGACATCGCGTGCTGGGACGCCCTCGGCAAGCACGTCGGCCTTTCGGTGGCCGCGCTGCTGGGAGGCGAGCGGCAGAGGAGCTTTCCGCTCTATTTCGCTGTCCCGCTTGGATCGCGGCAGGAGATGGCCGAGTACGTCGACGCACGCCGAGCCGAAGGCATCCACAGATTCCAGCTGAAGCTCGGTGCCGACCCCTACGAGGATGCGGCTCGCGTGCGCTTCGTCGCCGATCGGGCCGACGAGGACGACGTGATCATCGCCGACGCCAACTGCGGGTGGCGCGTCCAGGACGCGGTCATCGCCGCTCGCCTGATGAACGATCTCGACCACGTGTTCTACGAACAGCCCTGCCCGACGCTCGAGGAGTGCCTGCTCGTCCGGCGGCGCACCACGCTGCCGATGGTTCTCGATGAGGTGATCACCGGCATTCCGGCGTTGCTGCGGGCGCACTCCGAGCGCGCGATGGAGGCGATCAACCTGAAGGTCGGCCGTGTCGGAGGCCTCACGCGCGGGAAGCTGATGCGCGACCTCTGTCAGGAGCTCGGCCTGCGCATGACGATCGAGGACACCTGGGGAGGCGATGTCACCACGGCAGCCGTGGCGCACCTGGCGGCGAGCACCGCGCCGGACGCGCTCTTCACGGTCTCGTTCATGAATGACTGGGTGAACGAGCACGTCGCCGGACATCAGCCTCGATCCGAGCAGGGGGTCGGTGTGCTGCCGGGCGGCCCTGGCCTCGGGATCGAGGTTGACCTCGAGCGCCTGGGATCGCCCGTCAGCGTGTTCACGGCGCGAGACTAGATCCCTCGCGCGCTCGCCCAGCCGCGCTGCGCACCCAGCGGGCTCGGTAGAAAGCTGCAGCCAGGCGCTCAGGAGCGCGGCTTCGGCGTCCCTGGCTCGGCCCGCGCGTCCGCGCGTCTCTGCGCGATCCGCTCGCGCTCCGCGCGGTCGCGCATGCTGGCCTGGCGCAGAGCGTCGGCCGCGGCCGGGACATCTCGGGCGAGGTCCAGCTCGACTGGCTCACCCTCGGGTTGGGATCCGCCGTCGACCGCCTCGTCGCCGTGCCGCGCAGCCAGGTAGGGAGAGAGATAGCGCCCGGCGATCTTCGTCGGCGGCCACCACAGCGCACGCCTCACTGCGACCCCCTCTCCCGCAGGTTCCTGCCGCATCCAGGCCTTGCCGCGCCCGGTCAGCATCATGCCACGCAGCACCGGGCGAAACGGCGCGGGCTCCAGCTCAACGCCGGCGTGGGCGGCGATCGACTCGGCGGCCGCGTCCGCCTGCTGGGCGGCAAGGCCGCCCTGCTTGACGGGGAAGTCGATCGCGTCGCCAGCGGCCCAAACCGCCTCGACGTCGGGAACCCTTCCGTGAGGGTCGGTGGGAATGAAGCCGCGGGCGGTCGCAGGGAGCCCCTGTAACCGGGGTCCCACGGCGCGAGGGAGACAGACCACCCGCTGCGCGTCGAGCACCGTTTCGCCTGGATGCACGGTGAGGCCGCCGGGCGTGCTCGGGTCCTCGCTCACGTACACGCCGGTTTGGACCCGCACGCCCGCCTCTTCGAGGTCCTGGCGCACGGCCACGGCCGCTTGCGTGCCGAACAGCGCCAACGGCGCATCCTCCGGTGTGTAGATCGTGACCTCCACGTCGTCCTGGCCCATTCCCCAGGCCTGCCAGGCGGTCATCAGCGCCAACTCGTAGGCAGGCAGCGCCCAGGCTACGCCGGGCGGGACCACGAACGCGACTCGCTTGACATATCCCTCATCGAGATCGCGCAACAGTCCGCCGAACAGGTCGGCGTCGCTCTCCGGCGTCCAAGTGATCACGTGGGGGAACGCCGGCTCACTGCCGGCGCCAACCGCGACGAGCAGCCCGTCGTAGGACAGGCTCCCGCCGTCGGCGGTGACAGCTGTTCTGCCCCCGGGATCGACCGCCGCGAGCGCGCCGTGTACCAGTTCGACCCCGAGCTCCGCGGCGATGTCCGCCAACTCGAGTCGGTCGGCGTGGCCGCGGGCGAACGGCTCGGCCACGGCCATCGGCCGGTAGACGAACTCCGCCTCACTCGAGAGCAGCGTGAGCGCCACCCGGCCGGGTGCCAGGTCCCGCAGCGCCAGCAGCGCCTCGAGTCCGGCCACGCCGCCGCCCGCGACCAGGACCCGGAGCGGACTGGAGCTCATCACCGCCGGACTGTACCCGCGGTGGCCGTGGAACCCACGACCGCACGCGCGGCCGCCTCGATCTCCGCCTCCTGCAGCAGGACCAGGTTGGCGGCCTCCCCCAATGGAATGAAGGAGTCCTGGCTGGTGACGCGGGTGATCGTCCCCGGGAATCCTGCGTCGACGAGCGCGGTCACGATGCCCTCCGAGACGCCGCCGCTCCGGCGCGTCTCGTCCACGATCAGCACGCGTCCCGTCGCTTCGGCCTCGCGCAGGATGTCCGTGACCGGCAGCGGAGCCAGCCAGCGTATGTCCACGACACGCGCGTCGATCCCGTCGTCGGCAAGGCGGCGCGCGACGCGCAGCGACATGTAGGCGCCATTGGCGAAGCTCACGATTGTCAGGTCGCGGCCGTCACCGTGGACTCTCGCCGATCCGATCGGAGCGTGATCCTCCGGCCACTGGCCGGGCGAGGGGTACGCGGCTGCCCAGGCTCCGTCGCCCTCGCTGAACAGGTCACGGGTGTGATAGAGGGCGATCGGCTCCAGGAACACGCTCGCCGATCCGTCCACGGATGCGGCTGCCAGGCAGGTGCGAAGCATTGCCGCCGCGTCGTCGGGCCGGGATGGCGAAGCGACGATCAGCCCGGGTATGTCCCGCAGCACCGCCACGGCGTCGTCGTTGTGGAAATGGCCGCCGAACCCCTTCTGGTAGCCGTACCCGGCGATTCGGACGACCATCGGATTGTGGTACTGGCCATTCGAGAAGAAGGGGAGGGTGGCGGCCTCCCCTCGAAGCTGATCCTCGGCGTTGTGCAGGTAGGCCAAGTACTGGATCTCCGCCACCGGGAGCAGGCCGGAGACGCCGCAGCCGAGGGCGACTCCGAGGATCGTCTGCTCATCGAGCGGGGTGTCGAACACACGCGTGATTCCGAACCGGCGCTGGAGTCCGCGGGTGACGCCGTACACGCCTCCCTTGCGGCCGACGTCCTCGCCGAATATCACCACTCCAGGCCGGCTCGCGAGCGCATCGGTCAGTGTCGCGTTGATCGACTCCGCGAGCGTCAGCGGACCCGCGTCCTCCGGAAGCCGGCGCCCAAACGCGCTCTCTCTCGCGTCGGGATCGGCTGCTCGCGCGGCATCCGAGGCGACCGCGTCCGGCCGGCGCTTGGCGATCGGCTCCATCACCTCGGACGCGCTCGTGAGGCGGCGGCGAATGGCCGCATCGCTCGCCAGGGCCCGCACCTCCGCGGCGATCGCGTCGTACTTGGCTAGCAGCTCATCGGGCTCGGCAACCCCGCTCTCGACGAGCAGGCGCGCGGCATGGACCAGTGGATCGCGCCCGAGGTCCTCGGCGATCTCGGCACGGCTGCGGTAGGCGATCTCGGCATCGGTCCCCGCGTGAGCCAGGAAGCGAACGCACCGCAGATGCAGGAACGCGGGGCGGCGGGAGACACGCACGTGTTCGGCGGCTGCCAGAGCCGCGTCGTACACACCCGCGATGTCGGTCCCCTCGGCGCCGAAATAGCGCAGATGCGGGCGATCCGACCAACCGGTGCTCACCCAGTCGCGGGGCGTCCGTACGCTGATGCCAAAGCCGTTGTCCTCGCAGCAGAACAGGATCGGGACCGGTAGCCCCTGGTGGACCGTGTACTGCGCAGCGTTCAAGGCGCCAAGGGCGGTCGAGTGATTCAGCGAGGCGTCACCGAACGAGCAGACCGTGATCGCATCCGTCGGCCAGGCGGAGGCGACACCGATCCGCTGGGCCCGTTCGATCGCGAACGCGACGCCCATCGCCCGCGGCAGATGGGAGGCGATGGTCGAGGTCTGCGGAATCACCGCGAGCGCGTGGTTGCCGAACACCTTGTGCCGGCCCCCCGAGATCGGCTCGTCGGCGGCGGCGACAAGGCCGAGGAGGACGTCCTGTAGCGGGGTCGAGTCCGGAACCTGCTGCGCCCGAGCGCAGTAGAACCCGCCCGACCGGTAGTGCAGCAGAGCCGGATCGCCGGGCCTCAGCGCGGCCGCGATCGCGGCGTTCGACTCGTGTCCAGCAGATCCGATCGTGTAGACGCCCGGACCCTCCTTGCGCAGATAGCGAGCCGCGAGGTCGAGGTTCCTGCTCGCGGCCATCGCCTCGAACACGCCGACGGCCATCCGTCCGGTCAGTCGCGTGCCGTTGCGCACCGGCTGATCGAGATCGACGTCGCTCGAAGCCTGCCCGTGCAGCGCACCCACCCGCTCGCGGAAGTTCCGCTCGAGTTCCTGCTCCGGCGTTTCGGTCGCCGGCCTGGGCTGGCCAGCCGCGGTCATGGGAGGCGGGCCAGATTAGCCGACCGCCTCGATCCACCTCAGCCCTGGTGCCCTGCCCTCGCGGGCCTGCCTGCGTCTCCCGGCCCGATCGGCGCAGCGAGGCTGTCCTTTGCGGCACGGGTGAGCACGAGCAGCGGACAGCGGGCGACCTGCACTAGCCGGCGGCTCGTGCTGCCGTACACCAGCCGGCGCAGTGGGCCGAAGCTTCGCGAGCCCACCACGAGGAGATCGACTGACGCACCGAACTCGGCGAGCTCTCCGGCCGGATCTCCGTACACCGCGTGAGCCACGAGGCCGCCGAGCGCCGCAAGGCGGTCCTGGGCCTCCTCGACCAGTTCGTCGATCGGTGTCCGCTCAGGGTCGCTCACGTAGACCGCTCCCACATAGGCGGGGAGTTGCACGACGTCGAGGGCGGAGAGCTGAGCGTCGTGCTGAGCCGCGAGTGCCCTCGCGACGGCCAGTGCATGCGCGCTCTCCTCAGATCCGTCGTACCCGAGCCCAATCGTCCGCAGGGGTCCGGATCGCTTCCCATACCCGCTTGGTGCGACCGCCAGAGCACACGAGGCGCCGTCGAGCGCCTCTCGTGTGTGATCGGCCAGCACGCGCCGCCCTTTCAGTCCTCGGCGCGAAGCGCCAACCACGATCAGATCGGCGCCGATCTCATCGGCGAGGGCGTGCAGCCCGTTTCCTGCGGCGGCGGAGCGGATGGGCCGCACGTCGGCATCGAGGTCGGCCTCCAGGCGCGCTTTCTGCACGATCCCGCCGGCCCGCGCCGCGGCCTGCGCCGCGCGCGACCGGCCTCCGTGCACGTCATACACGTGAGCGAGTGTGAGCGCCCCGCCCGAGCCGACCAGCTTCCTGCCCAGCGCGATCGCATCGCGACCACCGTCGAGGCCATCGACTCCGATGAGAAGGTTCGAGAACACGGCGGCCTCCTGGTGCTGCCGGTCAGAGGACTTCGAGACCAACGGTAGTTCGGGTGTGCGCGTCTCGCATCCGCAGCCCCCCGCAGCCCGATGCTCAGATCAACGGATGCCTCCCCTCGGCTGCGGGCTCGGATCGAGACTCGACCGCGAAGCCGAGATGCCGCGCCAGCTCATATCCCTCCTGCGCGATCTCCTGCGCACGTTCGACCGCCACCTTCTCGAGCTCGACGACCGACGAGCCCAATGGCGCCATACCGATCCCGAAAGAGTCCGCGACGAACTCGGTGGGCGGGCGCCAGAAGTGCGCAGCGTCACGGGCTTGTGGCCAAGAACGGCATGAGCGGTGCAGCGCCCGGGTTGCGGGTTTCCCGCGGCCGGGTGCGCCAGATCACGGTGTCGTCCGCCTCTGGCTCCCGATGCCGGCACGCCGCGACGGTGGTGGAGTTGGCCGCGACTCGGAAACCACAGAGGAGCTCTGTCATGGCCATTGTCGAATCCACCACCTACGCGGCTCCCGGCCAGGCCGGCAGTCCGGTCACGCTGAAGTCGCGTTACGAGAACTTCATCGGCGGCGGCTGGGAGCGGCCGACCACGGGCGACTACCGCGAGAACCTGACGCCCTCGACGGGCGAGCCGTTCTGCGAGGTTGCCCACTCCGGCCCCGCGGACATCGAGCTGGCGCTCGACGCCGCTCATGGCGCCAAGGACGCTTGGGGCGCCACTTCGCCTGCCGAGCGGGCGGCGATCCTGAACCGAGTCGCCGACGCGATCGAGGAGAACCTCGAGATGCTCGCCGTCGCCGAGAGCTATGACAACGGCAAGCCCGTCCGCGAGACGCTGGCCGCAGACATCCCGCTCTCGGTCGACCACTTCCGCTACTTCGCCGGCGCGGTGCGCTCGGAAGAGGGGCGGATTTCGGAGATCGACGAGCACACCTACGCCTATCACTTCCACGAGCCGCTCGGCGTGGTCGGGCAGATCATCCCGTTCAACTTCCCGCTGCTGATGGCGGCGTGGAAGATCGCTCCCGCGCTCGCGGCTGGCAACTGCACCGTGATCAAGCCCGCAAGCCCGACACCCTGGTCGATCCTCAAGCTGATGGAGGTGATCGGGGACGTCGTGCCGCCGGGCGTGATCAACGTGGTCAACGGTCCCGGTGGTGAGATCGGCCGTGCGCTGGCCACCAGCAAGCGCATCGCCAAGATCGGTTTCACCGGCGAGACGGTGACTGGACGGCTGATCATGTCCTACGCCGCTCAGAACCTGATCCCGTCCACGACCGAGCTGGGCGGAAAGTCGCCGAACATCTTCTTCGAAGACGTGATGGCCGACGACGATTCGTTCCTCGATAAGGCCGTCGAGGGGCTCGTCCTGTACGCGTTCAACAAGGGCGAGGTCTGCACCTGCCCGTCACGGGCCCTGATCCAGGAGTCGATCTATGAGCGGTTCATCGACCGGTGCCTCGAGCGGATCGCGGCGATCAAGCAGGGCGACCCGCTCGACCCCGAGACGATGATCGGCGCCCAGGTCTCGGCCGCGCAGCTGGCCAAGATCGAGGGCTACGTCGAGATCGGTCGCCAGGAAGGGGCCGAGGTACTGATCGGCGGACACCGTCCGCAGCTCGACGGTCGCCTGACCGGCGGCTACTACTTCGAGCCCACGGTGCTCAGGGGTCACAACGGCATGCGGGTCTTCCAGGAGGAGATCTTCGGGCCGGTGCTGGCAGTGACCACGTTCCGCGATGAGCAGGAGGCGCTGGACATCGCCAACGACACCATGTACGGCCTCGGCGCCGGCGTCTGGACACGCGACGGGTCTCGTGCCTTCCGCATGGGCCGCGCGATCAAGGCCGGCCGCGTGTGGACCAACTGCTACCACCAGTACCCCGCGCATGCGGCCTTCGGCGGCTACAAGAGCTCCGGTGTCGGGCGTGAGAACCATCGCATGATGCTCGAGCACTACTCGCAGACCAAGTGCCTGCTGGTCAGCTACGACCCGAACCCGCTCGGGTTCTTCTAGGCCGATGACGCAAGCGGTCTTCTCAACCCCGGAGGCACTCGAGGTGATCCACGGCCTCGAGGCCGAGCATGGGCCGCTGATGTTCTTCCAGTCGGGGGGCTGCTGCGAGGGCAGCTCCCCGATCTGCATGAGGGACGGCGAGCTCCCGCTCAGCCCGAACGACATCCGATTGGGCACGATCGGCGGGGTCCCGGTCTACATCGACGCCGAGCAGTACGAGCGCTGGGGCCACCCGGCGTTCGTGCTCGACGTCGAGCCGGGCGCAGCCACCAGCCTCTCCCTGGAGGGAGGCCGGGACGTGCATTTCGTCACGCGGGCGCCTTCCCCGTCGCCGCCCGTCGCCTCCTGAGGCAAGGGCCCACCCGAGGCGCTTGACCCAGATGTTCTGAGCGGCGCGGTCGCCCGAGTCCGAGGCGTCGGCAGTCAGGCCGACCCCCCCCGACCCCGCCCTGAGCTCAGACGGGGAAGCTGCTCACTCCGGCGTCCGCCTTGCACCTCGTCGGACGCGCCGGTGGCCTTAGGGCCAGTGGCGTAGATGTCCCGGCCTTGACTAGTGACAATCTAACTAATATGGTCCTCGCTATGACTGATGTCTACCCATCGGAGAGCAACTCATGACACCGACCATTGAGGCGCGCGGACTCATCAAGCGCTTCGGCAAGACCCACGCCCTTGACGGCCTCGAGCTGACGGCCGAACCCGGGCAGGTGCTCGCGGTTCTGGGGCCGAACGGCGCCGGCAAGACCACGTTCGTGCGAGCCGTGGCCACGCTGCTGCCGCTCGACGGCGGCGCCCTGCGGGTCAACGGCCATGATGTGGGCCGCGAGCCGCGGCTGGTTCGCGCATCGATCGGTCTCGCGGGCCAATTCGCCGCCGTCGAGCCGGCGATGAGCGGCCGCGAGAACCTCGTGATGGTGGCCAGGCTGTTCGGCCAGAGCCGTCGCCAGGCGCGAGCCAGCGCCGATGACGTGCTCGAGCAGCTCGGCCTCGTCGAGGATGCGGACCGGCTCGTACGCACCTACTCAGGCGGCATGCGCCGCCGGATCGATCTCGGCGCGAGTCTCGTCGGCCGCCCGCGGCTCCTGCTCCTCGATGAGCCAACGACCGGCCTCGATCCCCGCAGCCGTATGGAGCTGTGGGAGGCAATCCGGCGATTGGTGGCCGCCGGCACCGACGTGCTGCTCACCACGCAGTATCTGGACGAGGCCGACCACCTGGCCGGCCAGGTCGTGATCGTCGACCACGGACGCACGGTGGCCGCGGGCACGCCGGCCGAGCTCAAGCGCCGAATCGGCGGGAGCGTCATCGAGCTTCGCGCCCGGGAGGCGCAGGATCTCCCGCAGCTCGCTCTCATCCTGCATGGCCTCGGCATGGGAGAGGTGCAGACCGACGTCGGCGCGCGGCGCGTCAGCGTGGCGGTGAGCTCCGCGGCCGCCGACCTCGGCGCCGCGATGCAGGCCGTGCGCGCCAGCGCCGTCGAGATCGAAGAGATCTCGGCCCGGCAGCCGAACCTGGACGAGGTCTTCCTCGCCTTGACCGGACAACCACGTGGGACCACCGCCGCGTCGGAGCGGCAGGCGGCCTGAAAGGAAAGCCATGACAACTCTCACCCCACCGCTGGCGCGCGGCCGGCTCGTCCCGAGCACCGCCGTCGTCACGCAGCGCGCGCTGCTGCGGTTCGTTCGCACACCCCAGCTGATCGCGATGGCGACCGTTCAGATGTCGCTGTTCTTCCTGATCTACCGCTACATGTTCGGCGGGGCGATCCGGATCGCCGGTATGCACTACGTCGACTTCCTGGTCCCCGGGTTCATCGCGACCGGCGTGCTGTTCAGCGGCATCGGCTCGGCGGTCGCGACCGCCGAGGATCTCGAGCAGGGTTTCACCGACCGTCTGCGCTCGCTGCCGATACCGCGCAGCGCGGTGCTGGCCGCCCGGGCGCTCGCCGACACGGCGATCCTGACCTGGGCCAGCGCGTTTACGACCGCGATCGCCTTCGCCGTCGGGTTCCGCCTTCACGGCAGCGCGCTCGACGGGCTGGCGGCGTTCGCCCTGGTGGTGGTGTTCGGGTTCGCGTTCGAGTGGGTGTTCGTCCTGCTCGGTCTGTTCGCCCGCACCGCCCAGGCGGCGCAGGGGATGGGCATGATCGTCTTCCCGTTCGCCTTCATCTCGAGCGCGTATGTGCCTGTGCACACGATGCCAAGCTGGCTGCGCGTGTTCGCCGAGCACCAGCCGCTCACCTACATGGTGGACGCAGTGCGTGCACTCACGCTCGGGCCCCACGCGCACCTGTTGCTCGGCCACGCCGCGGGCTGGTTCGTCACCCGCGCGCTGCTGTGGGCCGCGGCCATCTTCGCCGTGGCCTTCCCGCTCGCCGTCGCCCGTTACCGGCGGGGGTGAGGCCGCTCAGTGGGCGCGAACGTTCGAGATGGCGCGAGCCAGCCGCTCTACCCCGTCGCTGATCACCCGTTCGGAGAGGTTCGAATAACCGAAGATGAGGCCGCCGCGCACCACCGGTGACATCCGATAAGGCGACACGCCGGCGATCGCCACTCCCTCACGGGCAGCCGCGGCGATCACGGTCGCCTCGTCGAGATCGTCTCCTAGCCACGCGACCAGATGCAGTCCGGCGGCGATCCCGGCCGGCTCGAGCTCGGGAAGGTGTTCGGCGAGCGCTGCCAGGACTGCATCTCGGCGGGAGCGGTATACCGGGCGCATCCGTCGCAGGTGACGATCGAACTCTCCTCGCGACAGGAAGTCGGCGAACGTGAGCTGGTCGAGGATCGGGGAGCCGCGGTCGGCCAGCAGCTTGGCCTGAGCGACCGGCTCGACGAGCTCTCTCGGCAGGATCAGCCAGCCCAGCCGAAACCCCGGTGCCAGGGTCTTGCTCGCGGTCCCGGCGTAGGCCACCCGGCCGGGGTCCAGGCCCTGCATGGCGCCGACGGGGGCGCGGTCGTAGCGGTATTCGGCGTCGTAATCGTCCTCGAGCACGAGCGCGCCGGTTCGCGCGGCCCAGGCGAGCACCGCGGCGCGCGCCTTGGCCGATAGCACTCCGCCGGTCGGCCATTGGTGCGACGGCGTGAGGATCAGCACGTCGGCCTCCAGTTCCGCCACCGCGTCCACCCGAGCGCCGTCGTCCCCGACCGGTATGCCCACTACGTTCATGCCAAGGCTCTCCGCGATCGGGCGGGCATCGTCGGAGGCCGATGGGTCCTCGACTGCCAGGGTTCTGGCGCCGCGCGCAGCCAGCACCGTCAGGATCAGCCAAGCTGCCTGGGCGTAGCCGCTGGTGATCACGATCGTCTCGGCGGTCGCGTCGGTGCCCCGCACCCGGTTGAGGTAGGCGGCGAGCGCCGAGCGGAGCTCGACCGCGCCGCGGCCGTCGAGGTAGCCGAGCCGGTCGTCTGGCGCGTCGGTGAGCGCGCGGCGAACGGAGCGCAGCCAGGCTGCCCGCGGGAAGGCGGCGAGGTTCGCGCGGCCGTAGCCGAAGTCGACCGCCGGGCGAGACCGCCGCGCCTCGGCGGACCGCGCGGACGGTTGCGGGGCCGCCGGCGTCGCGGCGGGGGCGACCTGCGTGTAGCCGCCGCTGCGGCTTGTCAGGTACCCCTCGGCCACGAGTTGCGCGTAGGCCTCGACGACGACACCGCGCGAGACACCCAACCCGCTCGCCAGAGCGCGGCTGGGCGGCAGCGCGACGCCGGCCGGCAGAGCGCCGGAGCGGATCCGGTCGCGAATCGACGCCTCGATCTGGCGGTGCAGGGCCTCGGGGCCGGTGCGGTCCAGGTCGATCGTCAGCTCCGAGACCGGCGACAAATTGGTCCTCGAAGATGACACAGGAACGGACCTTATCAACAGGACCGATTCCTGGGAGCCTGCATCCATGACCATCACAGCGCAGTCCCCCACCACCACCCGCCTCCCGCACCTCGACGGCCAGATCCTCACGCCGGGTACTCCCGGATACGACGCGGCCCGATCGGTGTGGAACGGAGCGGTCGACCGCCGCCCGGCACTGATCATCAAGTGCGCGTCGGTCGACGACGTCGTCGCCGCAGTGCGCGCCGCCCGTGAGTCGGACCTCGAGATCGGCGTTCGCTGCGGCGGCCATAACATCGCCGGGCTCGCCGTCCCCCAGGGCGGGCTGATGATCGATCTCACGGGGCTGGACCGAATCGAGGTCGATCCGGTCGCGATGCGCGCGCGGGTGCAGGGCGGCGTCCTGCTCGGGGCCCTGGACCGGGCAACCCAGCGCTTCGGCCTCGCCACCACGGCGGGCAACGTGTCCCACACCGGCGTCGGCGGCTTGACGCTCGGCGGTGGCATGGGCTGGCTTGCCCGCCAGCACGGCCTCACCTGCGACAACGTCGTCTCCTATACCGTCGTCACCGCGGACGGGGACCTCGTCCGCGCGTCCGCCGACGAGCATCCCGAGCTCTTCTGGGGCCTCCGTGGCGGTGGCGGCAACTTCGGCGTCGTCGTCGAGTTCGAGTTCCGGCTGCACCCGACCGGCACGCGGACACTCGTCGCCGAGCTCGGCTATCCGCTCGACCGCGCGGCCGGCGCGCTACGCGGGTGGCGTGACCTGGCCGAGGAGGCTCCGCGCCAAGCGACGTTCACCGCCTCGATCTCCGGCGGCACGGTCGTCCTCGGCTACGTGTGGGTCGGGGATCCGCAGGCGGGTCGCGCGCTGCTGCCCGCCCTGCGGTCGGTCGGGACGCCCGCCGGCCAGGTCGTGCGCGAGCTCTCCTACCTGACGCTCCAGACTCGCGACGACAGCATCGAGGGACACTCGTATCGCCGCTACTGGAAGGGTCACTACCTGCCCGAGCTGTCCGACGGCGCGATCGCGGCGCTTGTGGACCGTGACCCCGCCGATGGCACGGTGCCGGGGGTCAGCCTTCAGGCCTACGGCGGCGCGATCGCCGACGTCGACGACGACGACGCTGCCTTCAGCCACCGCGACACGGCCTTCGAATACGTCGCCGGCATGAAGTGGACCGACCCGGACGAGGACACGATGCGCAAGGAGTCCACGCGCAGGACGGCGTCCCAGCTGGAGCGCTTCGCCACCGGCGCCTACGTGAACGCGCTAAGCGACGAGGGGGTGGCCGGCGTCCGCCGCGCCTATACCGACGAGAAGCGTGCGCGCCTGACGGCCGTCAAGGATGCCTACGACCCCGACAACGTCTTTCACCTGAATCACAACATCGCTCCAAGCGAGCGCCGATGATCACTCATCGGTCAGGAACTGCTGCCCGATCTCGCGCAGCCATTCCTCGCTCCAGGTCAGCCGTCCCGAGCGCAGGTCGTCGATGACATTGCGCACCCAGACCAGCTCGGCCTCCAGGAGCGCCCGCCGGTACTCCTCCTCGAGCAGGAACAACCGGGGAAGGCCGGCGGGCGCGCTCGCGAGCTCGGCCTCGGTGGACGTCAGCTCATCCGCGAGCCTCTGCTCACGGCGCTCCAGCTCCGCTCGGGCTTCGGCGGGCTCGAGTGCGAACACCAGTGAGATCGCTGCGATGAACTCCGGGAACTCCTCGCCCGTGCTGCTGAGCATCTCCCGCAGCCAGTCCCGCGCGACCTCCCTTCCGCGTTCCGTGATCGCGTATTCGACCCGGTCCGGGTAGCTGCTGCCGCTCACCGTGCCGACGACCTCCACGAGGCCGTGGCGCTCCAAGCGCTCGATCGCCTGATAGAGGCTCGCGCGCGAGCGCACGTTGACCACCCGGTCCTTGCCCGTTGCCTCGATCAGCTTCTGCAGCCGGTACGCATGGCTCGGGCCCTCGAACAGGTTCAGTAATACGACCAGGCCTAACGGTGAGCTGCGCGGTGTGGCCACGGCAGCATGCTAGTCATGATCTGACGAGACGCGGCAACCCTTCGTGCACGCCGGCCGGCTGGGCGTCGCGCGCCGTTGCGAACCGGACCTCCACGTGCAGCCCCCCTTCCGCGCCGGGGCGAATATCGATAGCCGCGTCGTGGGCGGTGGCGATGGCCAGCACGATCGACAGCCCAAGCCCCAGACCGTCCGGGCGGTGAACTCGTTGCGGCGCCAGGCGCTGGAAGGGCTGCAGGAGCCGCCCTATCTCCTCCGCCGGCACGGGCGGGCCGGTGTTCTCGACCGTGAGCACCGCGTGCTCGGCGCCCAAACGGACCGCGAGGGATATGCGGCCGCCCGGGATGTTGTGGCGCACCGCGTTCTGCAGGAGGTTCGAGACCAGGCGCTCGATCAGGCGCCGGTCCCCGCGGATCCGGGCGGGCTCGAGCGAGGCCTCGACACTGAGGCCGGATTCGGCGGCCGCGGGCTCATGCGCTGCGAGCACCTCCTGTGTGACGGTGGCAAGGTCGATGGGCTCGCGACGGTCGATGCCGCGCTGCCCCTGCGCCAGCGCCAGCAGCGCATCGATGAGGTGCTCCTGCTGCTCGGTCTCCTCGAGTGCCTGCTCGCAGGTCTCGCGGTACATGGTCACGGTCGCAGCGGGATCGGAGATCGCCATCTCGAGCAGTGCGCGGGCCGAGGTGAGGGGGGTGCGCAACTCGTGGGAGGCGTTGGCCACGAATTGCCGCTGGGCGTCGAACGCGCGCTCGAGGCGCTCGAGCACCCCATCTATCGTGTCCGCGAGTCTCCTCAGCTCATCGCGCGGACCCGGTAGGGCGAGACGCTGGTGCAAGTTGGCTTCGGAGATCTGCTGGGTGGTCGCGGTGATCGTGCGCAGCGGCGCGAGCACGCGGCCGGCTACCACCCAGCCGAGCAGGGCGGAGAGGATGGCCATGATCGCAAGGGCGATCGCGGATTCCACGATCAGCTGATGGAGGTCGGCGCCGCGCTGGCCCTTACCCACGAGGTGGACGATCTCGCCGCCTGCCGGGGACTGCAGGGCCTTGACGAAGTTGGGTGGTGGCGACTGCTTCAGAAGCAGCGCGGGAGCGCCGTCCGAGACCTGAATCTGAAGCGGACTCGCCCGGAAGATCACCTTCCGCGAGACAGGCGCCACCGTTGCGTTCGCGACCAACGTGTAGTTGATCGCCAGGAGACCCGCGCCGCAGACGAGAAACAGCCCGCCGTACAGCAGCGTGAGCCGCCAGCGAACCGTGGGGCGAAGCGGCCAGAGCTTCACGATTGGTCCCTGGTCCGGTAGCCGACGGGAGTAACGGTCTCGATCACTGGCGGGTCGCCGAGCTTCGCGCGCAGCCGGCAGATCGTCATCCGCACCGCGTTCGTGAACGGGTCAACCGCATCGTCCCAGGCCCGCTCGAGCAGCTCTTCGCTGGACACCACCGCCCCCCGCGCGCTGAGCAGCACCTCGAGCACCGCGAACTCCTTCGGTCCCAGGGCCACGGTCTCACCCGCTCTCGTCACACGCCGCCGAGCCGAATCGAGCTCGAGGTCACCGCAGGCCAGCACCGGGGGCAGGGGCCGGCGCGAGCGACGCGCGAGCGCGCGGATCCGGGCGACCAGTTCGGCGAGCGCGAACGGCTTGGGCAGGTAGTCGTCGGCGCCGATCCCGAGGCCCTTGACCCGGTCCTCCAGCGTGCCCGCCGCCGTCAGCATGAGCACCGCGCTCGGACAACCGGACGCCACGAGCGACCGGCACACGTCATCGCCGTGGAGGACGGGCAGGTCGCGGTCGAGCACGACCACGTCATACGTTGTCAGCGAGGTGCGCGCCAGCCCCTCGCGTCCGTCGAACGCGACATCGACCGCCATGCCCTCTCTGCGCAGCACGCTGGCCACCGTCTGCGCCAGCCTCGGATGGTCCTCAACCACCAGCACCCTCATGTCAGCTCCTGGGCGGCGCCGGGCGGCCCTGTCGCCGCCCGGCGCCTGCGGCACCAGGATTACCGCTTGCACGTAACAACTGCATAACAGCGTTACGACCGGGTTAGCCGCCCCCCGGTAGACCTGGCTGCATGCCGATGAAGCGCTCCGCTCTGATCGCCGGCGTGGCCTCCGCGCTCGTGCTCGCCGCCTGTGGATCCTCCGGACCCACGACGACCGGTAGCGCGAGCGGCGACCCGGCGCTCGCGTTCTCCCAGTGCATGCGCGCCCACGGGGTCACGAACTTCCCGGATCCCAGCTCACGCGGCGGCGGCTTTCAGATCGGCGGTCCTGGTTCGAATATCAACCCGCGATCCCCGGCCTTCCAGGCTGCCCAGACGGCGTGCGCAAAGTTCAGCCCGAAGCTCGGCCCCCGGCAGATGACGGCGGCGCAGTTCCAGGCGGCGCTCCGGTTCGCCGAGTGCATGCGCGCGCACGGACAGCCTGAGTTCCCGGACCCGGCGCGAACCGTTCCACACGGTGCCCACCTCGTGCTGGCGCTGCGCGGGATGGTGTTCGCCCCCGGGCCGGGCGTCGACCCCAGGTCTCCCGCTTTCCGGCAGGCGGCGAGCGCTTGCGGGCTCACGCTGCCGGGGAAGGGACCCTGACTCTGACCACCAGGCCGCCGCCGGTCCGCGGCTCAGCCGTGACCTCGGCACCGTGGGCGATGGCGATCGCCCGCACGATCGAGAGACCGAGGCCGTGGTGGCCGTCGTGGGCCGCGGCCCGACCGTCGTCCAGGCGCTGGAACGGCTCGAACAGCCGCTCGACCTCGCCGGCCGGGATCGCGGGGCCCGTGTTCTCGACCGTCAGCTGCGAGCCCTCGGTGGTGACCTCGATCCGACCACCCTCGTGGTTGTGGCAGACGGCGTTGTCGATCAGATTCGAGATCAGCCGCTCGAGCAGCGCCGGATCGCCGGTAGCCGGTGCGGGCTGGAGCGAGGTGGTGAGTCGCAAGCCGCGTCGCTCGATCTCCGGGCCGGCCCGATCCAGCGCCTGGCGCGTGAGCGCGGCCAGGTCGAGCGGTCCGGAACGGTCGAGGCCGCGCTCGCTCGAGGCCAGCGTCAGCAGCGCCTCGAGCAGCCGCTCCTGATCGCGCCCTGCCGCCAGGAGCTCCTCGCAGGTCGCGCGCAGGGTTCCGGCGCTCGCGTCCGGATCCGCGAGCGCTACCTGTAGGAGCGTGCGCTCGAGCGTCAGCGGCGTTCTGAGT
The DNA here is from genome assembly GCA_035295205.1 of Solirubrobacteraceae bacterium. Taxonomy (GTDB): domain Bacteria; phylum Actinomycetota; class Thermoleophilia; order Solirubrobacterales; family Solirubrobacteraceae; genus Palsa-465. The sequence goes on along the minus strand of DATGJM010000143.1, from coordinate 14,164 downwards.
TCATGCGAGGCGTTGGCGACGAACCGGCGCTGGGCCTCGAACGAAGCCTCGAGTCTCGCCAGCAGCTCATCGAGCGTGTCGCCGAGCTGCTTGATCTCGTCATCCGGTCCGGCGAGCCCGAGTCGCTGGTGCAGGTTGCCGGCCGAGATCGTGCGGGCGGTCACCGTCATCTCCCGCAGCGGACGCAGCACGCGCCCCGACGCGAACCAGCCCAGCACGGCTGCTGCCAGCGCGGTGATCGCCAGCACGATCCAGGAGATGGCGAGCAGGCGGCTGAGATCGGCCGAGCGCTGCTGTGAGATGCCGGCGTCCGGGGCGGCGACCGCGCCGTGCACCGGGGCCGCGCTGCTTGCGTGCGAGACGACGCCGCCGCCATGGGCGAGGAGCAGGATGGCCACGATCACCACGGTTCCGAGCAGGAGGAACATGCCCGCGTACATCAATGTGAGCCGCAGGCGGGCGGTTCTGCCCGGGACGCGCGGACCTCGGCCCGGGCGTATGGCTCGGCGCAGGCCGGCCATCAGATCCGGTAGCCCCCTTCGCGCACGGTCTCGATCACGGGCGGGTCGCCGAGCTTGGCCCGCAGGCGCCCAACCGTGGTCTTGACCGTGCTCGTGAACGGGTTGGCCGCCTCGTCCCAGACACGCGCGAGCAGCTCCTCGGCGGACAGGACGCGCCCGTCCGCGGCGAGCAGGCATTCGAGCAGCGCGAACTCCTTCGGCGTGAGTGCCAGCCGGCGCGGCCCGCGGAACACGGCGCGTCTGGCCGGATCGAGGGTGAGGTCGCCGTGGGCGAGGGTCGGCGGCCGTGCCGGCGATGCACGGCGCCCGAGCGCGCGCACGCGCGCTACGAGCTCGGCGAACTCGAATGGCTTGGGCAGGTAGTCGTCGGCGCCCAGTTCGAGCCCTTCGACTCGGTCACGAATCGTGCTGGCGGCGGTGAGCATCAGCACCCGCGTGTCGCTGTGGCCGGCCACGAGCGCCCGGCACACCTGGTCGCCATGTACCGCCGGGAGATCGCGGTCCAGCACGACGACGTCGTAGCGGTTGACGGCCACGCGGGCCAGCGCAGCGGCGCCGTCGAAGGCCAGGTCGACCGCCATCCCCTCGCGGCGTAGCCCCTCGGCGACCGCGGTCGCGAGCCGCTGGTGATCTTCGACGACTAAGACCCTCATTGCTGCGGTTAAGCATCCCCCACCGCAGGTGACAGCGGGGTCACAGCGGCTGTCACCGTGGCGGCACCAGCCGCTGACTACAACTGCTCGCACCATGAGACTCCTCGCCATCATCACCCTCGCGCTGCTCGCCACCGCCTGCGGGTCCTCGGGCCCGAAAGCCGCCCAGACGTCGAACAACCCCGCGACCGCGGCGTACCAGTACGCCGCCTGCATCCGGCACCATGGCGTGCCGAGCTTCCCCGACCCGAAGGTGAGCGGCAACAGCATCGCCCAGGAGGTCCCTGCCAGCGCCGGACTCTCGCCGGCCTTCCAGGCGGCGCAGAAGGCCTGCGCAGGGATCATGAAGGCGCTGGCGGCTGGCCCGTCGCAGGCGGATCGCCAGGCCAAGAAGCAGTACCTCCTCGCTTTCGCCCACTGCCTGCGCGGACACGGCGTCGCGGGCTTCCCAGATCCGACCAGCCACGGCCAGCTCTCGATGCAGATGATCAACGCGGCCGGCGTCGACCTCCATGCTCCGTCCTTCTACACCGCCGCCAGGGCCTGCGTAGGGGTGACCCACGGAGCGATCACGCTCGCCGACGTGGCCCGTGCGATCAACGGGCCCCACTGACGTCCCGCGTAACGGCGGCATAACAGCGTTACCGCGGTGTTACTTCCATGGGCATACAACGTCGAGGACGTGATCCGCGCCCTCGACGAACATGGAGGCCAGGGCTGATGCGCAAGCGAATTGCCGCGGCGATCGCGCTGCTCGCAGCCGTCGCGATCTTGGCCGGGGCCGTGATCGTGGCCGGCCCCGGCTCCTCCTCTCCGAACGCGGCCGCCAGCAGCTCCAGCACCGCGTCGGGTGCCACGACGGTGCAGCGGCGCGACCTCGTGCAGACCGACACCCAGGCCGGCACGCTGAGCTACTCCCGCCCGCAGACCGTCTACAACCACCTCGGCGAGACGATCACCTGGCTGCCGAGCGTCGGGCAGGTGGTCAGGCCCGGCCACACGCTGTTCGACGTCAACGGCCAGCCAGTGACCCTGATGAACGGGACGACGCCCGCCTATCGCGATCTGACGTCCTCCGACACCCCGGGACCGGACATCCTCGAGCTGAACCGCAACCTCGTCAAGCTGGGCTTCAACCCGGATGGGATCGTGCTCGACGACCAGTGGCAGTGGGCCACGACGGTCGGGGTCGAGGCGCTGCAGAAGGCGCTCGGCGAGACGCAGACGGGCACGCTGTCGTTCGGGCAGGTCGTGTTCCTTCCCGGAGACCAGTTGATATCGACGGTGGACGCGACGCTCGGCGCTCGTAACCCGGTGGCGGCCAACGCACCGCAGTTCGTGAGCCTCGATGTCAGCAAGCCCCAGACGGGCTCACGCGAACCGGGCTCACACGCTCCGGCCTCGCACGGACCGGGCTCGCACGGACCGGGCTCGCAGCGGCCGCACTCCCGGCCGCCGTCGACCGGCAACCGCCACGGCGCCGGCGCGCCGAAGACGAGCCAGTCCCTGGTCGCACGACTCGAAGCCCTGATCGCGCGCCTGCAGGCCGAGATCGCGGGCCTGCAAGGAGCGAAGGGATCGCCGGGTGGCGGCGCCGGACCGAGCTCCGGCGCAAGCCCCAGCTCCGCGGGAACGCCGGCCTCCAGCGGGACCCCGGCCTCGTCGGGGAGCGGCACTCCCTCATCGGGAAGCGGCGGCGCCGCCACGGCCGTCCTGGAGACCACCTCGACCCAGCTGATCGTGACCGTCGACCTCGACGCCAGTAAGCAGTCCGAGGCCAAGGTCGGAGAGCGGGTGACCGTCGAGCTTCCATCTGGGGGCACGGTCGGCGGCAGGGTCATCGCCGTGAGCCCGGTCGCACAGAGCTCGAGCGGCTCGGGCAACGGCGGCAACGGCAACGGGAACGGAAACGGCGGCAACGGCAACGGAAACGGCAACGGCAACGGATCGAACGGCTCCTCGGGAGCGACGATCCCGGTGACGATCGCGCTCGAGGGCCGGCAAACGGGAGCCGGACTCGATCAGGCGTCGGTCAGCGTGAACTTCGTCGAGGCCAAGGCGACCAACGTGCTCTCGGTGCCGGTGACCGCGCTCCTGGCCACGGGAGGCGCCGGATACGCCGTGCAGAGCGCGGCGGCCCCGCATTCTCTGATCCCCGTGACGACCGGGTTGTTCGCCGCCGGGTACGTGCAGATCTCCGGGCCGGGGATCCACGCAGGCCTCCAGGTGACGGACTCCCAGGGATGACCGTCGCGCTCGCACTCGACGCGGTGAGCAAGGAGTATCCGGGTGAGGTGTTCGCGCTGCGCGGTGTGTCGATCGAGGTCGGCGAGGGCGAGCAGTTGGCGGTCGTCGGTCCGTCGGGCTCGGGCAAGACGACGCTGCTCACGGTCATGGGCACTCTCGAGCGTCCGAGCGAGGGGGGCGTACGGGTCGCGGGCCACGATCTCGCACGGGCCTCGGACCGCGAGCTCGCGGGCCTGCGGGCGCACACGATCGGGTTCGTCTTCCAGGACTTCCACCTCCAGGATTCGATCACGGCGCTCGACAACGTCGCCCTCGGGTTGCTGTACACCGGCCAGCCGCTGTCGCTTCGTCGTGCCGCCGCTCGAGCTGCGCTCGAGCGCGTCGGCCTGTCGCATCGGTTGACCCACCGTCCTGGAATGCTCTCGGGCGGCGAGCGTCAGCGGGTCGCGATCGCGCGGGCGATCGTCAAGCAGCCGCTGATCGTCCTGGCCGACGAGCCGACCGGAAACCTCGACTCGAAGGCCAGTGGCGACGTGGTCGAGCTCCTCCACGGGCTGGCGAGCGACGGCGCCACGCTCGTCCTCATCACGCACGAGGACAGCATCGCGGCCGGGTTTGCCCGCCGGGTCCAGATGCGCGACGGCCAGATCGTCTCGGACGAGAGCCGATGAGCACGGCCGCCGTCGCGCCCGCTCGTCCCGGTCGGATCGCGCCGCCACGGCTGCCGGCCGTGCAGCTGTTCGGGACCGCGCTCCAGGGCCCGCGCACCCGTCGCCTTCGGGCGGCTCTGTCGGCCCTGGGGATCGCGATCGGGATCGGGGCGATGGTGGCAGTCGTCGGCGTCTCGGCATCGGCCCAGGCCAACCTGCTGGCGGAGATCGACTCGCTCGGCACCAACCTGCTCACGGTCACGCCCGGACAGACCTTCCTGGGCGCAAACGAGGTGCTGCCGAGTACGGCCGTTCCGATGATCCGCCACATGCAGCAGGTCAACAGCGACGTGGCCGTTTACCAGGTCTCCGGCGCCAACGTGTATCGCAGCCCGCTGGTGCCCGTCTCGGAGACCGGCGGGCTCGGCGTGGTCGCGGCGGGTGAGAACCTGCCCCAGGTCCTGGGGACAAGCCTGGCGTCCGGCCACTTCCTCGACCGGGTGAGCGACGGCTTCCCCGAGGTCGTGCTCGGCGCCGAGGCGGCGAGCGTGCTCCAGATCAGCCAGGTCGGCGGGCACGTGATGGTGTACCTCGGGAGCACATGGTTCGTGGTGGTCGGGATCCTTAGGCCGGTGCTGCTCGATTCGAACCTCGACAGCGAGGTGTTCATCTCGTTGCCGGTCGCCGAGCGGCTGTTCGGGACCCAGCCCAACCCCTCCGAGATCTACCTCCGCGCCGACGTCAGTCACGTGCCGCACGTGGCCGGTCTCCTCGCCCCGACCGCCGACCCCCAGAACGCGAGCGGAGTGAACGTCTCCCGGCCGTCGGACACGCTCGAGGCCCGCGCCGCCGCCAAGGGGCAGTTCACGACGCTGCTGCTCGGGCTCGGCGCCGTCGCCCTCCTCGTCGGCGCGATCGGGATCGCCAACATCATGGTCATCAGCGTGCTCGAGCGGCGCGGCGAGATCGGCCTGCGTCGTGCGCTCGGAGCCACGAAGCGCCACATCTGGGCGCAGTTCCTCGCCGAGTCCGCGCTGCTCGCTGCGCTCGGCGGGATCGCCGGCCTGCTCCTGGGCGCCGGCGCGACCGAGATCTACTCACAGGCCAAGAACGAGCCGTTCGTGGTTCCGCTGTATGCGCTCATCGCCGCGCCCGCCGCGGGCTTCGTGATCGGCGCCCTCGCCGGGCTGTACCCGGCCGCCAAGGCGGCGCAGCTCAGCCCCACCGAGGCGCTGCGCTCCTAGCAGCGCGGCCGGGCGCCTGAGATCCCCCGCGGCCAGGTCGCGGCCTGCCTCGCCGCCGGGTAGCGGCCTGCCTCGCCGCCGGGTAGCGGCCTGCCTCGCCGCCAGATCGCGAAAAAGGTGCAAATCGACCGATCGGGCCGAACGATTTTCACATTTCGTTCTCTGACAGCTCGAAATGTGCGAACGAACGCGGAGGGGCGATTGGTTTTCGCGTTTTTTCTTGTGGTCCGGCGTGCATCCGCACAGCGAGGCACGGCCCGGATCAGCCGCGGCGCAGCACTCGGCCGATGGCGGCCATCATCTCCTCGGTGAGCGAGCAGATGCCCCTGCGCGAGCGCATCGCCACCGTGCGGGCGTGGTCGGACGTCGCCCATAACTTCCGCGGCGACCGGCGGATGCTCTGGAAGGAGATCAGGCTCGGATTCCTGCTCGCCGGGTTCGTCGCCCAGCTCGGCAACGGCTTCTTCCCGGGGCTGTTCATCCGCCACGCCCCGGCGCCGCGCCCCACGCTCGCGCCGAACGTCGTCGGGCTGGTGATCTCCGCGGCCCTGTTCGGGCTGACCGCCAGGCGCGGGGAGACCGCGACCCGGGCAATCCTGGGGGCACGACGCGCGGCGGGCCACGCCCGCGCCGCGCAGGCACACCGCTAGACGGGCTCCTGCAGCGGGAAGTGGCAGGCCGCGAGGTGCTGATCGCCGAACGGGCGCAGTGGGGGAACGGCCTCCGCGCACTTGTCCTGCGCTCGCGGGCAGCGCGTCCTGAAGCGGCAGCCCGACGGGGGGTGAATCGGCGAGGGAAGCTCACCGCGCACGGCGACGCCGCGGTCCTTGCTCCGGGCGAGCTCGGGATTCGGAACCGGGATGGCCTCGAGCAGGCCGGCCGTGTAGGGATGCGCCGGCCGTTCGTAGATATCGCTCGCGGGTCCGACCTCGACGAGCCTGCCGAGGTACATGACCCCGATGCGATCGGCGAGGTAGCGCACGACCGAAAGGTCATGCGAGATCACGATGTAGGTCAGGCCATAGCTCGTCTGAAGACGTCTCATCAGGTTCAGGATCTGCGAGCGGATCGAGACGTCGAGCGCCGAGACCGGCTCGTCGGCGACGATCAGCTTCGGGTTCAGCGCCAGCGCGCGGGCCAAGCCGAGGCGCTGGCGCTGACCGCCGGAGAACTCGTGCGGATAGCGGTCGATCGCGTCGTATGCCAGGCCCACCTCGTCGAGCAGGCGGCGAACCGTCTGCAGCCGCTCCTTCGGCGTGCCGCGGCGAGCGATGTCAAGCGGCTCGGAGATGATCTCCTTGACCCGCATGCGCGGGTCCAGCGACGAGTACGGGTCCTGGAACATGAACTGAAGATCGCGGCGCAGCGCGCGGAACGGGCCGGGCTTGACCGCGGTGAGGTCTGTGCCGTTGAACAGGACGCGCCCGCGGGTCGGCGTCTCGAGGCCCACCCCGATCCGCCCGAGCGTCGTCTTCCCGCAACCCGACTCGCCGACGAGGCCGAGCGTCTCGCCGGGCCTCACCCCGAGGCTCACGCCGGTGAGCGCGTGCACCGAGCCGATCCGGCGGCGCAGGACCTCGCCGGCGGTCACCGCGAACTCCTTGTCCACCTCTTCGAACTCGAGGATGAACTCACTGCCGTTCTCGGGCGTGACCGCGACCGGGTGGGTGGTCTCCAGCAGCTCGAGTTCGCGACCGAACTCCTGCATCAGCACCCGATTGCGCTCCGCCTGGGCCAGGAGCGAGGCCCCGAGCTCGCCCAGCTCCGCGGCGGATGAGCTGCGGGGATGGAAGCAGGCGTACGGATGGCGGGGATCGGGGCCCGCGAGCGGGGGATCGGAGGTCCGGCAGCGGTCGGTGGCGAACGCGCACCTCGGAGCGAACCGGCACACCAGGTGGGGCCGGCGCAGGTCCGGCGGCAGGCCGGGGATCGAGTACAGCTCCTGGCGCTTGTCCTGGTCGAGCTGGGGGATCGACGCGAGCAGCGCCTCGGTGTATGGGTGGCGGACGTTCGCGAACAGCTCGACCGTCTCGGCCGTCTCCACCTTGCGCCCCGCGTACATCACGGCCACCCGGTCGGCCCGGCCGGCGATCACGCCCATGTCGTGCGTGATCAGGATCACGCCCATGCCCAGCTCCCGTTTGATGGAGTCCAGCAGGTCCAGGATCTGGGCCTGGATGGTCACGTCGAGCGCCGTCGTGGGCTCGTCGGCGATCAGCAGCTTCGGGCTGCAGGCCAGCGCCATCGCGATCATGACTCGCTGGCGAAGGCCACCGGAGAGCTGGTGCGGGTAGTTGCGGACGCGCTCCGAGGGGCGTGGCAGCCCGACCATCTCGAGCACCTCGATCGCCCGCTGCATCGCCTGCTCCTTGGAGACCTGGCGATGGATCAGCACGGCCTCTGCGATCTGGCGGCCGATCGTCATCGTCGGGTTCAGCGACGTCATCGGGTCCTGGAAGACCATCCCGATGTCGTTACCCCGGATGTTGCGCAGCTCGGAGTCCGAGAGCTTGACCAGGTCGCGGCCCTCGAGCCGGATCGATCCGTTGTCGATGTAGCCGCCTCGCGGCAGCAGCCGCATGATCGACATCGCCGCCATCGTCTTGCCGCACCCCGACTCGCCGACGATGCCCAGCGTCTCGCCCGGGCTGACCTCGAAGCTCAACCCGTCCACGGCGCGCACGACTCCGCTGCGGAGCTTGATCAGCGTCCTGAGTTCCTCGACCTCCAGCAGGCTCATTCCTCACCTCTCCTGCAGGCGGACGTCGAAGGCGTCCTGGAGCGCGTCACCGATGAAGTTGAAGGCGATGACGGTGACCACGATCATCGCGAGCGCGGGATACACCTCCCACCAGTAACCGTCCTGCAGATAGGTCGTGCCGTCGGAGAGCATCGATCCCCACGTGGGTGTCGTGGGGGGAAGGCCGAAGCCGAGGTACTGCAGGACGGCCAGCGTGAGGATCGCGTTGGCGACCTGGAAGGTGACAGTCACCATGATCGTTCCGATCGTGTTCGGAACGATGTGGCGGATGATGATCCTCCACGACCGACCGCCCATCACGTGGACCGCCTGTACGTACTCGCGAGTGCGCAGCGTCAGGGCCTCCCCGCGCACCAGCCGGGCAGGGATCAGCCAGGAGACGATCGCGAGCAGCACGATCAGCAGCGTCAGGCTGGGCTTGTAGACCTGCGCCATGAAGATGAACAGGAACACCACCGGGACGGCCAGCCCGATGTCCACGAAGCGCATGAGGACGCCGTCGACGGTCCCCCCGAGGAACCCGGAAACGGCTCCGTAGATCAGCCCGAACACCGTGGCGATGAGACCGACCGCGAGTCCCACCTCGATCGAGCTCTGGCCGCCCTGCATCAGCCGGCCGAGGATGTCGAAGCCCTCTGAGTCGGTGCCCAGGGGGTGACCGCCGGCGGGCGAGAGGTTCACGTCGAGCAGGTTCGGATTGAGCTGATCGGTGTGGTAGAGGAGCGGCGCGACGAAGCTGAAGAGAAGGATGGCCAGGACGACCGCGACGCCGATCAGCGCGAGCTTGTTCTGCGCGAACGTTCGCGCGACCAGCAGCCACGGACTCCCGCTCGAGACGACCTCCCCGCCCTCGGGGACCGTGTCGACCTCGACACGGGCGGGGGCTTGCTCCCGCTCAGTATCTGATGCGCGGGTCGAGAATTGCATATCCGATGTCGGCGAGGAGATTCCCCATGACCGTGATCACGCCCACCAGCACGGTGATCCCGAGCATCACCTCGTAGTCGTTGCGCAGCGCGGCCTGGAAGTACTCGAGCCCGGTCCCGGGAAAGTTGAACACCTGCTCGATGATCAGCGTCCCCGTGATGATGTACGGGATGCTCAGCCCGACGAGCGTCACGACCGCGATCAGCGAGTTGCGCAACAGGTGGCGCCACAGCACCAGCCGTTCCGGCAGACCCTTGGCCCGCGCGGTTCGGATGTAGTCCTGCGCCAGGGTGTCGATCGCGGACGAGCGCATGTACCGGCTGAACTGCGCGTACGTCACAAGCGTGAGGCTCGCGACCGGGAGCACGAGTGCACTGGGATGGGAGAGCATCCCGGTGACCGACGCGGCCTGCGGCGCCTCGGCGGGAAAGACGTGGAAGCTGATCGAGAGGAACTGGATCAGCAGCAGCGCGATCGCATACTGCGGCATCGAATAGAGCAGGAAGCTGACTCCCGTCGCGGCGTAGTCGAGCGCGCCGTTACGGCGCACGGCCTGGGCCACGCCGACCGGGATCGCGATCACCAGCGAGAGGATCAGCGAGGCTCCGCCGAGCACCAGGTCTCTCGGCAGATCGCTCGCCAACAGCGAATTGACGGTTCGATTGAACTGATACGAGTAACCCAGGTTGCCGTGGATCAGCTTCTCGAGAAACAGCCAGTACTGCGTGTAGATCGGCTTGTCGAGCCCGTTCTGGTGGACGAACTGCGCGATTTCAGGTTGGGTGGCTCGAGGCCCCAGGACATCCCGGGCCAGGCTTCCGGGGAGGAGATGCAGCAGCATGAACGTGAGCATCGTTACGCCAATGGTCACGACAATCGCCTGACCCAGCCGACGGATGATGTATCCGGTCATGTGCCCTGGAGCCTCGTAGCCACTCGTTGGGGACTGACTATTTGGTGAAGTACCAATCCTCGGGATTCATGAAGCCCAAGGCGTTGGCGGCATAGCCGCCGAGGTTCTTCGCCACCAACGTCCCCGCATCGCCGGCGTACGTGCCGATCGACGTCGGTCCCCACACGACAGGCACCTGCGTCGCGATGTAGTGGTCGTAGGCCACGAGCGCCTGCTCCTCCTCCGAGGGCGGATCGGTGATCGTCGCCTGAATCAGCTGCGTCGCCTTGGGATCGCTGTAGCTGCCGTAGTTGGCAACCGCGCCCGGGTAGAACAGCTGCTCGCCGGTCGGCAGGTAGCTCGGTCCGTAGATCCAGCCGGCGCCCCAGTTCTCGGCCTGCCACTTGCAGGTCGGCTGCGTGGGCTGGCAGGCCACGGCTGTGCCGATCACCGTGGCGAACGGGTGCGTGGTGAGGTTGATCGTGATGCCGGCCTTCCGGGCCTGGGCCGCCAGATCATTCATCTCGTCCTGGACGGCGACGACGCCCGACTCGTAGTCGATGTTGAAGGCCAGCGCCTCCCCCGCGCTGATCCCGGCACCGCAGTCGCCCGCGCCGGTTCCCGGCTTCTCGCACGTGCTGGTCCCGCCCGGCACCACCTTCCAGCCATTGGCGGTCAGGAGCTGCGTGGCGGCCGACACCGAGAACGGGAAGGGGTTCTGCCCGGTCGGCACGGCTGCCACCAGCGAGCTGGGCGGAGCGGACGGAATCGGGCCGTAGGTCGGAATCGCCGTGTGGTAGAGGAAGGCGTTTATCCAGCCCGCCTGGTCGATCAAGTGCTGCAACGCCTGGCGGAAGTACGGCTGCCTGAAGATCGGCCCGACCTTCGGGTTGTTGAAGTTCAGCGGGAAGTAGTTGAAGGAGTAACTGGCCGCCTTGTTGTCGACGTATCCCTCGGAAACGAGCGTGGGGACCTGCGGCGCGTACTGCGAGGGCAGATTGACGATCGTGATCGCGCTCGGGCCACCGGCGCGCATCTGGTTGTAGATCGCCGCCTCGCTCGTGAACGGCAACTCGACGAGCGAGGAGATGGAGGCCTTCGGCGAACCCGAGTAATCGGGATTCGGCACCAGCGTGACCTCGCCCGTGGTCGTGAAGTTCTGGAGCTTGAATGGCCCGTCAACAACCCTCCACAGCGGCGAGGAGGTCCAGCTCCCGAGCTTCTTGGCCTCGGTATCCAGGAACTTGTAGATCGCCGCCGCGCCCGCCTTGGTCGTGTCAGGCAGATGCCCATTGTCCGACGTCGGCGCCGCCTGCGAGAGCGAGGTGCGGTCCCATGCCAGCGGGATCGGGGTGAGCTGGGAGAGCTCGCTGTAGGTGACCCACGTCGGGTTGTACGCCTTGTTGAAGTGCAGGACGAACGTGTGCGGATCGGGAGCTGAGTAGCTCTTGACGTTGTCCGGGAAATAGCCTGGGACGTAGCCGCACCACTCCGTGGCCGGGCTCGCCTTCATCACGTTCATCCAGAAGACGAGGTCGCGAGAGGTCACGGTCTCGCCGTCGGACCACTTCCACGAGTTCAGCTTGATCGTGACCGTCTGGTTGCCGTCGGAGAACACCGGCTGCTGCCCGATCGAGTAGTTGTAGTCGATCGTGGGCCGGTAGTTGTTCCCGTACCAGTAGAGCGGCCGGTACATCATGTACTCGAGCTGGTTGTTATTCGCCGTGCTGCAGACCTGCGGGCTGTACATCGGGAAGATGTAGTTCGGCGCCGCGTCGGGTCCCTCCGTGAAGTAGACCGTGCCGCCCGACATGCGGGTGCCTGCCGGGCTGGTGGGCTGGGTGAGGCCGGGCCCGCTGGTGGGGCCGGCCGCCGAGGTCGCGGTGGTCGCGCCTCCTCCGCCATTGCTGGAGCTCGGGCTTGACGAGCCGCATGCGGCGGCGCCCAGCGCTACTGCTGTAACGCCAATGAACGCGAGTACCTCGCGAGTGAGCCTATGCACCTTGTCCTCCTCCAGTGCGATGTTGCGCTCTCCCCAGAGCGAATGGGGCGCAATCTGCTGCGCGCCGGTGACGGGGCGGTGACAGCCCCGTGACAGGCGATGTGACAAGGCCGTTGCGGACGCCCGGCGCCGCGCGGATAATCGCGGCGATGGGCACGCGCACCTGGACGGCGTTGCAGTTCCGGATCCTGGGACCGCTCGCCGCCTACTGGGACGACGACGAGCTCGAACTTGGGGGCGAGCGCCAGCGGGCGCTGCTGGCCGTCCTGCTCGTGCACTCGGGCCAGATCGTCAGCTCAGAGCGGCTGGTCGACCAGCTCTTCCGCGGCTCGCGGCCGCAGAGCGCGAGCAATTCGCTGCGGGTCGCCGTGTCGCGGCTGCGCCGAGCTCTGCGCGACGACGGCGCGACGGTGGGCACCCGCCCCGGCGGCTACATGCTGACGCTCGATCCCGAGCGACTCGACAGCGCCGTGTTCGAGCGGCTCCTCGGCGAGGGGCGCGAGCTGCTGCGGCAAGGGGATGCCGCTGCGGCACACGAGCGTCTGCGAGCTGCGCTTGGCCTGTGGAGAGGCGATCCCCTGGGGGACGTCCCCCCGGTCGAGGACGTGCAGGGAGAGGTCAGGCGCCTCGAGGAGCTGCGCCTATTGGCGGAGATGGAGCGCGTCGATGCCGAGCTCGAGCTCGGTCACTCCGGCGAGGCGGTCGTGGCGCTCGAGCGATTGATCGCCGCCGAGCCGTTGCAGGAGCGGCTGAGGGCCCAGCTGATGCTCGCGCTGTACCGCTCCGGGCGCCAGGCCGAGGCGCTCGCCGCCTACCGAGAGGCCTGCTCGCTGCTCCAGGACGAGCTCGGCTTGACTCCTGGTCCCGCGCTCAGGGAGCTCGAGGCGATGATCCTGCGTCACGACCTCCGCCTCGATACGGGGGCGGCCCGCGAGCAGCCGCAGCAGATCGTGGTCTGCCCGTTCAAGGGGCTCGCGGCGTTCGAGAGCTCAGACGCTGACTTCTTCCACGGCCGCGGACGTGTGGTCTCCGAGCTCGTGGCGCGCCTCGCGGAATGGCCGCTGGTGGGGATTCTCGGACCGTCCGGAATCGGCAAGTCCTCGCTGCTCCGCGCCGGTGTGCTGCCGGCGCTTCGTTCCGGGGCGCTACCCGGCAGCAGCGACTGGCGCCAGGTTCTGCTGAGGCCCGGGGCGCACCCGTGCCGCGAGCTGCGGCGCGCCCTCGGCGGCGATGCGCTCGCGAACCTCGGGCCCGGCGAGCGGATCGTGATCGCGATCGACCAGCTGGAGGAGCTGTTCACAATGTGCGCGGACGACGCCGAGCGCGCAGAGTTCCTGGGCCGGCTGGTCGCGGCCGCCGGGGACCACGAACGGCGGGCGCTCGTGCTCTGCACCCTGCGCGCCGACTTCTACGGCCGCATCAGCGCCCACGCCGAGTTCGCGGAGCTTCTCAGCCGCAGCCATGTGCTCGTGGGGCCGGTGGGTCCGGACGAGCTCCGAGAGGTGATCCAACGGCCGGCGGCCCAGGCTGGGCTCGACGTCGAGCGGGAGCTGGTCGAGGAGCTGGTCGCCGAGGTGGCGAACGAGCCTGGAGCGCTGCCGCTGCTCTCGACGACGCTCCTCGAGCTCTGGCAGGCTCGTGACGGGAACCTGCTCCGCCTCGAGCACTACCGCGCGACTGGCGGCGTGCGGGGCGGGGTCGCGAGGCTCGCCGAGGCGGCATTCACACGGCTCTCCGACCCGGACCAGCGCGTGGCCCGGGGCTTGCTGCTGCGGCTCGCCGATCTGCGCGACGGGGAGCCGGGGCGGCGCCCTGTGCCACTGCTCGAGTTCGAGCGCAGCGACGCCGCCGTGCGCGTGCTGCGCGCGCTCACCGATGCCCGGCTCGTGACCGTCGGCGCCGGGACGGTCGAGCTCTCGCACGAGGCCCTGCTGCGCGAGTGGCCTCGCTATCGCGGCTGGCTCGAGGAGGACAGCGTCGGCCGCCGGCTGCATGCCCATCTGCGGGTGGCTGCCGGCGAGTGGGATCTCAGGGGACGCGATCCGGGCGAGCTGTACCGGGGAACCCGGCTCGCCGCCGCGCTCGAGTTCCGTGCCCAGCACCCGGACGAGGTGGACAGCCTCGAGCGCGAGTTCCTGGACGCCGGCGTAATCGAGGCCGATCGTGAGGCGCGGCGCCAGCGCTCCCAGAATCGCCGTCTTCGGATGCTGCTGCTGGGCGCCGGCGTGCTGCTGGTTCTCGCCGTGGCCGCCGGCGTGATCGCCGTC
>DATGJM010000142.1:0-11512 GCA_035295205.1 Solirubrobacteraceae bacterium | reverse complement strand
CTACGGCGTGCTCTCGACGGTGGGCGCGCTGGGCGTCGCTGCGGCCGGTCTGTTCGGCTACCGGCTGCGCGGGCTGCGCGAGTCGGCGGCCGGGCAGCGGGCGGCGGCGGTGGTGTGGGTCGTGCGCGACCTGCACTCGGGACACATCGGGGACTACATCGCCTGGTGGAGCGCCGGGGTGAGCGTGATCGGAGGCCTGTGTCTGATCGTGCTGCGCTGAGCATCCGGGCGCGGCTCGCGTGCGCCGGCGCGATGGCCGCCCTCGCCCTTGGCGCGGCCGGGTGCACCCAACCCGGCACGCAGGCGCCTAAGCCCGAGGCCGCGCGGCTGTTTCACGCCACCGGCGACATCAGCCTGGCCTGCGGCTACGCCCAGGAGCTCATCGCCTTCGGCGGGCCGCACCCCGCGGGCCTCGGCACCCAGGACACGATGGCCGTGTTCGGCGCCCGGCTGCTGCTCAAGGTGTGGTCGCGCAACCGCACCTGGGAGTACCAGGGAGAGACGATCAACCAGGTGGTGAGCGACAGCATCTCGCTGCTGGGGACGTGCGGACTGACCGACGCCCAGCACCTGCTCCAGCACGCGATCGAGCACCCAGGCTGAGGCACCGGGCGTTCGGTGGGTTCGTGGTTTGACGCCCCGCCAGACGCGGTACGGAATCGGACATGTCAAGTCTGATCGATCGCATCACCGGACGCGCGAAGAAGGCCGCCGGCGACCTGGCCGACGATCCGAAGCTCCGCCGCCAGGGGATCCAGGAGGAGCGCAAGGCGGACGCCAAGGACGAGCTGGCCCGCGCCCAGCGCGAGGCCGATCGGCGCGCCGAAGAGGTCGCGCGCCTCGAGCGCGAGACGGCCCACTGAAGGCGCGAGCGCCCACTGGATAACCTGCCGCGCATGGACGCGGAGAAGATCAGCGTCAGGCGGCTGCGCGCCACCGACCGGGAGGCGTGGGCACCGCTGTGGCAGGGCTACCTCGACTTCTACCGCGAGCAGATCGCGCCAGAGGTGACCGACGAGACGTTCCGGCGGCTGTGCGAGGCCGACAATGGAATGCTGGGACTCGTCGCCGTCGACGGCTCCGACCGCGCGATCGGGATCGCGCATCTCGTCTTCCACGCCAGCACCTGGGCGCGCGAGCCATCGTGCTACCTCGAGGACCTGTTCGTGGATCGGGCCGCCCGCGGCGCACGGGCGGCGGACCGGCTGTTCGAGGCCATCTACGCGACCGCTCGGGAGCACGGGGCAAGCAAGGTGTACTGGATGACGCAGGAGTTCAACGCGCCTGCCCGCTCGCTATACGACACGGTCGGCCGCCTGCAGTCCTTCGTGATCTACGAGCACGAGCTCGAGCAGCAGTGATCTAGCGAAGCGGCGTTTCGTCCAGGTCCTCGCACAGCTGGGCCACCGACTCGAACACCGCCAGCGCCCCCGCATCCAGAAGCTCGTCGACGCCGAAGCCGCCGGTGCGCACGGCCAGCGTCACGACGCCCGCCCGCTTGGCGGCCTCGATGTCCCACGGCGTGTCGCCGACCATCACAGCGTCAGCGGGATCGGCGTCCCCGCGCTGGAGCGCGGCCCGGACGAGATCGGGCTCGGGCTTGGTCGCCTCGACGTCGGCCGAGGTCGTCCACGCGTCGGCCAGCTCGCGCGCGTCGAGCAGGTCGAGGTAGTGCTCGACCTCCTGCTGCTTGGCAGAGCTCGCAAGCACGACCGTGTGGCCTCTGGACTTCAGCTGCTCGATCAGCTCGCGTGAGCCCTCCATCGTCTCGACCTCCTCGATGAACGCGAGGTAGAGGGCTTTCTCGGCGGCGCGGATCTCATCGCCGCATCGGCGCTCGGTGTCCTCGTCGGTGAGGGCGCCGACCATCTGGTCGCCGCCCATCCCGATATGGCGGTGGATCCGCCACAGCGCGAGCACGATGCCGTGCTGTCGGAATGCCCGGTACCAGGCGATCGCGTGGTGATAGTTGGTGTCGACGAGCGTGCCGTCGATGTCGAGGATGGCCAGGGCCATGTCGTCAGCACCCTACCCGTCACGGCGCGCGCGACACCGGCGCCGTCTTACCAGCGTGTCGTGTCCGGGACGATCCCGGCGGCCTTCTCTTGCGGCTCGATCCAGAAGGCCTGGACGACGATGATGAGGAGCGAGAGCAGCGGGATGGCGATGAACACGCCGACGAGTCCGAAGAGCGAGGCCATCATGAGGACTCCGATCGCCACGACGGCGGGGTGCATATCGACCGTCCGGGCCATGATGAGCGGGAGCACCAGATTGCCCTCGATCTGGTTGACGATGATGTAGACGAGAAGGACGAGGCCTGCCTCGGAGGACGACTGGGAGAGGCCGGCGAGGACCGGCGGCACAGCGCTGATGATCGAGCCGTAGTTGGGGATCACCGTCATGAGCGCCGAGAACGTGGCGAAGCCGACGGCGAAGGGGAGCCCGACGATCACCATGCCGAGCCACAGCAGCCCGCCCAGCACGAGCATGTCGAGGCCGATCGCGGTCATCCAGCCCAGCCAGGCGACACGGACGCGCTCGAGCACCGCCCGGGCCCGCGGGCGCTCCTCGAGCGGGACCATGCGGAGCGCGAAGTCGAGGACTGGTCGGGGGTTGACGGCCAGCGTGAAGGCGGTCACGAGGATGAGGATGAGGGCGCCGGCTGCGACGAGCGCGGTGCCTCCGATCTGGCTGAGGGGCCCGATGAGCCGCTGCGGATGTCGTTCGTAGCCGTGGATCAAGCCGCTGACCTGTGCGGAGAGGCCGCCGACGTGGACCCCCTTCAGCGCGCCGAGACCGCGCTTGGCGCCGGCCAGGATGGCGGGGAGGCGATCGGCGAATTGCCTGACCTCCGAGAGGAAGGACGGGATGAGCGCGAAGCCGAGCCCGGTCAGGACGGCGGCGAGGAGCACCAGCGCGAGCGTCGCCCCAACCGCGCGGGGCAGGCCGAGCCGCTCCGCTCGGTCGGCCGCCGCGGCGAGGGGCAGCGCGAGGATGACCGCGACGATGAGTCCGAGCAGCAGCGTGCGCAGCTCCGTGGCCAGCAGTCCGGCCACCAGGAGCCCCGCCGCCAGCCCGACCACGCGGTAGGTATGTCGGGGCGCAATCACGAGCGAGATCTGACAGGAGTGCCGGGGTCCCCCTGCGGGAACCCTTGGCAGCAGTGAACGAGCCGCGCGTGACTCCGGGGGTGCTCTACCGCACCGTGCTCCTGGCCTTCGGGCTGGTCGTCGCGGGCCTCGTCTTCCGCCAGCTCGTGAGTCTCGTGCTCGCCGTGATGATCGTCGTGATCATCGCGCTCCCGCTCGGCGCGTTCGCCAGCCAGCTCCAGAAGCTGGGGGTGCACCGCGCGTTCGGGGCGACGATCGCGCTGCTCATCGGCCTCGGCGCCCTCGGTGGCCTGATCGCCGTCACCGTGCCGGTGTTCAGCCACCAGGTCAACCAGTTCGCCAACCAGCTGCCGAGTCTGACCAACGAGCTGCGTCACCGGCTGGCCGGCCTGACCGGGACCTCGCCCAGCAAGGTCGGCATCCAGATTCAGCATTTCGTCAATGGCTATACCCAGCATCCGACCAGGCTGCTCGGCCCGCTGGAGTCGATCGGGGCGAGCGTTGCCGCTGCCCTGGCCGCGATCGTCGTCGTGCTCCTCACCGCCCTGTACACGGCCATCCATCCCGAGCCGCTGCATAACGGGCTGGTGCGGATCGTCCCGCCCGCCCGCCGCTTCGAGGCCGAGCGGATCCTCGAGCGTCTGCGCACGGCCTACCTGGGCTGGCTGCGCGGGCTGGCGATCGGGATGGTCGTGCTCGGGGGCGTGACCTACCTTGGGCTGCGGCTGGCCGGGCTTGACTTCGCGGAGTTCTTCGCCGTCTTCACCGCGGTGGCCATGATCGTGCCGTACTTCGGTGCACTCATCAGCTCTATCCCGCCGATCCTCTACGCGCTGACCGTCTCGCCGGGGAAGGCGGTGGTCGTGGCGATCATCTACATCATCGCCCACCAGCTCGAGGGCAACGTGATCGAGCCGCTCGTCGTCGCGAGAACCGTCGAGCTCCATCCGGCGGTCGTGGCCGTGGGGGTCGTGGCGGTCGATCAGCTCTTCGGCTTCATCGGGCTGATCGTCGCGGTGCCGATCATCGCCACGGTCAAGATCCTGATCGAGGAGTTGTGGGTGAACCCGATCGAGCGCCGCGACGAGGCCCAGCTGCGCCGCGAGCCGCCACCGCGCAGCCCGGGCGAGCTGGTCGTGGGCCCTTCGCCGTTGAGGCGTCGCCGGACCTAGTCAGCGCTTCGAGCCGCCTGCGCCGAGCTCGGCCAGCGTGCGCTCGAGCGCTTCCATCAGGTCGGGCGCCGGCTCGGATCGCTTCTCCTCGCTCGGGGCCTTGATCGTCTGGCCCTTGCGCTTGCGGGCGACCACCTGCTGCAGGCGCTTGCGGTACTGGTCTTCGTAATCCTCCGGGCGCCATTCGGTCGAGAGCCCCTCGATCACGGCGATCGCGGCATCGAGCTGCTTGGCGGCGGGTTTGGCCGTGCGCCCGCTGGGCGCCCCGACATCGTCCGGCGAACGGACCTCATCCGCGAAGCGCAGCGTCGTGAGCTGGAGGACGCCGTCGATGCTGCGGATCACGACCAGGTACTCCTTGGCCCTCATCACGAACCGGCCGAGCGCCGCGCGGCTCGTCTTGGCCATCACCTCGACCAGCAGCCGGTAGGCCCGCACCGCGCCGTCGTCGGCCGAGGCCGGAAGCAGGAAGTAGGGGTGGTCGAAGTAGATCGGGTCGACCTCGGGCTCCTCGACGAAGCGCTCGATGTCGATCGTGCGCGTCTTCTCGGGCTCGGCCGCTTCGAGCTCCTCGTCGGTGAGCACGACCTGGCCGCCATCGTCGAGCTCGTACCCGTGCCCGATCTCCTCGTAGGGGACCTCGACGTCCTCCTCGGAGCAGACCCGCTGCACCTCGATCGGGGCGCCGTCCTTCTCGTGGACCTGGCGGAAGTGCAGGTCGAGATCGCGCACCGCGGTTCGGATGTTCACCGGGACGTTCACGAGCCCGAAGCTGAGTGAGCCTGACCACAGCGGACGCGGCACTCGCTATCTCCTCGAGCGGGTTCGTGACCCGCCCGACCGTGAACCCGAGCTCCGCGAGCGCGAGCGGGCGCCGCTCGCGCGCGGCTTTGGCCGCTTCTTGCCCAGGCTGGCCTCGAGCGCAGCCAGCAGGTCCGGCGTCTCCTCCGGCTCGGCGCGCGGCGGGAGCTCGATCTCCTCGCCCTTGGCCTTGCGCTCGATCAGGGCCAGCAGCGCCTTGCGGTGGGAGTCCTGGTAGCGGCCGGGCTCGAAGTTTCCGAGCAGCGAATCCACCAGCGCTCCCGCCATCTCGATCTCGCGGGTGCTCGGAGCGCGGCTGGGCTCGGGCACGTCGAGGTCGTCCGCGGATACGAGCTCGTCGGCGAAGCGCATCGTGTGCAGTGCCAGCACGCCATTCGAGGCCCCGACGGCGACGAGATACTCGCGGTTGTGGAACACCCAGCGCCCGATGCCCGACCGGCCGGTCCGGGCGAGCGCGTCGTGGAGCAACCGGTATGCCGCCTCACCGTCCTTGCCCGGGCCCAGGTAGTAGCTGCGCTCGTAGAAGACCGGGTCGATCTCATCCGCGGAAACGAAAGCCTCCAGGTCGATCTGGCGGGAGCGCTCGCCGCCCGCGGCGGCGATCTCGTCGCCTGAGAGCAGGACGTACTCGCCCTTGCTCGTCTCATAACCCTTGGCCACCTCTGAGTAGGGGACCTCCTTGTCCTCCTTGCTGCATACGCGGCGCTGCTTGATGCGGGCGCCGTCGGCCAGATGGACCTGGTGGAAGTGCACGCCCTGATCCTCGGTGGCGGAAGTCACCTTCACAGGCACGGCGATCAGCCCGAAGCCGACGGTTCCGTTCCAGATCGAACGGGGCATCAAGTCCTGCGCTACCCGCTCGCGAGCCTCGTTTACCCGCCGCGGAACGCGGTAACCGCTCAGTCAAGAGACCAGAAGGAGCCCGCGATGACCCCGAACAACCTGAACGAGCAGCTGATCAAGTATCTGACGGACGTCCACTCCATCGAGCAGCAGGCGCTGGCGCAGATGGAGCGCGCCCCCGAGATCGCCGGCGACCAAGAGCTGGCCAGCCAGTTCTCACGCCATCTCACCGAGACCCAGGAGCAGGAGCGGCTGGTCTCCGAACGGCTGAACGCGCTCGGAGCCGATCCCTCCAAGCTGAAGGACGCGGCTGGGCGGCTGACCGGCGTCGGGTTCGCGCTGTTCGCCAAGTTCAACCCGGATACCCCCGGCAAGCTGGTGACCCACGGCTACTCCTATGAGCACATGGAGGCGGCCGCCTACGAGCTGCTGGGCAAGGTTGCCGAGCGGGCCGGCGACACGGCCACTGCCGGCATGGCAGCCGAGATCGAACGTCAGGAGCGGGCGATGGCCAAGCGCCTCGAGCTGTGCTTCGACATCGCCGTCGCCGCGTCGCTGCGCGAGCTCTCGCCGGACGACCTGGGCGAGCAGCTGAACAAGTACCTCGAGGACGCTCACGCAATCGAGAGCCAGGCGCTCCAGCTGCTCGAGAAGGCGCCGAAGCTGGCCGGGCACGGCGCGCTCGCGCAGGCCTTCGAAGAGCATCTGGGCGAGACGCGCGAGCACCTGCGCGTGGTCGAGGAGCGTCTGACGGCCCGCCACGGCCGGCCATCGAGGATGAAGGACGCCGCCCTGCGGCTGGGCGCCCTGAACTGGGGCGGGTTCTTCGCCGCGCAGCCCGACACTCCGGCCAAGCTGGCCGCCTTCGCCTACGCCTTCGAGCATCTCGAGATCGCGTCCTACGAGCTTCTGATGCGCGTGGCCGAACGGGTCGAGGACCGCGAGACCGTGCACATGGCCGAGGGCATCCTGGTCGAGGAGCGAGCCGCCGCCGACAAGCTCCACGATCTCTTCGGGCACGCCCTCGAGGCGTCGCTGGAGGAACAGGGCGTGGCCGCGTCGTGAGGCTCCGCTCTGGCGCGGCGCACGGGGCCGGGAACCGAATCGACTCACCGACAGTGGAGGTATCCCGATGAAGGCTGTCACCTGGCACGGCAAGCGCGACGTGCGCGTGGACGAGGTGCCCGACCCGAAGATCGAGCAGCCGACGGACGCGATCGTGCGTGTGACCTCGAGCGGCATCTGCGGCTCGGACCTGCATCTCTACGAGGTCATGGGGCCGTTCATGAACGAGGGAGACATCCTCGGCCACGAGCCGATGGGAATCGTCGAGGAGGTCGGATCTGAGGTCACCCACATCCAGCCCGGAGATCGGGTCGTGATCCCCTTCAACATCTCCTGCGGGCACTGCTACATGTGCGATCAGGGCCTGTTCTCGCAATGCGAGACCACCCAAGTCAGCGAACGGCACAAGGGCGCCGCGCTGTTCGGCTACACGAAGCTGTACGGCCAGGTCCCCGGTGGCCAAGCCGAGTACCTGCGCGTGCCCCAGGCGCAGTTCGGGCCGATCAAGGTTCCGGAAGGTCCGCCCGACGAGCGCTTCGTCTACCTCTCCGACGTGATGCCCACGGCGTGGCAGGCGGTGGAGTACGCAGCCATCCCGGGCGTCTCGCGCCTCACGAGCTCGCTGAACGGCACGGCCGGGCCGGGGACGCTGGCGGTGTACGGGCTCGGGCCGATCGGCCAGATGTGCTGCCGCATCGCTCTGCACCGGGGCGCCCGCGCGGTCTTCGGGATCGACCTGGTCGACGAGCGCCTGCGGCTCGCGGAGCGCCACGGCGTGCAGACGATCGATCTGCGCGAACACGACGACATCGCCGGGACGCTGCGTGAGCTGACCGAGGGCCGCGGGCCGGACTCGGTGATCGACGCGGTCGGGATGGAGGCGCACGGCGCGCCGCTGGGCAAGCTCGCTCACACGATCGCCGGCCTGCTTCCGGACGCGATCGCGGCTCCGATGATCGAGAAGGGCGGCGTCGACCGCCTGAGCGTGCTGCACGCGAGCATCGACACGGTCCGGCGCGGTGGCACGATCTCGCTGAGCGGCGTCTACGGAGGCGCGCTCGATCCGCTGCCGATGATGGAGCTGTTCGACAAGCAGATCCAGCTCCGGATGGGGCAGGCCAACGTCAAGCGCTGGATCGACGACCTGCTGCCGCTGGTACTGGACGAGAGCGATCCGCTGGGCGCGGAGGATCTCGCCACGCACAAGGTGCCGCTCGAGCAGGCGCCTCACGCCTACGAGATCTTCCAGAAGAAGCAGGACGGCGCCATCAAGATCCTGTTGGCGCCCTGACGGGCCGCAGATTGGGGAGTTTGCCCGCGGCGAACTCCCCGCCTTGTCCTGGATGAGCACGCGGTGTAGTCTCGACGCAGCATGTTGCTCCTCGTCCGACGCTGACACCCCCGCGCTGGCCGAGCGCCGCCTCGGTCACTGGCCCCTGGGCCACGTCGCCGTCCCTTCGTTCCCGAGGAGCAACCGTTGTTCGCAGTCGACGTAGACCATCTTCAGAAGCATTTCGATCGCCGTCGCGGCGGGCGGCGGCTGCGCGTGCTGGCCCTTGACGAGATCACGTTCACGATCGCCCGGCGCGAATGCGTAGCCGTGCTCGGCCAGAACGGGTCCGGCAAGTCGACGCTCGTGCGTGCCCTGTCCACGCTGCTGCTGCCCGACGGCGGGCGCGCCCGGGTGTTCGGCCACGACGTCGTGCGTGAGGCCGCCGCCGTCCGGCGGCTGGTCAACCGGGTCTCGGTCGAAGCCTCGTTCTTCAAGCGGATGTCGGCGATGGAGAACCTCTCCTACGCCGCGCGCTTCTACGGACTCACGCCGCCCACCACGCGCTCGCAGATCCCCACGATCCTCGAACGCGTCGGGTTCCCAGTGACCCGGGCATCGGAGCCGATGGAGGACCTCTCGCGGGGTATGCAGCAGAAGGTGGCGCTGGCGCGGGCGCTTCTGACCTCGCCCGTGCTGCTGCTGCTCGACGAGCCGACAACCGGGCTCGACCCGCGCTCCAAGCGCGAGGTGCAGGCGTTCATCGAGGAGATCCGAGCCGAGCACGACACGACGATCCTGCTCTGCACGCACGACTTGGATGAGGCCGAAGCGCTAGCCGAGCGCGTCGGGATCCTGCACGCCGGCCGGCTGCTGGCGCTCGCCCCTCCAGAAGAGCTGCTCGAGAGCTATGGCGCCGACACGCTCGAGGAGGCCTTCTTCACGGCTACCGGGATCGCGCTGCGCGAGGACAGCGAAGAGGAGGTGAGCATATGAGCACGAGCACACAGGAGCTGGGCCGTCGACACGGGCTGCGCGCCCAGCTGATCGGGCTGGGCGGAGTCGTGGAGCGCAACGCCTACCTGATCAAGCGCTACGGCTGGTGGGAGCTGGCGTTCTTCTTCTGGACGGTGGCCAACACGCTGACGATCGTGTTCATCGCCAAGGGCGTGAAGGCGACCGGTGGCCATCTGAACGTCGAGCGCGCGACCACGACGCTGCTGATCGGCGCGGTGATCTGGGCTTACCTCGGGATCGTGTTCGAGATCCTGACCGAGACCGTGGCCTGGGAGCGCTGGGAGGGCACGATCGAGTACACGTTCATGGCCCCGCTCTCGCGCGCCGTGCACCTCGGCGGCATGGGCCTGTTCGCGGTGCTCTACGGCGTCGTGCGCACCGCGCTCCTGTTCGCCGTGGTCGCGCTCTTCTTCGGCCTGCACTTCGCGCATGCTGACTTCGTGAGCGCGCTGGTGCTGCTGGCCGTGGCCTCGTTCTCGTTCGTCGGGGTGGGCATGGTCACGGCTGTGCTGCCGCTGATCTCGCCCGAGAAGGGCGCACAGCTGGGCTTCATCGCCCAGGGCTTCCTGCTCGTCGTCTCAGGCGTCTACTACCCGGTGAGCATCCTGCCGCAGTGGATGCAGTGGCTGGCGACGGTCTCGCCCGCCACCTATGCGCTGCGCGGGATTCGCCATGCCGTCCTCGACGGCTACGGCCTCGGCGCCTCCTGGAGTGACATCTGGCCGCTGCTCGTGCTGGGCGCGGTCGCGATTCCGGGTGGGCTGGCCGTATTCCGGGCCGGCGAGCGTTACGCCAAGCGCCACGGCAAGCTCAAGCGATCGGGCTAGGGGCGCCCGCCGACGCCGGTCATGAACTCGCGTACCCGCGCGGGGCCGCTAGTGGACCGCGCCAGCGGCGGAGTGTCGAGATCGGCGCCGGCGGCAAGGCCCGAGATCAGGTCGGCGAGGGCGTCGCGCGCGGAGCGCCGCGGGATCCAGCCCAGCTCCGCGCGCGCCCGGGCGCAGGCCATGAGAGGCACCCCGAGGCCCATGTCGACCCAGCCGGGCTCGGTGGGCTGGAGCCGCAGCGCGTAGGTCAACGCCGCGGCCCCTCGTATCAGCGCGGCAGGCATACGCACGGGGCGTGCCCTCAGAACGCTCGCCAGCTCCGGCGGACCGAGCGGCGGGTCCGCGGCCAGGTTGAATGCGCCACGGGCATCGCTGATGATCGCCAGGCGGTAGGCCTCGCCGACGTCAAGCGAGTGCACGGCCTGGAAGCGGAGCCTGGGGTGGGCGGGCACGATCGGGATCAGGGCGGGACGCACGAGTGCCCCAGGGACCAGCGGTCCCGCGAACAGCCGGCGGATCTCGGTCGCCGCCTCACGCTTGAAGATCAGCCCGGGGCGCATCCTCACGACCCGCAGTTGCGGGTGCTCCTGCTCCAGGCGGTCGAGAAGGCGCTCGGCGGTCGACTTGTGTCGCGAGTAGAAGGAGCTCGAGATGCCGCCCGTGGGCCAGCTCTCGTCGACCGCCCGATCCTTCGGGCCGGCGGAGTAGGCGCCGACTGAGGAGGCGTACACGAGGCTGCGGACGCGGGCCTCCGCCACGGCTCTGAAGACCCGCTCGCTGCCGGTCAGGTTCACCGCTCGCGTCACGGACTCGTCGCGCCCCGGCTGGATCAGCCAGGCCAGGTGCACGACCGCGTCCGCGCCGGCGAAGATCGGCGCCAGAGGATCGCGAGCGACGTCGGCCGCCACGAACCTGGTCCGGGGATAGCTCCGGCGCGGAGCACGACGTGCCACAGCCACGATCTCCTGGACCGCCGGCTCGTCTGACAGCGCCTGCAGCAGGCTCGTGCCGACGTTGCCGGTGGCGCCGGTGATCACGACCCTCATGTCTGAACCTCTACCCCGGCCAGCGCCGCGTGTAGTCCTCCGCCACGGGGGTACTCAACCGAGAACCAGTCAGTTCCGGACGGAAGGAGAGCCAATGTCCTCTACTCAGGAGACCGGCCAGGTCACCGGCACCAAGGACAGGGACTACAACATCATCTGGTTCACCGAGCAGTGCCTGAGCAACGCGCTGCGACTGGAGAGCTACATCCACGACGCCGAGCGCGAAGGCGACTCCGACCTCGCTGACTTCTTCCGTCGCGCCCAGAGCGAGAGCCGCAAGGGTGCTGAGCAGGGCAAGGAGATGCTCCGCAAGCGCCTGGCGAAGTAGGACGAGTGT
>DATGJM010000141.1:0-10261 GCA_035295205.1 Solirubrobacteraceae bacterium | reverse complement strand
TGCGCGCGGCGGCCCTCACCGGGCAGCCAACCTCCCACGACGAGCTCCTGGCGGCGGGTGTGCTTGATCTTCAGCCACGCGCCGGTCCGCCGGCCGCTTTCGTAGCGCGAGTCCTGGCGCTTGGCCAGGACGCCCTCGAGGCCCTGCTCGCGGGTGGCCTCGAGCAGCCGCGTGCCGTTGCCGGGATAGCTCGCGGGCACCCGCCAGGTGCCGGCCTTCGGCGCCCCGAGCGCTTCGAGCGCCGCGCGGCGCTCCCGGTAGCCGGCCTCGAGCAGCGGGTGACCGTCGAGGTAGAGCAGGTCGAAGGCGGCATAGACGACCGGCGTCGAGCTCATCAGGCGGCGCACCGCCGAGGGCGAGGTGACGTGCATGCGCTTCTGCAGGCGCTCGAAGCTCGGCCGTCCATTTTCGTCGAAGGCGATGATCTCCCCGTCGAGCACGACCTCGCGCATGCCGAGGTCGGCGACGAGCGCGCGCAGCTCGGGGTAGGCCTCGGTGATGTCGTTGCCGTTCCGGCTCTCCAGCCGCAACCGCCCGGGCTGTACGTAGGCGATCGCGCGCACTCCGTCCCATTTGACCTCGAACGACCAGCCGGACTCGTCGGCGGGCAGCGAACCGGCCTTCGCGAGCATCGGCAGCACGTGCTCGGGCATCGGGACCCGCTCCGGGTCGCTCGGCGGGTCCATGCGATGGATCATCCAGTCGTTGGAGCCCGGCTCGCGGCTGATCGGAAACAGCCCGTAGCGGCCCTCGAGGCGCTCGCCGTGGAAGGTGACCTCGACCTTGCGCTCCTCCCACTTGTGGAGCTCGTAGGTCCCGGCGTCCCAGATCGTCATCTTGCCGGCGCCGTAATTGCCCTTCGGGATCTCGCCGTGGAACTCCAGGTACTCCAACGGGTGATCCTCGGTGCGCACGGCCAGGCGGTTCTCGGCCGGGCTGGGCGGGATGCCGTTGGGGACCGCCCACGAGGCGAGCACTCCCTCGTGCTCGAGCCGCAGGTCCCAGTGCAGCCGCGTGGCGTGGTGCTCCTGGATCACGAACCTGGGGCCGGCGCCCGGCTTGCCGTCGCTCTGCCCGGCGGGCTCGGGGGTGCCCGCGAAGTCACGCTTCGATCGGTACTGGCTGAGTTTCTGGGTTTCCGCCACCTGCACCCATGTTGCCCGATCGCCGGGCGGCGCATCACGGCAGGGTGCACGTGCGGCCGCTCACACCGTGGGCTGCGCGCGCTGGCTGCGCCGCACCAGATAGATGGCGACCGAGAACGCCAGCACCAACGCCCCGAGAAGCCCGAACTCGAGCAGCTGGTTGGTGAGCGCGTGTCCGGACAGATTCTGCTGCTCGAACTCGGCGGTCAGGATCAGGATCCGCCTGACCACCGCGATCAGGCCGATGAACAGGAACGGCTCCACGACGAGCTCGCCCCGTAACACCACGAAGCGCAGCGTGTGCAGCAGCTCGGCCACGATCAGCGCCAACAGGATCCGGTCGAGGACGACCACGCCGGTGTCGACCGCGGTGCGCTGGTGTCGGACGGCGGCCACCAGGCCGCTGATCGTGCCGACGACGACGAACGCCGCCGCGACCAGCAGCAGCACCCCGACGATCAGATACAGCGCCTCCTCGCTGGCCATCAACGACCGGCGCACGTGGCGCGCGAAGCGAGGGCTGCCATCGATCCCCGGCGGCATCAGCTCACCCTCCATTCATGTATCGAATCACACAAGCCCGCGCACGGGAAATAGAGATTTCGCGCGATCGCGCCTTCTTCGTCAATGTTTAACCGCGCCCGCGAGCATCCTTCTTGAAATGGCACGCGTTCTGGTAGTCGACGACGAACCCGCTGTCCGGCGCGCGCTCGAGCGCGCGCTGGCTCTCGAGCATCACGAGGTGGTGCTGGCCGCCGACGGCGAGCAGGCGCTGGATGTGGTCGCGGGCTCGCCGCCGGACGCGATCATCCTCGACGTGATGATGCCGCGGCTGGACGGGGTCGAGGTCGTCAAGCGCATGCGCGCGGCGGGCGACCGCACGCCGATCCTGATGCTGACCGCCCGCGATGCCATCGACGACCGCGTGGACGGCCTCGACGCCGGCGCCGACGACTATCTGGTCAAGCCATTCGCGCTGCGCGAGCTGCGGGCGCGCCTGAGGGCCCTGCTGAGGCGGGCCGGTGACGGCCCTGGCGAGGCCGACGTCCTGCGCTTCGCTGACCTTATCCTCGATCCCGTCGCCCACGAGGTCCGGCGTGGAGAGCGCCTGATCGACCTGTCGAAGACCGAGTTCCTCCTGCTCGAGCTGTTCCTGCGCCATCCTCGCCAGGTGCTCACGCGCTCGATGATCTTCGAGCACGTATGGGGCTACGACTTCGGCGCCACCAGCAACGCCCTCGGCGTTTACATGGGTTACCTCCGCCGCAAGACGGAGGCCGGCGGCGAGCCTCGCCTGCTTCACACCGTGCGCGGCATCGGCTACGTGCTGCGCGACTCACCACCTGCGTAGTGTCACCGCCGGGAGTACGGTCGGAGCGATAGTCGTGACCGGTGGTGACTGGCAAGGACGCAGGAGGCGTGGCGCTCCATGACGCTCAGAGGACGCGTCGCACTCGTGGCCGCCGGCGCGGTGGCGCTGGCCCTGGCGCTTGCCGCGGGCGGCTTCTACATGGTCGTGCGCGGCCAGCTTCGGGGCGAGGTGGATGACGCCCTGCGCGGCCAGGCGATCCTCGTCATCCGAGAGGGCAGCATCGCGCTCGTCCCGAACAACGACTTCCCCGGCCTGCCGCCCAGCGCCGGCGGCCGAGCGCCCTACTGGCAGATCGTCGCGGCCGGCGGCCAGGTGGTGCACCAATACGGTCCGCTCGCCCTCCCGGTCAGCCACGACGTCACAGCCGTCGCCACCGGGCAGATGGGGACCTCATTCCAGGACGCCACGGTCGGGGGGGTTCATGTGCGCATCTACTGCTTCCACGACACGTCGGTGATCGGACCGGTCGCGGTCGAGCTCGCGCGGCCCCTGCAACAGACCGATCGAGTCCTGAGTCACCTCCGGCTGATCCTCGTCCTCATCTGCCTCGGCGGCATCGCAGTCGCGGCCATCCTCGGCCGCCTGCTCGCGCGCCGGGTCCTCGCCCCCCTGGCCGAGGTCGCCGGGACGGCCGAGCACATCACCGAGACCGAGGACCTCTCGAGCCGCATCCACGTCCAGCACCCGGAGGACGAGGTTGGTCAGCTCGCCACCCGCTTCAACGCCATGGTCGAGCGCCTCCAGCACTCCCGGCAGCAGCTCGACGATTCCGCCCGCGCCCAGCGCCAGCTCGTGGCGGACGCCTCGCACGAGCTCCGCACGCCGGTCACGAGCCTGCGCACCAACGTCGAGGTGCTGCTCGCCGAGGAGGAGCTGAGCAAGGAGGAGCGCGACCGGCTGCTGGCCGACGTCGTCGAGCAGACCGAGGAGCTGAGCGGGCTGGTCGGCGACCTGATCGAGCTGGCGCGCGGCGACCTCCCGCTCGCCGGCGCGGAAGAGGTTCGGCTCGACCAGGTGGTCGAGGAGGCGATGGCACGGGCCCGGCGAGACGCTCCCGGGATCGTCTTCGAGGCCGAGCTCGAGCCGGTGGTCATCTCCGGCGTGCCGGATCGACTTGGGCGCGCGGTCGGGAACCTGCTCGACAACGCCGCCCGCCACTCGTCGCCCGGCGGACTCGTCGAGGTCACCGTCGACGCCCGTGGAGTCCGTGTGCGCGACCACGGCACCGGCATCGACGAGCCCGATCTGCCCTACGTGTTCGACCGGTTCTTCCGCGGAGTCAATTCCCGGGGCCGACAGGGCAGCGGGCTCGGGCTGGCGATCGTGCGCCAGGTGACCGAGCAGCACGGCGGCACCGTGAGCGCAGCCAACGCCCCCGGCGGCGGGGCGCAGTTCACGCTCGAGCTCCCCCTCCAGCCCACCGCGACCCAGCCCGCGGCAGCCGCGCTCAAGCCTGAGGGATCGCCCGCACTCTGGCTTGACGGGCGATCGTGAACCGCTTGCGCACGAGCGCGAACACGCCTGCGAACACCGGCACGACCGCGACGAGGAGCAGCAGCCGGTCCCGCGGGGCCACGAGCAGAGCCACCGCCGTCTCGACTGCCACGGCCGCGATCGCGGCCAGCAGCGTCGAGTGTGAGCGGTAGCCCGAGAAGTGCTCCCGCACGGTCAGCTCGAGGACGGCGAGGAAGCACACGCCGAGGCCGACGAACAGCGCCACGCCGCCGCCCTGAAGCCAGCCCACGACCATCCCGATCGCCCCGACGAAGATCATTACCTCGGACACCGGCAGCCCGCCGAACAGCCCGGCCGGACGCTCGCCGTACGTGCGCGAGGAGGCCGTGCGCGCAGGCGCGCGAGGGGTTCTCGGCGCCTGCGGGGGGACCGCAGCGCTGCGAGCACGGACGGCGGACTTGGTGCCCGAGTGGCGCTTGCGCGAGCGGTGAGTCGTCCTGTGCCCGGCCATGGCTCGCCCGCGAGGATACGTGGGCTGGACCGCATCTGCCTCCGATTCCGGCGCCGCCGCGGTAAGTTTGTCTCCCGCGACCGGTGGTAGCCATCCACACATAGGTCCGTAGGACGCAAGTGAGGACACAGAGGTGAGAGTCAAGATCTGGGGAGCGCGTGGATCGATTCCCGCGCCAGGCCCGGAAACCATGCGCTACGGAGGAAACACCTCGTGTGTCGAGGTCACGCTCAGCGACGGCAGCACGCTGATCCTCGACGCCGGCACGGGCATCCGAAACCTCGGGCTGGCGATGGGCGACGTCCACGAACCGCTGAACATCCTGCTCACCCACCTGCACCTCGATCACATCCAGGGCCTGATGTTCTTCGCTCCCGCCTTCCGGCGCCAGTGCGAGATCACCGTCTGGGGACCGGACGCAGGCGAGGGCTCGCTGTGCGAGCGCATCGCCCGCTACATCTCGGCGCCCCTCGCGCCGGTGGACGTGCGCGAGCTCCCGCTCACCTTCCAGGCGGCCGGCCCCGGCGAGTGGCGGATCGGCAGCGCCACGATCCGCGCCGAGCTCGTGACCCACCGCGGGCCCACTCTCGGCTACCGGATCGAGGACGCCGGCAGCTCGCTCTGCTACATCCCCGATCACGAACCGGGTGTCGGGACCCCCCTGTCCGAGCTCTCGGCCGAGTGGATCCCGGGGCTCGAGTTGGCCCGCGACGCGTCGCTGCTGATCCACGACTGCCAGTACACCGACGCCGAGTACGAAAGCCACGTCGGATGGGGCCACTGCTCGCTCACGGACGCGCTGATCTTCGCCCGCCGGGCCCAGGCGCGCCGGGTCATGATGTTCCACCACGACCCAATGCACTCCGACGACTTCCTGGACGCCTTCTGCGGCCGCCTGGTCGACCGCTGGAGCGAGCTCGGAGGCCGGCCCGAGCAGGTCGAGCTCGCCGCGGAACGCCGCGAGATCGTGGTCAGCGAGCCCGCCGCGCAGGCGGCCGCGGCATCCTGAGCGCGAGCGGACCGAGGCGCAGGCTCGCGGCCGCCTTGGCGCTGTGTGCGCTCCTTGCGTGCCTCGCCGGCCCGACCCCCCGCGCGCGGGCCGACGGTGACCCCGCCAGCGACGTCCTGCTGGGCGAATCTGTCTTCTACCCCTACACCCCGCCGGTTCCCGCGGCCGTCAGCAATGCGCTGAACCGCGAGATGACCGCGGTCGCCAAGGCGCACTTTCCGCTGAAGGTGGCGCTGATCGCCTCGCCCATCGATCTGGGCGTGATCCCCAACCTGTTCGGCCAGCCCCAGAAGTACGCCGACTTCCTCGACCAGGAGATCAGCTTCCAGGGCAAGCAGCCGCTCCTCGTCGTGATGGCCGCCGGCTACGGCGTTCAGGGGCTGCCGCCGGCGGCCACGGCAGCCGCGGCCACCCTGCCGAAGCCGACCTCGGGCACGAGCGAGGGTCTGGCCAGGGCGGCGATGGCCGCCGTCTCGCGCCTGGCCCGGGCCGCGGGCCACCCGATCTCCGCCGCGCCGGCGCCTGGCGCCTCGAGCACGGGCGGCGGCAGCGGCGCCACGCTGTTCATCGCGGTGGCCGCGGTCGCGCTGCTTGGCGCCGGAACACTGGTTGGGCTACGGCTGCGCCGCCCCCGGCCGAGCCGCTCAGACCCCTGAGACCTTCTCCGGCGGCGTGGAGGCGTCCGCGAACTCCCGGAACAGGCCGGTGATCACGAACACGGTCTGCTCGGCGATATCGACCGTGTTGTCGCCGATTCGCTCGAGGCAGCGGGCCACGAGGATCATGAACATCGCCCACTCCCGGAGCTCCTGCTCATCGCCGATGTCCACGGCGCGGCGGAAGATGGCCCGGTTCAGCGAGTTGATCTCCTCGTCCTGAGTGGCGAGCGCGAGGGCGAGCCTGTCGGAGCGCTGAGCGAACGCGTCCTTCGCCTGGATCACCTGCGCTCGCGCCAGCTTGCCCATCTGCTCGAGCGACTCGAGGATCTCGCCGTCCTTCGGCTGCTCGTGACCCGAGAGCGGCACGAGCTTGGCGATGTTCACGCACTGGTCGCCCATGCGCTCGACGCAGCGGATGACGTGCAGCAGGGCGGCCACGACCCGTAGGTCGGTCGCCACCGGGGCCTGGCGCGCCAGCAGCGAGAGCACGCCCTGGTGAACCTCCAGGTAGCGGCCGTCGATGCGGTCGTCGTCGGCCACGACCATCCCGGCGAGCTCGACGTCCTGGTAGCTCACGGCCTCGAGCGCGCGGTCGAGCTGTGAGACGACCATGTCGAGGCCGCCGAGGGCCTGCTGCTCGAGCTCCTTGAGCGTCTCGCGGAACTGGTGGCGAGTCTCCTGCACTAGCCGAATTTTCCTGTGACGTAGCGCTCGGTCCGCTCGTCCTTCGGCCGGGTGAAGATCTCGGTCGTAGGCGCGTGCTCGACCACCTCGCCGTCGAGCATGAACACGGTGGAGTTCGAGACCCGCGCGGCCTGCTGCATGTTGTGGGTCACGATCACGATCGTGTAGCGCTCCTTCAGTTCGTCGATCAGCTCCTCGATCTTGAGCGTGGCCACCGGGTCCAGGGCGGAGCAGGGCTCGTCCATCAGGATCACCTCGGGCTCGACCGCCACCGTGCGCGCGATGCAGAGCCGCTGTTGCTGTCCGCCGGAGAGGCCGATGCCCGGCGAGTCGAGGCGATGCTTGACCTCGTTCCACAGGCCGACGGCGCGCAGCGCCTTGTGCACCTGCTCGCGGAGGTTCAGGCCCTTGGCGCTGCCCGTCAACCGTAGGCCGGCCGCGACGTTGTCGAAGATCGACATCGTCGGGAAGGGGTTGGGCTTCTGGAACACCATCCCGATCAGCCGCCGCACGGAGGTCACGTCGACCCCGGGCGCGTATACGTCGTGCTCGTCGAGTTTGATCGTGCCTTCGGCGCGCGCACCTGGGATCTCCTCGTGCATGCGGTTGATGCAGCGAACCATCGTCGACTTGCCGCAACCCGACGGCCCGATGATCGCCGTGACCTCGTTGGCAGGGAAATCGAGATCGACGCCCTTGATCGCGTGCTGCTCGCCGTAGTAGGCATGAAGCCCACGCACCGTGACCGAATGGCCCGCTCCCTCGCGGACCCCGAGCGCGGCCAGGTCCGGTCGCTCTTCTTCGGTTTGATCCGGCCAACCCCCGGCGGCGGACATGGCGGTGGATTCCTTGGTCTCGGTTTCGGGATGGATCATGCCATGCGGCTCCTTCTTGCGATCGTGCGCGCGGCGACGTTGAGGATCAGCACCAGGATCACCAGCGTCAGCCCGGCCCCCCAGGCCCTGGCGACGATCGCCGGGTTGGGCGATTGGATGTCGGTGTAGATCTGGAACGGGAGCGTGTTCATCTGCGCTCCCAGGTTTCCGGTCAGGCCGAAAGCGGTGGAGACGGTGAACAGCAGAGGCGCGGTCTCGCCCATGCCGCGGGCCACGGCCAGCAGCGAGCCGGTCACGAGCCCGGGCGCCGCCGTCGGCAGCACGACTCGGAAGATCACCCGCCAGCGGGGAGCGCCCAGCGCCAGCGCCGCCTCGCGCAGGCCGCTCGGCACGAGCAGGAGCACGACCTCAGCCGAGCGGACCACGATCGGGAGCATCAACAGCGCGAGCGCGACCGAGCCCTTCCAGGCGGTGAAGCCGCCGCCGATGTGCGCCGTCACGAGCACGATGTAGATGAACAGGCCGAACATGATCGAGGGCACGCCCGTCATCACATCCACGAAGTAGCGCACGGTCTGTGCGAACCAGCCTTCCATGCCGTACTCGGTCAGATAGAGCGCAACGCCGATGCCGATCGGGATCGCGATCAGCGTGGCCAGGGCGACGATCTCCAGCGAACCGAGGATCGCGCTGCGGATCCCGCCCTGGTTGCCGAAGAAGGCTCCCGTCGGATCGGTGGTGAAGAAGTTCCCGCTCCAGGTCTTCAGGCCGTTCTTCAGCAGGTAGTAGAGGATGAGCACGAGCGGGATCAGCGCGATCACGGCACCCGCCAGCAGCACGCCGCGCATGATCCTGTCCGTGCGCCGCCGGCGAGCCGAGATCTGCGGGATCGATGCCAGCGCGCTCATCGCTCCGTCGCCGGTCCGGAGGCGATGGTCATGCCCGTGGCGCCCGTGCCCCGCGTGCCGTGCGAGCCGCGGGCCACGATCCAGCGAGCGATGATGTTGACGATCAGCGTGAGCACGAACAGCACGAGCCCGGCGGCGAAGAGCGCCGAGAGGTGGATGTCCTGGGCCTCGCCGAATTCGCTGGCGATCACCGCCGCCAGGGTGTAGCCCTGCTGGAACAGGTGGTGACCGATCGTCGGCGCGGCGCCGATCAGCAGGACCACCGCGATCGTCTCGCCCAGCGCCCGCCCCAGGCCGAGCATCGCCCCGCCGGTGATCCCGGGGCGGGAGTAGGGCATGACGGCCATGCGGATCATCTCCCAGCGCGTGGCCCCGAGCGCCAGCGCGGCCTCCTTGTGCTCGGATGGCACGGTCGCGATGACCTCGCGGGAGATGGCGGAGACGATCGGGAGGACCATGACCGCCAGAATCAGCCCGGCGATGAAGTAGTTGTAGAGCGTTGGCACGCCGCCCCCGATCCAGGGGATGAAGGAGAACGTGCTGGCGAACCACTTCTCCACGGGCAGGAGCTTGGGGGCGAGCACGAACACCCCCCATAGCCCGTAGACCACAGACGGCACCGCCGCCAGCAGGTCGATGAGCACGGACAGGATCCCGCGCAGGCGCCGCGGGCACAGCTCGTTGATGAACACAGCTGAGGCAACGGCCACCGGTACCCCGATGAGCAGCGCGATCGCCGAGGTGATCAGCGTGCCCACGACCAGGGCCGCCCCGTGGTAGATGTTGCGTGAGGTATCCCAGTCGTTGCCGAAGACGAAGCTCAGGCCGTAGCGGTTGAATACCGACCCCGACTGGCCGATCAGCCGGGCGAAGAAGTAGGCGATGATGATCAGGATCAGTGTCGCCAGGCCAGAGAGGCCCCAGCGCAGCGCCCGATCGGGCAGACGCGACGCCGGCGACCGCTCGAAGATCGAGCGGCCGCCGGTGACCGTGGTGACGCTCGCCTCCACGCGCAGCTACGAGATCGGCGACCCGTTGCAGGTCATGGTGGCGAGCTGGGCCTGGTCCTTCTGCTGCAGCGACGCCGGCAGCGGCGCGTAGGGCAGCTGGTTGGAACCCGCCCCGAGCGTCTGCTGACCCGCGCCGAAGGCGTAGGTCAGGAACGACTTGAGCGCCTTGGCCGTCGACGCACTCGCGCCGCCGTCCTTGCACGGATCCTTGTAGACGTCGAGGAACGTCTGGGAGACGATCGGGTAGGACCCGGAAGCGCTCGAGTTGATCGTCGAGATCCCGAGGTCGGGTGGGACGGCGATGCCGTTGGCCGCGGCCGATGTGTTGGCCAGAGTCGGCAGCTCGTAGGAGCCGGCCGAGTCCTTGATCGCGGCGTAGGTGAAGCCGTTGAGCAGCGCGTAGGCCTGCTCGACATAGCCGATCGCCCCTGGGGTCTGCTTGACCGCGGCGGCCACCCCCGAGTTGCCCTTGCCGCCGGTGCCGGTGGGCCATTTGACGTCCTTGCCCTCACCGACCGCCGACTGCCAGGCCGGGCTGTTGTCGGACAACCAGGTCGTGAAACCCTGCGTGGTGCCTGAGGAGTCCGAGCGATGGACGACCGTGATCGCGCTGCTCGGCAGGCTCATGCCCGGGTTCAGCGCCTTGATCGCGGGGTCGTTCCAGGTCTTGAT
>DATGJM010000140.1:0-7265 GCA_035295205.1 Solirubrobacteraceae bacterium | reverse complement strand
ACAGGTCGTCGGTGAAGCCATTGGCGATCAGCAACGGCGAGGGCTGAATCCGCGGGGTCCCATAGGCACCGTCGAGCAGGTAATAGGGCGAGTGGTACTGCGCGATCTGCTGCGCGATCGACACGTCGAACGGGTTCGAGTCGTAGGGCTCGCCGGCGTTGATGGCCGCGTACCACGCGGGCAGGTCGGCCTGTGGGTCGGTCGTGCTGTAGTAGCCCGAGCTCGCTCCGAGCGCGAACAGGCCGCTCACGAACGACTGCTTCTCGACGCCGATCGGAGTGAGGTCGGCGGTGGAGGAGGTGATCTGGTTATCGCGCGTGCGTCCGTTGGGCAGCAGCGAATAGACGAGGTCGCTCCAGGGGATCACCGGCGCCGCCGCGGCGATGTGGAGCGGCCGGCCGCCCGGACTCGTCCAGGGGCTGAGCGAGCCGTCCGCGTTCATCACGCGGTTCTCGAGCGTGGCCAGCTCGAGCGACACCCCACCGCCATAGGACTCACCGGTGGCGCCGATCGCAGCCGGGTTGACCACGCCCTCGTCGACGAGGAGTCCCGAGGCGTACTGCACGTCGCGGGCCTCATAACGCTCGTCGTCGAGGCGGATGTAGCCGTTCGGGCACGGTCCGAGGGCCGTCGCTGGGGTGGCCTTACCGCAGGAGTCGCCGAAGCCCCGGGCGGTCAGCTGCACGACCGCATAGCCGTTTCGCGCCCAGGAGTCGGCCGTCGGGCCGTAGTACTGAGTGTCGTTCGGGCCGCCGGCCGAGCCGCCCCAGCCGTGGCTCTGGACGATCAGTGGGTAGTTGCCATCGGCGCCGCTGGACGGCGCGGGGGGGAGGATCACGTAGATCTCGAGCGGCACGCCGTCGAAGCTCTTCAGCCGCAGGTCGCTTGGCCCGCCGCCGTTGTCCGAGCCGTGGCAGACCCGAACGCCGTCGGTCTGCGCCACGCACGGGATCGGGTTGCCGCTGATCGTCTGGCCGGCCAGCACCTGGGTCAGCGTGGCGGCTCTCGCCGCCGGCACGAGCAGAGCGGCGAGCAGAGCCGCGCAGATGGCGATCGACAGTCGGCGCATCATCTCCCGCGGGCGAAGATACCCCGCGCGCCGACCGCATGCGCCGGTTAGCCGATGACCAACCGGTGGCCGAACACCGCCTCGAACAGGTCGTTATCGCCGTAGCGCTCGAGGCTCCAGCGCGGCAGCGTGAGATCTCCCGCGGCGATCAGGCGCAGGCGGGTGTAGTCGCCGTTCCGGCTGACGGTGACCTTGCGCACCGCCTGGTCACGCCCGCGCTCGAGATGCTCCGCGATGCGCACGATCGCCGCGCAGCGCGAGACGACGTCCTCGTCGCCGTCTCGCGCCAGCGGCGCGTACACGCCGAGCTTCGGCGCGCCCTTGCGGTGATAGCGGGTGATCTGGGCGATCAGCGCCCGCTCGCGCGGGTCGAAGCCGGGCAGCCCGGCGTTCAGGATCAGGTAGCGAGAGTGCTTGTGATGGTCGTCGTAGGAGACGGCCATCCCGACGTCGTGGAGCATCGCCGCCGCCCACAGCAGCTCGCGCTCGCCCTCGGTGGGCTCGAACACCTCCTTCTCGGCCAGGGAGTCGAACAGCTGCGTCGAGAGCTCGGCCACGTGCTTGACGTGCGGAAGGTCCGACTCGTACTGCATGGCCAGGTTGTTCACGCCGGCCCGCCGGACGTCGGGGAGGAGCGGTTCACCTCCCGCCAGCAGCTCGCGGGACAGGAACACCCCCTCGCGCAGCCCAGCCTCGGTGGCCTCGATGCCCTCGAAGTCGCCGAACTCGAGCACGGCCTGGATCGTGGCCGCGGCGGCCAGGATGATGTCGCCGCGGCCGGGCTTGACGCCGGGGAAGTTGCCGCGCTCGGGAACCGGGAGGGCAGCCAGCTCGGCGACGAGGTCCTTCAGCGTCTCGCGGCTGATCACGAACCCCTGGACCCCGACGTCGACGTTGGTCGCGGCGAGCTGGGCGGCGGCGGCCAGGTTGCGCACAGCGCCCCCGATCCCGACGAGCCGGCCGCCGGTCCCGCGCAGCCAATCGAGCCGCTCGAGCTCAGAGGTCACGAACTCGCGGAGCTTGCGCAGGCGGCCCTTCTTGGCGGGGTCGTCGTCGGGCAGGAAGCGCTCGGTGAGCCGCACGGCCCCGAGCTCGAGCGAGGCCAGCTGTCCCGGGCGCCGGTCGGAGACCTCGATCATCTGGAGGCTGCCGCCGCCGATCTCGAGCACCCCGCCGTCGGTCAGCGTGGTCGAGTTGACGGCGGCCACGTAGCCCATCCGCGCCTCCTCCTCGCCGCTCAGGACCTCGATCTCGAACTGGTCGGTGCAGTCCTTCGCGCGGGCGAGGAACTCCTCGCGGTTGGCCGCCTCGCGGATCGCGCTCGTGGCGATCGCATGGACGTCGCCGGGCCCGAGCCCAGCGGCACGGCAGAAGCGCCCGAGCACGCCGAGGGTCTCCAGGCCGCGCTCCATCGCCTCTTCGCTGAGCTCGCCAGAAGCGTCCTCGCCGGCCCCGATCCGGACGGTCTCGTAGAGCTCGTCGGTCCGCTTCCACCACACGCCGGAGGCGGCCGCATAGGAGAAGACGACGAGCCGCCAGGAGTTCGAGCCCAGGTCGATGACGGCGACCGTCCGGCTGTCCTCGCCCCCGGCGGCGTCGCGCATGGCTTGCAGGCTCACGGCCGGCAATGATGGGGAGGGGGGCGGACGGCGCCGCTCAGAACTCGGGGCGGGGCTTGGCCTCGGGGAAGCGCTCGAGCCCGTCGTCGGGGATCGGCTCCCACGGTGCGGCGTAGGCGACGAATGTGCGCCACGACGGGCGAATACCCGGATCGCCGTCGAATGCGCCCAGACGGACGCTCATCTGCACCGGGTCGTCGGGATTACGGCTGAACAGCTGGGAGCCGCACTCGGAGCAGAACAGCTTCTCGAAGCCGCCTTCGGGGTGGCGCCAGGCCTTGATCCGCTCCTCGCCGCTCACGATGCGAAGCGTGCGACCGTCGATCCGGGCCTGGGCCGAGGCCGCCGTACCGCTCCGACGCTGGCAGCGGGTGCAGTGGCAGTAGCCGGCGTGGGTCGGCGCTTCGAGGAGCTCGAAGCGCACGGCGCCGCACAGGCAGCCGCCAGTCAGGCTCGGAGAGTCAGTCACGGACGGCGGGCGGCGGCAGGTCGGTTCGCATGACCCGGATCGCCGTGAGCACCGTCAGCACCGTCATGCAGATCGCGCTGCCGACGCACCACTGGCAGATGGCCTTGATCGTGAACAGCTCGCGGTAGGTCAGGTAGCAGCTGAACAGAAAGCCGGTGAGCGCGATGCCGAAGCCGGCGATCCGGCCGAGGTCGCTGCGGATGGCGAGCGTGACGAGGATCCCGATGTAGCCGATCAGCCCGAGCACCGGCACCGGGATGCCGGCCAGCTTCGCGTAGCGCGAGCTCTGGACGGTCTCGCAGCTGCCGCTGGCCAGGCAGGCGACCTTCAGGCCGCTGTAGTGCACGATCGTCAGGTAGATGGCGATGCCCAGTCCGATCAGCGCGATCGCGAGGATCGCGATTCGCAGCCGGCGGTCGGTGCCGGCGCCGGCCTTCGAAGGAGCCGCGGCTGCGGTCACCGTAGTCACGAGACCGACTTGATCATCGACTCGAGCGTGGGGTAGTCGATGGCGCTCTGCTGTGGCTGGGCCTGACCCTTCGGGCCCTGGACGACGATCGTCGGAGTCGACTGAAAGCCCTTGGCGGCGGCCTCCTGCTCGTCAGCGCTCACCTGCGAGGCGAGCGTCTGCGAGGAGCGGTCAGAGAGCCACTTGGTGTAGTTCAGCCCGGTCACCTGGCTCGCCAGGCCGTTCAGGTAGTCGTTCGTGACGTAGCCGGTGCCCTCGGGCCCCTGCTCGTGGTAGAACAGCTCGACGTAATCCCACTCGTGACCCTGCAGCCCGGCGGCCAGCGCCGCGGACTGCTGGACTGGGAAGACCGCCTGGCTGAAGTTACAGGTGGCTGTGCACAGCGAGCGATAGATCAGCTGCACCTTGCCGGACTTCACGTCGTTGGCGATGAGCTGGTTCTCGGCGCCGAGCGCGAAGTCCTTGCAGATCGGGCACTCGAGGTCGCCGAACTCGGTGACGGTCACCTTCGCAGCCGGGCTGCCGAGGCGGTTTCCGGACTGGGGAATCCCCGCCAGCAGGCTGTCGACCTGCGCCTTGGCGGCCTTGGCGGCGGCGCTGTTGGCTGTCGGCGCCTTGGCGCTGCTGCCGCCGGACGAGATCGCGACGGCGACTCCCACGACCACGAGCGCGATCAGGACGACGCCGATGATCATCTGCATCCGGCGCATGCGGGCGATCGCCGCCGCAGCCTCCTGTTCGGCCGCCAGCCGGCGTTGCCGTGCCTGTTCCTTCTGTTGAGCTCGTGAAGCCATGCAGTACCTACACCCGCGCGGGGAGGATAGCTGGGCGACGTGAAGCGTCGCGTAAGAAGCGCCTCATCGCAGCGCGGCCTCCAGCGCCTGGCGGAACTCGTTCACCCCGAACGCGCCCTCCAGTCGCGCCGCGATCGTGCCGTTGGCGCTGATCGTGAACAGCCAGGGCTCGGTCTCGAGGTGGAAGGCCTTCATCTGCGGGCGCAGGCCCTTCTGGGGGTTATTGCCGACGTAGACCTCCTCGTGGATGAACGTGATCCGCCCCGCGAACTCGTGCTCCAGCGAGACGGCGACGTCGGTGACAGGCCCGCAGACGCGCGAGACGCAGAGCTGAGGGGTGGAGAACAGAAGGGCGATCGGGCGCTTGCCCAGCACCTGGTTGAAGGACACCGCGTGCATGTCGTCCGGCGGCTGGCGCGTGGTCAGCAGCGCGACGTTCCCGTGCACGCTGGACGGTGTGTCGGTGGCGATGTCGGGCGGTCGCTGCCCGACATCGGGGATCGGCGATGAGGCGGCCACCGCCACCTCGCCAGGGGCGCCGAGCAGCCCGTGGGCGGTCTGGGTCAGCGTGAGCACCGAGAACGTGCCCGCCCGGCTGAGCGGGACCTGGGCGGCGTAGATGGCCTGGATCCCGCCAGGGCCGGCGTTCTGCTTGGAGCGGTATTGCGGCGCGACGCCGGTCGGATCGGCAGGCGCCGGGAACGGGCCGGCCACGTCGTGGCTCGTGGGGCTCTTGGCCAGGTAGAGGACGGTCGGGGCGTAGATGAACGCCCCCGAGGAGGTCGTGAGCGCGAAGGCCACGCGCCGGGTGCCCGGGGTGAAGGTCCCGGTGGCGGCCCCGAACTGGGCGCTCGAGCTCACCAGCCGGGCCAGTTGGGTGAGGGTGCGCCCCTTGACCGCCGGGAATGTCCCGGTCGCCGGATGCTCGGCCGCCGGAAGCTCACTGATCGCCGGCGGTGGCCCCGGGGTCGTGGCCGGGTTTGACGCCGGCGCCTGCGTCGTTGTGGTGGTGGCGGTGCTCGAGCTGTGGCTCTGGCTAGCACCGCAGCCGGCGAGGAGGGCGATCAGGCCCAGTGCTGACAGCGTCCGAAGTTGGGGCATCGGGCAATGATGGCGTGTGGGCCGCCGTCGGGCCGATCCGCGCACGCGCCATTAACACGGCCGCTATTTCGTGTGAACAAGTTGTGACCGGACTCGGACAGCGCGGCTAGGCGCCGAAGGCTGCTCTACAGTGGCGGCCATGAGCGATGTAGCGACCGAAGCGGCAGCGGTTGCGCCGAGGACGCACACGACGCCGCGGCTGGCGGTCATCGACCGCGACCGTGGGTTCCTGCAGGTCCTCAACAACCGTCTGAGCGCGCGCGGCTGGGAGCACCGGATGCTCTCGAGCCCCGTCCGGGCCGAGGCCCTCGTGGCCATGCGCCTGAACGCGCTCGTGCTCGACCTGGCCGTGGCCGGTCCCGACGGTTGGGAGTACCTGGAGCGCGTGTGCAGCCGTCTGCCCACGCTTGCCGTGATCGTGTGCACGGCGCCTTCGTCGGTCTCGCAGCGGGTGCGCGGTCTTCGTCTCGGCGCCGACGCCTGGCTCTCGAAGCCCTGCCATCCCGAGGAGCTGATCGCTGTCGTCGAGGCGGCCATGCGCCGCCACCGCCGGCGCGAGATGCCAGAGCTGTCCGCCGGCATCACCGCGGGTGAGATCACCATCCGGCCGGACCTCTACCAGGCCTTCGCCGCCGACGAGAGCCTCGAGCTCACCCCGCGCGAGTTCGAGCTCCTGCGCCTGCTGGCGAGCTCGGATCGCGTGCTGCGCCGGGAGGAGATCTACGAGCGGGTCTGGGGCTACGCGATGGTCCACGGCGACCGCTCGGTCGACGTGTTCGTGCGCAAGCTCCGCCAGAAGCTGCGTGCCGCCTCCCCCGAGTGGAGCTACATCCACACCCACTTCGGGATTGGCTATCGC
Source organism: Solirubrobacteraceae bacterium (assembly GCA_035295205.1). GTDB lineage: Bacteria > Actinomycetota > Thermoleophilia > Solirubrobacterales > Solirubrobacteraceae > Palsa-465. The sequence goes on along the minus strand of DATGJM010000140.1, from coordinate 885 downwards.
TTCGAGCCGACCTCGCAGGGCGCCGGCGACGGGCTCGCAGCGGAGCTCGAGCCCGAGCCCGTGTTCGCGGGCTGAGCCGCGTCCCCGGCCCTGATCAGCGTCCCGCTAGGGGCGGCCCGCGCCTACCCGGATTCACGAGAAGGTCAAGAGCATTTCACGGGTCCTTCACGGGTCGGTCACAACTCGTTCACAACTGACGAGGAAACGGCTTCCAGACTCTCCTCGAATCGAATCAAGGAGACAGAACTCGTGAGATCACGTCGCATCCTCGCCGTCCCCGTGACGGCCCTGGCCGCGCTGGCGCTCGCCGCCTGTGGCTCGAGTGGCAACTCGGGCTCCGCGTCGACGACCGGCAACTCGAGCTCGAGCAGTGCGGGCTCGACCAGCACCGGCTCGGTCGCCAGCGGCACCATCAATGGCGCGGGCTCGACGCTCGCCGCCCCGATCTACCAGCAGTGGGGCTCGGTGCTCAAGAGTCAGGGCCTGACCGTCAACTACAACCCGGTCGGCTCGGGTGCGGGGCAGACCTCGCTCGAGAGCGCCACCGTCGACTTCGCGGGCAGCGACCCCAAGCTCAAGCCCTCTGACAAGGCCAAGATGAAGGGGCCCGTCCTCCAGTTCCCGGTCGCGTTCGGCGGGATCACCCTGTCCTACAACCTCTCGGGCATCAAGAGCGGGCTGAAGCTCGATGGTCCGACCGTGGCCAAGATCTTCATGGGCCAGATCAAGACCTGGAACGACCCGGCGATCAAGGCGCTGAACCCGGGCATCAGCCTGCCCAGCACGGCGATCGCCGTCGTTCACCGCTCGGATTCCTCCGGCACGACGAACGGCTTCACGACCTGGCTCACCGACACCAGCCCGGCCTGGGCGTCGGCCGTGGGC
>DATGJM010000139.1:0-3299 GCA_035295205.1 Solirubrobacteraceae bacterium | reverse complement strand
GACCAGCCGCTGCTCCGGGTGCTCGGGGCCGAGCTCGGCGCCTACCTGGCAGCCGTCCATCGCGAGCACGGAGTCGAGCTGCAACTCGGGGTGCAGGCGCTTCCGCGGCTGAAAGTACCTGTCCTCGTGGGCGCCGGCTCGATCCCCAACACCGCGCTGGCTGAGAGGGCGGGTCTCGCGACGGACCGCGGCGTGCTGGTCGACGCGAGCGGCAGGACGTCGGCGCCGGGAGTCTTTGCCGCGGGGGACGTCACGCGCTTCGAGAGCCTTCGCTACCTGCGCCCGGTCAGGGTCGAGCACTTCCAGGCTGCGCAGCGGCAGGGCTTTGCGGTCGGGCGCGCCATGGCGGGCGCGGACGAGCCTTACGACGAGGTGCCGTGGTTCTGGTCCGACCAGCACGGCCTCAACATCCAGTACGCCGGTGCCGGCCTGCCGTGGGACGAGATCGCCGTCCGCGGCGTCCTCGGACGTCCTCCGTTCACGGTGTTCTACCTGGCGGGCGGGGAGCCCGTCGCTGCGGCCGGCGTGGACGACCACCACACCGTGGCCCGCTCTCGGCGGCTCATGGAGAAGCGCGCGGCGGTCACGAGGGCGCAGCTGGAAGACCCGTCGTTCGATCTTCGCCGAGCGCTTCTCTGAGCTGGGGCGTGAGGCCCGCCACGATCCGCTCGGTGAGGCCCCACACGACCGTCTCCTCGTGGGCGAGGTACCGAAAGCGCCACGGCTCGGCGGAAACGGACCAGGCGGTGTCGTCGAGCAGCCGCTCCAGCGGGATCGAGATCACCCCGTCGAGCTCAGCCTGGTCGTGCACGAAAGGCTCGACGGGCTCTGGCAGATACGCGATGAACGGCACGACGCAGAAGTTGGAGATCGACGTGTAGATCGTCTCGCCGGCGCCGAGCGGCCGGAGGCGCCCAACCGGCACGCCGATCTCCTCCATGACCTCGCGCTCGGCCGCCTCCCAGGCGGACTCTCCGGCTTTCACGCCGCCGCCCGGCAGGGCGACCTGGCCCGGGTGGTCGCGCAGGTCGGCCCGGCGCCGGACGAACGGCACCGTCCAGCGGCCGGCCTCGGCGTAGAGGATGAAGGCCACCGCGGCATGGCGCGATCCCGGCCGGAATTCGCCCCAGGCGTCGATGGGCTTGAACAGGCGTTCGATGCGGGCGGTCAGGTCGTTCGGCGTCATGGGAGCCGGTAAGCTTGAAAAAGTAGCTCATGATCGATCGAACGAACAGCCGGATCGAGGAGCAGGAGAAGGCGGTACGCAGGGCGAACAGGCGTCGCTACGCCTTCTACCGCAGCCTCAAGGCCACCGACCGCGTGCTCTGGGCGCTGGAGGAGATGAACCGGGATGGCGTCAAGACCATCCCACCGAAGCTCCGCGCCGAGCTGCGGGAGCTCGGCGGCCGGATGCCCCGCGAAGTGCGGGAGGCGCTGCGCGACACGAGCGGGGTCCAGGAAGCGCTCGACGGTCTTTTCGAGGCCCAGGAAAGGCTGTTCCGCTGGCGCTACCCCGACTGGCAGGATTTCGACCCCCAGCCCGAGACGTTCGACCTCGTCAGCTGAGCGGCTGAAAGGTCATACCGTGGCCGCGGTGAGGAACAGGTCGGTCGCGTAGGCGGTGAGGAAGCCGAGTACCAGGCCCCAGGCGAACGCCGGCGGGGAGCTGATGCGCCGGCCCAGGTTGAACAGCTCGTTGAGCACGTAGAGAAGCGCTCCCGCGGCCAGCGCCAGGAAGGCGACGGAGAAGTACTCCGAGCTGGCGAGGTAGCCGATCCAGGTGCCGATGAAAGTGGGGCCGCCGCCGATGAGCCCGGCGAGGCCGAGCATCCTCCACGGCGCAGGCTTGGCGTCTGTCGTCATCGGCGCCGCGATGCCGAAGCCCTCGGTGATGTTGTGCAGCGCGAAGCCGACGGCGAGCACGCCGGTGAACGCGATCGCGCCCACGTGGGCCGACTCGCCGATGGCGAGGCCCTCGGAAAGGTTGTGCAGGCCAAGGCCGGTGGCGATGGCCAGGGAGAGGGACTGCGCGCTCGGCGCCTGCGCGCCGTGGCGGATCCTGCCGAAGATCGCGCGGTTGAAGTACACGAGACCCAGGAGCCCGGCTGCCACCCCGACTGCGAAGATCGCGGCCATCGCCGCGAACGCGCCGTGCCGGCCCTGCTCGAGCGCCCCCTCGACGGGACCGCCCGCGTGGCTCAGGATGTCCCAGAGCAGAAAGACGAGGATGCCCGTGGCGAAAGCGGTGAGGAAGCCCTGGACGCCCTTTGGCAGGCCGCGCACGCGCGCGATGGGCAGGCCGATGAACACGGTCGCCCCGGCGATCGCCCCCAACGCCACGGCCGAGGCCTGGCTCATGCTTGACTCATGCGATTAGTACGCACAAAAGATGAAGTTAGATCAGTCTAACGGCGGTCGGGCGGAGCCTTCCGAGGTCGTCTCGCGATACCTCGAGGCGATCTACTACATGTGGGCGGAACAGGAGACACTGCGGAGCGCCCGGCTCGCGGACTGGCTGGGCGTGAGCCGGCCCACTGTGACGGTCGCGCTTCGCCGGATGGTCCGCGACGGCCTGGTCCGCATGAACGGCCGCAAGGAGATCGAGCTCACGAAGCGAGGGATGGGCGCCGCGGAGTCGATCGTGCGCCGGCACAGGATCATGGAGCGCTGGCTGACCGACGTCCTGGGCCTCGACTGGGTCAGCGCCGACGAGGAGGCGGCGCGCCTGGAGCACGCCGTGTCCGAAACGGTGGAGCGCCGCCTGTACGAAGCGCTCGGACGGCCGTCGACCTGCCCCCACGGCAACCCGATCCCAGGCCGCTCCGAGGCGTCGCGTGCCGAGGTGCGGCTTTCGGCCCTGAAGGCAGGGGCGCGCGCGTCCGTGACACGTGTCTCCGAGGTGGCCGAGCGGGAAGCGCCACGGCTGCTGGCGTACCTGCACCAGCGTGACCTGACGCCCGGCCGCGAGCTGGAAGTGGTGGAGGTGGACGAGGTCGGCAGGACGGTCCGCGTGAGCGTTGCCGGGAGGGAGATCACCCTGAGCCATGAGACGGCGGCCAAATTGTGGGCCGTGCCCGTGTCGTTACATGGGAAGATGCGCGCGAGGGCTTAGCGAGGTGTCATTTCCGCTCTGGGAGCTTGCCAAAGACCTCGCGATGGCGCGCAGCGGTGCGGGGCCCGACGGCGAGATCCCCCGCGAGTCCATGCGCGGCCGCCTCGCCGCTCTTCTGGCGATCCCCGGCATGGTCGTATGCCTGGTCGCGGGCGAGCTTGCCGACAGCTGGATCGTCGGGGTGAGC
>DATGJM010000138.1:0-2772 GCA_035295205.1 Solirubrobacteraceae bacterium | reverse complement strand
CGTACCCTGGGGGCGGTGAGAGTTCCGGTCCCACTCTGCCGGGCCGCGTATCGGGGCGCGTACGCGGCCCTGAGGACCTACTGGTTCCTGCGCCGCCCGGATATCCAGGGCGTGAAGTGCGTGCTCACAGACGGCGACCGGGTGCTGCTCGTGCGCCACACCTACGGGCACCGTGCCTGGGATCTGCCCGGCGGTGCGGTCCGCCGAGGCGAGCCGCCGGCGGCGACCGCCAGGCGGGAGATGCACGAGGAGCTCGGCGTGCAGATCGACGACTGGCGCCCGATCGGCGAGATCCGTGGCCACATCGACCACCGCAACGACACGATGCACTGCTTCCACACCGAGCTGGGGCCCCAGCCGCTGACGCTCGATCTCTGCGAGCTCGACACCGCCCAGTGGTTTCCTCGCTCCCAGCTTCCGCGCGATCTGGGCCGGTTCGTGATCGAGATCCTGGACTTGGCAGCTGCCTGAGGGGGTAGCCATCAGGCGTGAACACCGTCACGCAGCTGGTCGAGGTGAAAACCGCCCAGACGAGCGGAGGTAATCAGCGCTTCATCGCGCGCGACGCCGACGGCCGGGAGTACACGACGTTCCGCGAGCAGATCGGCGAGCACGCGCAGCGTCTGCAGGGCCAGCGGGTCCGCATCTCCTACCACGAGGTGCAGCGAGGCCAGTACACCAACGTCTACCTCGACAAGATCGAGGGGCTCGATCCGGCGCCGGCCGCCGCTCCGCTGCCCGCTGCGGCCGATCCGAGCGCCCGTGACACCGATCCCGAGGAGGCGGCGTGGCGCACCGCCGTGGAGGCCGCGCCCTGGCTCGTCGGGGCACCGGACGGGGAGGTCGACCCCGAGGAGCTGTACGAGAAGCTGAAGCCCTTCGAAGAGCGCGTGGCCGCGGATATCGAGGCCTCCCGCCGCCAGGAGTGAGGCGGATGTCGGCCACGAAGGTCACCTTCCCGCGACTGATGGCCCAGCTGGACTACTCGATGCTGGTCGTGACCGCGTCCGCGCCCGGGGGGAACGGCCACCGCGAGCTCGCTGGGTGCCTCGTCGGGTTCGCCTCCCAGGTCTCGATCCGCCCCGCTCGCTTCATGGTCTGCATCTCAGTGAAGAACCACACGTTCCCCGTGGCGCTGCGCTCACCGGTGCTGATCGTGCACTTCGTGCCCGCCGAGGCCGAGCAGCTCGCTGAGCTGTTCGGCGGCGAAACCGGCGACGAGGTCGACAAGTTCGAGCGCTGCGACTGGCGCCCGGGCCCCGAGGGGGTACCCGCCATCTGCGAGCTCGAGAACTGGTTCGCGGGCCGCGTGATCGACCGGATCCCCTTCGGCGATCACCAGGGCTTCGTGCTCGAGCCGCTCGAGTGCCACGGTGGCTCGGGCTCGGCGTCGTTCACGTTCCGGCGAGCCAAGGCGATCGAGCCCGGCCACGACCCGTAGTCGTGTCAAGAAAGCGACCCCACGGTTCGCTTTCTTGACACGAGATCACCGCAACCGGCGAGCCAGGCAGAGCAGCGTGCTCAGCGGCAGCGTGAGCCTGCCGCCGGCGGCCTCGATCGCGGCTGCGACGGCGGCGAACAGCGCCTCGCGCTGACCGGGCTCCATCAACTGCACCCGCGAAGCGGTGCCAAGGAAGCCGAGGTAGTCCCGCGCCGTGTAGTCAGAGCTCCACTCGTACGTGCGCACCTCGGCGTCGCCGAGGCCGGCCGCATGGGCGAGCTCCGACGCCCAGTCCTCCTCGGGGCCGCCAAGCGAACACGACGGGTGCAGCCCGCCATCGCGCCCCATCTCCGGGGCGGCCGCCTCGTAGGCCACGAGCAGCTGGTCGCGCAGCTCGCAGCTTGCCCAGTCCACCCGGTTCCAGAACACGGCCAGCCAGCCGCCCGGCTCGAGCACCGAAGTCGCCTTGGCGTAGCCCACCTCCGGCCGCACCCAGTGCCACGCCTGCGCGGAGTAGACGAGCGGGAAGCGCCGGCCAGCGGGATCCCAGCCCTCGAACTCGGCGTTCTCGACGCCCGCCACGCCACCGGCGGCGACCGTCGAGCGCAGCACCGCCGACATCCCGGCACTCGGCTCGACCGCCAGCACCGGGATCCCGCGCGCGGCGAACAGTGCCGTCGCCTTCCCCGTGCCCGCCCCGACCTCGAGCACGGGCCGCGAGCCATCGAGGCCTGCCAGTGCGACGAGGTCGTCGATCAGGGCCTCCGGATAGGTCGGGCGGTAGCGGTGGTAGAGCTCCGGGGCCTCTCCGAAGACGAGCCGCCGGCGGTCGTTCCCGCTCATCGGCCGGCGGCCGGGTCCCGGGCGAAGCCGAGCTCCCAATGGCGGCGAGCTTGCTCGACGCCAGTCACTCCCACTCGATCGTGCCCGGAGGCTTGCTCGTGATGTCGAGCACCACCCGGTTGACCTCGCGCAGCTCCCCCATCATCCGCGAGGCGATCTGCTCCAGCAGGTCGTAGGGCAGGCGCGCCCAGTCGGCGGTCATCGCGTCGTCGCTGGTGACGGCGCGGATCACGATCACGTTGCCGTAGGTGCGCTGGTCGCCCTGCACCCCGACGGTGCGGATGTCGGGGAGCACGCAGAAGGACTGCCAGAGCTCGCGGTACAGGCCGGCCTTGCGGATCTCGTCCTGGAGGATGTGGTCGGCGTCGCGCAGCAGGTCGAGCCGCTGCTTGGTCGCCTCGCCGCCGACGATGCGGATCGCGAGGCCGGGGCCGGGGAACGGCTGACGCCACACCAACCGCTCGGGGAGACCGAGCTCGGCGCCGACC
>DATGJM010000137.1:0-2970 GCA_035295205.1 Solirubrobacteraceae bacterium | reverse complement strand
GCGATGCGCGCGGGGTCGGGCATGTCGGCGGGCGAGTGCACGGCCAGGACCGACCCGTCGGTGAGCGTCACCTCGTACTCCACGCTCGGCATCGTCGCCAGCAGCTCGAGGTCGTACTCGCGCTCGAGGCGCTCTCTCACGATGTCCATGTGCAGCAGGCCCAGGAAGCCGCACCGGAAGCCGAACCCGAGGGCGTCGCTGGTCTCCGGCTCCCAGGAAAGGGCGGCGTCGTTCAGGCTCAGTTTCTCGAGGGCGTCGCGCAGATCCGGGTACTGGTCGGAGTCGATCGGGAACAAGCCGCAGAACACCATCGGCTTGACGTCGCGGTAGCCGGGCAGCGGCTCGGTCGCGGCGCGCGCTTTCGCGGTCAGCGTGTCGCCGACCCGCAGCTTCGTCACGTCCTTGATCCCCGTGATCAGGAAGCCGACCTCGCCCGCGTGCAGAGCGGGAGCGGAGGTCATCTGGGGCGTGAAGAAGCCGATGTCGTCGATGTCGGCCTGGGTGCCCGCCTGCATCGCGGTGATCGCGTCACCCTTGGTGAACGTGCCGTCGACCACGCGGATGTACGCGATCACGCCGCGGTACTGGTCGAACTCGGAGTCGAAGATCAGCGCGCGCGGCGCGGCCTCCGGGTCGCCGCTCGGCGGCGGGACCCTGGCGATCAGCTCGTCGAGGACGTCGGTGATGCCCTCCCCGGTCTTGGCGCTGATCCGCCTGACGGCATCCGCCGGCTCGCCCAGCAGCTCGGCCACCTCCTCGGCCACGCGCTCGGGCTCGGCGCCGGGGAGGTCGACCTTGTTCAGGCACGGGATCAGCTCGAGCCCGGAGTCCACGGCCAGGTAGGTGTTGGCCACGGTCTGGGCCTCCACCCCCTGCGAGGCGTCGACCACTAGCAGAGCACCCTCGCAGGCGGCCAGCGAGCGCGAGACCTCGTAGGTGAAGTCGACGTGGCCGGGGGTGTCGATCAGGTGCAGCTGGTAGGTCTGGCCGTCGTGCTGGGAGGTGTAGAAGACCCGCACGGCCTGGGCCTTGATCGTGATCCCGCGCTCGCGCTCGAGGTCCATCGAGTCGAGCAGCTGGGCGCGCATCAGCCTGGGGTCGACTGTGTGAGTGAGCTCGAGGATGCGGTCGGCCAGGGTCGACTTGCCGTGGTCGATGTGGGCGATGATCGAGAAGTTGCGGATGTGAGCCTGGTCGGCCATCAGTACTAGGGTATTTGGCGTCCGAGGCGACTCAGCACCAGCGCCTCGATCTGCCGCGCTTCGGGGACCCGCATCACGAGCACGGCGCGCGCGTAGAGCGCCCCGCCGGCGGCCACCGCCAGGCCCACGCTGATGATCTGAGCGATCGTCGAGTGGCCGAGCAGAGAGTCGAGCACGCTCCAGACCAGCCAGCCCACGACGGCCATCAGTGCCGACGCGACGAGGATCCGAGCCGTGATCATCAGCGTTTGTGGGCCCTCGAGGCGGCGGTTGAAGCCGATCGCCAGGCGCCGGTACTGAAGCCCGACCATTACCGCGTTGGCGACCGCGGTGCCGATCACCAGGCCCGCGATGCCGAACGGGCCGTAGAGCGCGACGCTGACGATCACGTCCACGACCATGTTCATGGCCGCGTACCGCGTCGGGATCCACGGACGCTGCAGTGCGAAGAAGGTGCGGGTCAGCAGCAGGTTCAGCCCGCCGAAGGGCAGGCTGAACGCGAACCAGAACAGCGCCACCGAGGTGCGATGGGTGTCGGCCGGCGTCTGGTGGCCGTGCTGGAAGACGAGGCGGGCAATCGGCGTGGCGAGCACGATCATCAGGGCCGCCGACGGGATCAGCAGGAGGTTGATCTGGCGCATGCCGTTGCCGATCGCCCGCCGCATCTCCCCGGGGGCCTTGCGAGCCGCCTGGCGGCTGAGGGTCGGGAACAGGACCGTGGCGACAGCGACGCTGAACACGCCCTGGGGCAGCATGTAGATCCGGAACGCCTGATCGATCGCGCGCGGGGCGCTGGACGAGACGAGGCCGCCGAACGTCGCGTTCAGCAGCTGGTCGAGGTTCACGATCCCGAGTCCGATCGTCACCGGGAGCATCAGCACGAACACCTGGCGGATCCGGGGATCGCGCCAGTCGATCTGGAGCGTGAGCCGGAAGTCGATCCGGCGCAGGGCCGAGGCGACCAGCAGCATCTGCACGGCCGTGGCCGCCAGCCAGGCGACGGCGTAGGCGTAGATCGGCGCGTGAAAGCTCGAGCGCAGGCCGATCAGGCCGGCCAGGATGACGATGTTCCACACCGCCGGCGCGAGCGCCGGGATCGTGAACTCGTCGTAGGACTGGAGGATCCCGACCAGCATTCCGGTGAGGCCGAGCAGCAGCACAACCGGGAACAGAACCTGCGCCAGGCCGGCCGCGAGGGCGGTGTCGGCGCCGGTGAGCTGGGTGCCGGTGAACAGCGGCATGATGACCCCGGCCAGCAGGATGCCGAGGGCCGTGATCGCGCCGAGGCCGATCAGGATGATCCAGAACAGGGTCGACGCCAGGCGGAAGGCCTCGCGCTTTCGCCCCTGCTGGAGGAGGTCGGTGAACACCGGCACGAAGGCCGCCGACAGCGCCGCCTGCGCGAACAGGTTCGACATCAGGTTCGGGATCTGGGAGGCGATCGTGAACGCCGACGCCGGCGGCGTCTGCCCGAAGTACCCGGCGGCGACGATCTCCCGAGCGAGGCCGGCGACCCGGCTGACACCGGTGGCGATGGCGAAGATCGCCGTGTTCACGCCGAGCCTGCGGCGCGGCGGGTCTCCCCCCGCGCCGGCTGGCACGGCTGGTTCGGCGATGGTCTCCTCGGTCACGGGGGCGCTATAGTACGGCCGCACCGCGGCGGAGCGCCGCGGCTTTTCTCTGCCATGGCGAACATCCACTCACAGAAGAAGCGCATCGAGCGCGCCGCCCGCGAGCGGCTGGAGAACCGCCGCTACACGTCGAAGAT
>DATGJM010000136.1:0-6292 GCA_035295205.1 Solirubrobacteraceae bacterium | reverse complement strand
ATCCGCTCCGTCAGGGCCGGCTCTCCGCGTGTCCACGCCGGGCCGAGGTCATCGTTCACATGCAGCCCGGCGCCCTTCGCCCGTGCTCGCATGTCTGTGAGACAGTCGGCGGCCAGCGAGCCGAGATCGACTGCTTCCTCGCGGCCGGACACGGCCTCGCTTCGGGCGAGGATGAGCAGGCCCTCGATCAAACGCTCGCACCGGTCGACCGTCTCCCGGACAGCCTCCCCCATGGCGCGCAGCTCGTCCGTCGACGCGCGAGGGTCGGCCAGCGACACGTCGATCTCGGTGCGCATGATCGCGAGCGGCGTGCGCAGCTCATGAGATGCGTTGGCGACGAAGTGGCGTTGGCTCGCGAAGGCGGCATCCAGGCGCCCGAGCATGCCGTCGAAGGTGTCGGCCAGCTCCTTCAGCTCGTCGGCGGGCCCCTCGAGCCCGATCCGCTCGCCGAGGTTCTCCCCCGACACCCGGCGCGCAGTCGCCGTGATCTGGCGCAGCGGCCGCAGCGCCCGGCCGGCCAGCAGCCAGCCGGCGGCCACCGAGATCATCGTCATCGCGCCGAGCGCGATCACGTACTCGATCACCAGCCGGTCGAGCGCCTGGCGGGTCAAGTCCGCCCTCACCGCCTCGAGCGCCTGCCGGGTCACTCCGGCTCCCGTCCCCGCGCCGAAGCGGCGAGTGAGGCCGAACGGAGAGAAGCCGGGCGGCGGCCGGACGCCCGGCCTGGGCGCCCGATAGCCCAGGCGTCTCAGCTCGGCCCCGACATTGCCGGGGCCACGGAGGTTGTTACGGACCAGCACGTAGCCGATGGTCAGCAGCACGGCGCCCGTGATCAGAAAGACCACGCCGTAAAGCGCGGTGAGCCGGAGCCTCACGGTCCGAGCGGGAAGCAGGGCCCGCGCGGGACCGAGGCGCACGACTCGCCTCATCACGCCATCCGGTAGCCGACCCCGACCACGGTTTGCACCGGCTGGGGCTCGCCCAGCTTGCGCCGCAGGGTCATGATCGTCATCCGCACGACGTTCGTGAACGGGTCGATCTGCTCGTCCCACACGCGCTCGAGCAGCTCCTCGGCCGATACCGTCGCCCCGTCGGCCGCCATCAGCACCTCGAGCACGCCGAACTCCTTCCGGGCAAGCTCGATCGGGTGCCCGTCACGGGTCGTCTCGCGGCGTGCCGGGTCGAGCGCGAGATCGCCCCAGCGCAGCACGGGCGGGCGGCTGGGCGTCGAGCGCCGGCCCAGCGCCCGGATGCGGGCTACGAGCTCCGGGAAGCGGAACGGCTTGGGCACGTAGTCATCGGCCCCGATCGAAAGGCCCTGGACGAGATCGCTCAGCTCGCCGGCAGCGGTCAGCATCAGGATCCCGGTCTCCGGACGCTCGTCGCGGAGCGTCCGGCAGATCTGATCTCCATGCAGGCTCGGCAGGTCTCGGTCCAGCACGACCACGTCGTAACGCACGACCCGAGCCTTGAACAGCGCGTCCGCGCCATCGTCTGCCAGGTCGACCGCCATGCCCTCGCGCCGCAGTCCGCGCGCGATGGCGTCCGCGAGACGCAGCTCATCCTCCGCGACCAGCACGCGCATGCAGCCAGAATGCACGCGCGCGAGAAGAATCGCGTAAGTCCTCGAGGTGCCGTGCCGGCCGATCAGGACTGGTGCGCGGTGAACTTCTCGTTATAGCCGTGCCGGCAGATGCTCGCGTGTTCCTTGGTGATGTCGACGATCGCGCCGGTGACTGTCGTACCCGAGACCTTGCCGGTCAGCTTGCCCTTCTCGTTCTTCACGGGCTTCACCGGTCCGACGAGGGTGAGGCTGGCCGAGAACTTGCCGTACTTGTCGATCTTTATCGGGCCCTTGGCGTCGATCGTGAAACCGGGGCCGCCGCCCTGTCCGCAGGAGCCGTTGTAGTACGCGGTGGTGGAGAAGTTCCGGATCGACCTGCCGGAGATCTTGAACGTCACCGGGCTGTGCTCCGATGTCGTCCCTTTGTAGCTGCCGGCTTTCACGGACACTGTATGGCCGGCCCTCTGCGCGAGCGCACCACCGGTCACGGTGATGGCGGCAGCGACGAACAGGACTGCGACCGGAGACCTGCGATTCATGGTTGCCTCCTAGTTGATCGCTCCCGCGCGGCGATCATATGCGGCCCGAAATCGCACCACGAGCCAGCATGACATCGTTTGACGTTACACCGATCCGTGGTAAGATCAGAATGCTGATGGCCCAGAACATCGCCGACAGGGGAATGGCGTTCGGCCTGCGCGCGCTGAACACGCTCGCCTCCTCCGAGCTGCTCGATCGCCTCGGGCTGCGCGAGCCGACCACCCGGCTCTTGCACGGCGCCGCCAGGACCACCGCGCGTACGGCCACCAGGGCGGGGCGCACGTTCTCGGCCGCGCAGAAGCTGGCGCGGCCGGCGCGGCAGGCCACCTCCAAGCCCCGGGAGCTGTTCGACATCACTCCGGATGACGAGCAGCAGATGCTCCGCGAGTCGGTGCGGGGCTTCGCACTCGAGCGCCTGCGCCCAGCGGCTCAGTCCGCCGACGCAGCCTGCGCGGCCCCGACCGAGCTCCTCGCCCAGAGCAACGAGCTCGGGCTGACGATGGTCGGCGTGCCCGAGGAGCTCGGCGGTGCGCTCGAGCAGCGCTCGGCCGTGACCTCGGTCCTGATGAGCGAGGCTCTCGCCGAGGGCGATATGGGCCTCGCGCTGGCCTGCCTGGCGCCGGCGGCGGTCTCGACCGCGATCAGCCTGTGGGGAGACGCCGACCAGCAGTCCACCTACCTGTCCGAGTTCGTGGGCGAGAACGTGCCCGCCGCGGCGCTGGCGATTCAGGAGCCACGGGCGCTGTTCGATCCGTTCTCGCTTGCCACCACGGCTCGCCGGAACGACGGCGGATTCGTCCTGAGCGGCGTCAAGTCGATCGTTCCGCGAGCGGGTGACAGCGAGCTCTTCGTGATCGCGGCCGCGATCGAAGGCGACGAGCCGTCGCTGTTCATCGTCGAATCTGGCACCGGCGGCGTGAGCATCGAGCCCGAGCCCGCGATGGGCGTGCGCGCAGCGGCAACCGGGCGCCTCGTGCTCGACGAAGTGAGGCTGCCAGCATCCGCCAAGCTTGGCGACCCAGCCGACTACGCCGAGTGCGTGCAGCTGGCGCGTCTCGGCTGGTGCGCGCTCGCGATCGGGACCGGCCAGGCGGCGCTCGATTACGTCAAGCAGTACGTGAACGAGCGCACCGCGTTCGGCGAGCCGATCGCTCACCGCCAGGCCGTCGCCTTCACGGTGGCGAACATGGCGATCGAGCTCGAAGGCATGCGCCTGGCCACCTACCGGGCCGCCGCCCGCGTCGACCAGGGCCTCCCGTTCGCCCGCGAGGTGGCGCTCGCGCGCCGATTGACCGCGGAGCGCGGGATGGCGATCGGATCCGATGGCGTGCAGCTGCTCGGCGGTCACGGCTACGTCAAGGAGCACCCGGTCGAGCGCTGGTATCGCGACCTGCGCGCCGCCGGCATCTTCGAAGGAGCCGTGCTCGTCTGATGGTGAACCTCGAAATCCCCCGCAAGTTCAAGCCCCTGGTCGACCAGGCGCACATGGTCGCGGTCGAGATCTTCCGCGCCAACTCGCGTAAGTACGACCTCGCCGAGCACTCCTATCCCAAGGAGCTCGACATGCTTGCCGCGGCGATGGACGGGATCGCGGAGTCCGGCGGGCTCGAGGGCGCCGGAGCCGGCACCGTAGGGCACGGCTCGAACGGCTCCAACGGTGCGAACGGCTCAGCCGCGCGGAACGGATCCGACTCGGCCAACCGCAACGGCTCGAACATGGCCAGCCTGCTCGGTCTGATCGAGCTGTGCTGGGGCGACGTCGGACTGATGTTGACGATGCCGCGGCAGGGTCTCGGTCAGGCCGCGATCGCCGCCGTGGCGAACGACGAGCAGCTGAAGCGCTTCGGCGGCAAGTGGGCGGCGATGGCGATCACCGAGCCCGAGGCCGGCTCGGACTCGGCCGCCATCCGCACGACGGCACGACTCGACGAGGAGACCGGCGAGTACGTGCTGAACGGCGAGAAGATCTTCGTGACCTCGGGCGATCGTGCGGAGCTGATCGTCGTCTGGGCGACGCTCGACCGCGACCAGGGCCGCGCCGCGATCAAGTCCTTCGTCGTCGAGCGCGACAACCCCGGCCTGAAGCTCGACCGTCTCGAGCACAAGCTCGGGATCCGCGCGTCGGACACCGCCAACTTCGTGCTCGACGACTGCCGGGTGCCGAAGGAGAACCTCCTCGGCAGCCCCGAGATCGCGCCCAAGGGTGGCTTTGCCGGAGTCATGCAGACCTTCGACAACACCCGGCCGCTGGTGGCCGGGATGGCCATCGGCGTCGCCCGAGCCTGTCTCGAGCGCACCCGTGAGCTGCTGGCCGAGGCCGGGGTCGAGATCGACTACGCCCATCCGCCCCACTCCCAGAGCGCCGCCGCCTCGGAGTTCATCGCGATGGAGTCGGACTGGGAGGCGGCCTACCTGCTCGCCCTTCAGGCAGCGTGGATGGCCGACAACCGCAAGCCGAACTCGCTCCAGGCCTCGATGGCCAAGGCGAAGGCAGGGCGGGTGGGCACCGATGTCGCGCTGCGTTGTGTGTCCCTGTGCGGGAGCCTCGGCTACGGCGAGGGCGAGCTGCTCGAGAAGTGGGCCCGGGACGTGAAGATCCTCGACATCTTCGAGGGCACGCAGCAGATCCAGCTGCTGATCATCGCCCGCCAGCTGCTGGGCAAGACCTCAGCCGAACTGCGCTGATTCAGCCCCGGAGGGCGTAGCTCGCGATGTCCACGTCGAGCGTGCCCTCGACCTCGTACTGGCCGATGTGCACGAATCCGACCTTTCCCGACGGGCGGATGAAGATCGTGGTCGGCAAATACTGGACGACCGCCAGCTTCGAGAGATCCGCGTAGCTGGTCTCGTAGCTCGGGTAGCTGACCTGATGCTGGGCCAGGAACCCGCGCGCCGCTCCGGACTCGTCGTTGGCGTTCACCCCGAGGAAGGCCACGCGGCGGCCGTACCGAGCGGCGGCCGAGGCGAACAGCCCGAACTCGGCCTGACAGGGGCCACACCAGGACGCCCACACATTGATCACAACGGGGTAGCCGCGCAGGGCCTTCAGCCGGGCGAACAGCGCGCTCTTGCCGCCGCCGAGCAGCTGGCTGGCCTGGCTGTGCAGGGAGGCCAGCGGCGGAGGCGAGCCCGCCAGCTCCTGATCGGCGATCGCCAGGGAGGTCGTGGCGTTCGAGCTGCGCGTGACCGCGGCCCGCACGTGCTGGATCAGCGAGCTCGTGCTCAGCCAGCCCAGCGTGGAGATGTCGTAGTACCAGAGGATCTGGCCGTGGGCCCCGACGAGCACGAACCAGGGCTCGTCCTGAACGCCGTAGCCATCGGCGATCCGCCCGCTCGGGTCGATGCCGACTGGATAGGCGAGCGGCGCGCCCAGGCCGTGCAGGAACGACGGCAGCGCTGCCGTCGACGGCTCGACGCTGGCCTCGTCGATCGCGGTGAGCCTCGGCAGTCGCTGCGCAATGGCCTGAGTCTGGTAGGCGTCGAGAGCCCGCAGCTGCTTGGCCAGGTTCATGACCTGGGAGTCCCAGGTGGCGAAGAACACATACAGCCGGGCGGCTCCCGGGCCGAGCTGCAGTGAGCCACCTCCGGGCTGCGATACATCGACCCGCTGGCTCGGGGCGATCGAGGGGATCTGGGCGTAGGAGATGTGGCTCTGCACGGGCGGATGGCCCGGCAGGAGGCTGGACGCCTCCTGTGCCAGCAGCTGAGCCTGCTGGCCCACCGATGAGTAGGCCATCTGCGTGAGGTAGACCTTGGCCAGCCGGCCGCGGCGGTCGATCACGAACAGCGCCGGGGTGTGGTCGATCTGCCCGTTCTCGATCCCCACGTCGATGTTGTAGGCCTTCCAGACATGGCGCAGCTGACGCAGCGAGCCGGTCAGGAACCGCCACACGTGAGTCATCTGGTGGATCTCCGAATACGCCCGCACGTCGGCGACCGAGATCGCCGTCGGGTTGGCGTCGATCGCCAGCAGCGCCACCTGCGAGCCCGCGCTGCCCAACAGCCGCCGAGCCTGCACCATCGCGGTGGTGGTGAGGGGGCAGACGGTGGTGCACTGCGAGTCGTTGAAGGCGAGGATGACCACGCGACCGCGGTAGGAGTGCAGCGACACCTGCCGGCCCGCCTCGTCGGTGAGGGTGAAGTCAGGCGCCGGCCCGGACAGCGGCGTGCCCGGGTCGAGGTTGATCG
>DATGJM010000135.1:0-10203 GCA_035295205.1 Solirubrobacteraceae bacterium | reverse complement strand
GCTAGACGGCGGTGACGCTGCCTGGTCTGGCTCCATGCTCTGGCTCCCCTTTCCTTGCCCACATGCTCTCGACCGCGTCGAGGATTGTGTCGGCGATTATCTCTTTACGCGCGCGCGGGACCAATAGTTCCCCGCCTGCCGCGGTCAGGATCGTCACCTCGTTCGCATCGGCGTCGAAGCCGATGCCGGCCACCGAGATGTCGTTGATTACGATCGCGTCCAGGCGCTTGCGCTGGAGCTTCTCGCGTCCGTAGGCCACCGCCTCGTTCCCGTGCTCGGCGGCGAAGCCGACAAGCACCTGGCTTTCGCGGCGCCTGGCGGCCAGGTCCGAGAGCACGTCCTCGGTCGGCTCGAGCTCGAGCGCCGGGATGCCGTCATGCTTCTTCAGCTTGTGCCCGGCGGCGTGGGCCGGCCGGAAGTCGGCCACGGCTGCGCTCATCAGAAGCACGTCGCACTGGTCGAAGTGCCGCTCGCAGGCGGCGGCGAGCTCGGCGGCGCTGCCGACGGGGACGGTATCCACGCCCTCCGGGGGCGAGACCGCGAGATTCGCGGCGATCAGCGTGACCCGTGCGCCGCGGGCCGCAGCCCGGGTCGCGAGCGCCACACCCATCCGGCCCGATGAGCGGTTTCCGATGTAGCGCACGCTGTCGATCGGCTCGCGGGTCCCGCCGGCGGTCACGAGAACACGGACGCCCGCCCAGCGCGACACCTTCCCGTTCGCGGACGCGGCGAGCAGGCCCGTGCATGCGGCCAGGATCTCCGCCGGCTCGGCGAGGCGGCCGATCCCGTGCTCGCCGTGCGAGGCCAGGTCACCCTCACCGGGCGGCACGATGCTCACGCCCCGCTGTGCCAGCGTGGCCAAGTTGGCCGCCGTCGCCGGATGCAGGTACATGCGGTTGTTCATCGCCGGCGCCACCGCCACGGGGCAGGTCGCGGCGAGGGCCGCAGCGGTCAGGAGGTTGTCGGCCTGCCCATGGGCGAGCTTGGCCAGCGTGTTTGCGCTGGCGGGCGCGATCAGATAGAGGTCAGCCCGCTCGACCAGAGCCAGATGGCTGACCGGAGCATGCTCTGGCAGCGGCTCGCCGGGGTACGCGCCCCGCGCCGGATCGCGCTCGAACTCGCTGAGCAGCACCGGCGCGCCGGTGATCGCCTCGAACGAGGCGCGTCCGACGAAGCGCTCGCTGTTCTCCGTCTGGATCACGCGCACGGCATGGCCCGCCTTGATCGCCAGGCGCGTGAGCTCCAGCGCTTTGTAGGCCGCGATCCCGCCGCTCACGCCAATGAGCAACCGGGCCACGGGCCTCACCTCCGCGGGGCTTGGAGCCCCGCGGCCTGACCGAGTCGCTCAGCCTCCGGCATCGCTTGACCGGCCAGCTTCGCTGACCTTACCGGTAGTGGTACTTCAGCTTGCCCTGAGCGACTTCTTCGAGCGCGATCGTCAGGTAGTTCTTCGAACGGGTCTCGACCATCGGCGGGGGAAACTCGTCGAATGTGCCCTCGCCGAGGTTGTGGTAGTAGGAGTTGATCTGTCGTGCGCGCTTGGCAGCCACGATCACGCTCGCGTAGTCGGAGTCGACGTGGTCGAGAAGCTTGTCGATGCGGGGGGAGATCATCTGGTGGTAGTCCGTTCGTTTCGGGGAAAGCCAAGGTTAGCTGGCTCTTAGGCTGGTGTCTCCGCTGAGGACCGACCGGACGATCGCCGCGAGCTCGGTCGTGGCCTCCTCGAGACGATCGTTGACCACCACATGGGCGAACTCGGGCTGCGCCTCGAGCTCTCGCTCGGCGGTGGCCATCCGGGCGTCGATCTCCTCCGCGTGGTCGGTGCCCCGCCCGACCAGGCGGGTGCGCAGCGCCTCCCGGGAGGGCGGGGCGATGAACACCGCGACCGCCTCGGGCATCGCGGCGCGCACCTGCCGCGCCCCCTGAACCTCGATCTCGAGGACCACCGGCGCGCCGGCATCGAGCCGCCGCTGGACCTCGGAACGCAGCGTCCCGTAACGGTTGCCCGCATAGCCGGCGTGCTCGAGGAAGTCTCCGGCTTTGACCCGGGCATCGAACTCCTCGGGGGTGAGGAAGTGATAGTGGACGCCCTCGCGCTCGCCGGGACGGGCCGGACGGGTCGTGGCGGAAACCGACAGCTCGAGGTCCGGCACGCGTTCGAGCAGCCCACGGATGAGCGTGCCCTTGCCGACGCCTGACGGGCCGGTGATCACGAAGACCGCTGGAGTGGGCACTCAGCGCGGAGGTTTCGCTGATGCGGCGGCGCGCTTCAGCGCCGCCGCATCAGCGCCACCAGCTCACGTCGCTGGCGTTCGGAGAGGCCGCCGATCGTCTTGCTCGGTGAGATCCGGCAGGTGGTCAGGATCTTGTTCACCTTCACGCGACCGTACTTCGGAACGGCCAGCAGCAGATCGAAGACCTTCGCGGTCTCCAGGAATTCCGGTGGCTCCAGCAACAGCTCGTGGATCGGCTGGCGGCCCGCCTTCAGATCGCGCTTCAGCTGGGCGCGACGGCTGCGGACGTCGTTGGCGCGCTGTAGCGCCTCCATGCGCTGGACGAGCGAGCGCTCGGGAGCCGCCATTGGCTTGGGAGGGGTTTCGCTGAGCGGCGGCATGGGCGGCGACTATACATCTTGGGCCGGGGCGTTCAAGCGAAATCAGTACTTTTTCCCTCGACCTCAAGCTGAGCTTGAGCATTGTCGAGCTTGGTTGCGGGAATAATCCTTGTTTGCAGGGGATTTTATGTGCGATTAGCCACATAGTGAAGCCAAAGGACCGTTGTCCCCTGCGCTTCCGGAACGTTTCCGCCCCGCGGTCGTGTGGCCTACTCCCCGGCGCCCGCGGCGACCATTGGCGGCCGCAGGTGGGCAAGCTCGCCGGCGACCCTACCACCAGCGGCCGGGTCGCGAAAGCTCTCAGTCCCGACGGCTACAAGCGTGGCGCCCGCCAGGAGCAGATCAAGGGCATCCCGACCGCGCTGGACGCCGCCCATTCCGACCACCGGAACGTCCACCGCCACCGACACCGCCTGCACCTGCGCCAGCGCCACCGCACGCACGGCAGGACCGGAGACGCCGCCGGTGCCCGCGCCGAGCCAGGGCCGCCCCGTGACCGGATCGACGGCCATCCCCCGCAGGGTGTTTATGAGGGAGACGGCATCGGCGCCCGCCGCCTCGGCGGCGCGGGCCACCGCCGGGACGTCGCTGGCGTTGGGCGTGAGCTTGACGATCAGCGGCTTGGAGGTCAGCGGCCTCACGTGGCCAAGGAGCGCCGTGATCTCGCCCGGGTCCGCGCCCATCAGCATCCCGGTCTCGACGTTCGGGCAGGACACGTTCAGCTCGAGTGCCGCGACCTCAGAGCGCTCCGAGAACGCCATCACGAGCTCCCCCACCTCCTCTCGGCTGAAGCCCATCACGTTGACGATCAGCGGTACCGGCAGCCGTGCGAGCTTGGGTAGGTCCTGCGACAGGTAGCCGGCGAGGCCCTTGTTGGGCAAGCCGATCGAATTGATCAGGCCGGCGGCGGTCTCCCACAGCCGCGGTGGCGGGTTGCCCTGTCGGGGCTTCAGCGTGACCGTTTTGGAGACGTACGCGGAGAACGGGAAGCGCTGGTGCAACGCCGCCCCGAACGCCCGCTCGGCTGCGATCGCGTCGAAGGTGCCCGAGGCGTTGATGACCGGGTGCTCGAGCTCGAGCCCGCAGAAGCTCACCGGCACGATGCGACCGCCTCGAGCCCCACCGCTTCCAGGACCGCGGCCTCCAACACAGGACCGTCCACGCAGAGCCGGACGTAGCCGTCGCGCGTGGGAACGACGCACCCGAAGCAGGCCCCGAACCCGCACGCCATCCCCGACTCGAGCGCCAGCTGTCCCGGCAGCTCGCGCTGCGCACACATCACCCGCACGGCCTCGAGCATCGCCGGCGGGCCGCAGGCGTACACCTCGGCATCCCCGTCGCGATCGAGCTCGGCCTCGAGCAACTCGGTCACGAGCCCGGCGTGCCCGACGCTGCCATCGTCCGTGGCGACGGCCGCACGCGGGAGCAGGCTCGCCCCGGCCGCGTGCGCCCGGTCCCGGAAGCCCAGCAGGGCGGTGGCCTCGAAGTTCAGCGCCCGCTGCCAGATCACCAGCGGCGCGATGCCCACCCCGCCCCCGACGAGCAGCGGGCGGCGGCCGTCCCGGGGAGGGGCGAAGCCGTTTCCGAGCGGGCCGACGAGCAGGAGCTCCTCCCCGACCTCGAGCTCGCACAGGCGGTGCGTGCCAGGTCCCACGTCGTCGAAGAGGAAGCGCAAGTGCACGCCCTGGGGGTGGGGCTCGGCGTCCAGCACGCTGAAGGCCCGGGGCAGGAACGGCCGCTCACCATCTCCCCCGCCCCACCGCTCTCGCGCAGCCAGCATGTAGAACTGCCCCGCGGCCGGCAGCGGACCGGCAGGGTCATGGCAGCTCAGCACCACATAGGGCCCATGTGTGTCGCGGCGTGTGATCCTGGTCGCGCGGCGGCCGAACGGAGCCAGCACGCGGCTGTTCAAGAGTGGATCTCCTGGAGCGAGCGCACCTCCGGCGCGCCGCGCCGGGCCGCGGAGATCGCTCGCGCGGCGGCGATCGCGCCGGCCATCGTCGTGATGCAGGGGATGCCGCGGGCGATCGCAGCCGTGCGGATCTCGTAGCCATCGGTACGGGCGCCGGTGCCGACGGGCGTGTTCACCACCAGGTCGACCTCGCCGCGCTCGATCCAGTCGACGACGTGCGGCGAGCCCTCCCCGATCTTGTTGATCGCCGCGGCCGGGATGCCCATCTTGCGGATCGCCGCGGCCGTTCCGCGCGTGGCGACGATCCGAAAGCCGAGGTTGTCGAGGAGCGTGGCCACGCCGATCGCCGCCGGCTTGTCGCCGTCGGCCACGGTCAGGAACGCGGTCCCGCTGTCGGGCAGGCGGGATCCGGCCGCCGCCTGGGCCTTGGCGAAAGCGGTCGGAAAGTCGGGGGCGATCCCCATCACCTCGCCGGTCGAGCGCATCTCCGGACCGAGCATGGCGTCGGCCCCGGCGAAGCGGTCGAACGGCAGCACGGCCTCCTTGACGCACACGTGTCCGTTGGTCGTGTCGGACGGGAGGGCCAGATCGGCGAGGCGCTCGCCCAGCAGGACCCGGGTGGCGAGCTTGGCCAGTGGCAGCCCGATCGCCTTCGAGACGAACGGGACCGTGCGCGAGGCCCGCGGGTTGGCCTCGATCACGTACAGCTCCTCCTCCTTGATCGCGTACTGCACGTTCAGCAGACCGACGACGCCGAGGGCGCGGGCGATGCCGATCGTGTGCTCGCGGATCTGCTCGAGCATCTCCTCGCCCAGCGTGTGCGGTGGCAGCACGCAGGCCGAGTCGCCGGAATGGATCCCGGCCTCTTCGACGTGCTGCATGATCCCGGCCACCCACACCTCCTCGCCATCGGCGAGGGCGTCCACGTCAACCTCGATCGAGTCCTCGAGGAAGCGGTCCAGATAGATCGTGCGGCCCGGGGCGCTCCCCACCCGTTCGAGGTATTCCTTCAGACCGTCCACGCTGTAGACGATCTCCATCGCCCGGCCGCCGAGCACGTAGCTCGGCCGCACGAGCAGCGGGAAGCCGACCTGCGGAGCCCGCTCGATCGCCTCGGCCGGCGAGGTCGCGGTGGCGTAGGCCGGTGCCTTGTAGCCCAGACGATCGAGCAGCGGCCCGAAGCGCGAACGATCCTCGGCCAGGTCGATGGCCTCGATGCTCGTGCCCAGGATCGGGACGCCCGCTCGATGCAGGCCCTCCGCCAACTTCAAGGGCGTCTGTCCACCGAACTGGACGATCGCGCCTTCGGGCTTCTCGAGCTCGCACACCCCGAGCACGTCCTCGAGCGTGAGTGGCTCGAAATACAGCCGGGTCGAGGTGTCGTAGTCGGTGGAGACGGTCTCGGGGTTGCAATTGATCATGACCGCGTCGCGCCGCTGTTCGCGCACGGTCTCGGCGGCGTGCACACAGCAGTAGTCGAACTCGATCCCCTGTCCGATCCGGTTGGGTCCCGAGCCGAGGATGACCACGCTGCGGCGCTCGGTCAGCGTCACCTCGTGGCTTGGGCCGTTCGGGCCCGGCCGCTCCCAGCCCGAGTAGAAATATGGGGTCTCCGCGGCGAACTCGGCGGCACAGGTGTCGACGGCCTTGAAGGTGCGAACTTTCCCCCTCTCGCCGCGATGTTCGCCGTCAGGCGAGCTCGCAGCTGAGGTGGTTTCAGCCACCTCAGCAAGCTCCCGCAGGAACCAGCGGTCGATGTCCGTGCGCCGGTGGAGCTCGTCGATCGGGTGGCCCCGGCGAAGGGCCTCGAGCAGGTGGTCGAAGCGCTCGGGTCCAGGCTTGCCGAGGGCGGCGAGCAGCTCGCCGTCATCGGCCGGCGGGCGCGGCGTGAGGTCGAGCTCGCGCGAGCGCAGAGCCTTGGCGAAGGCCTGCCGGAACGTCCGGCCGATCGCCATCACCTCGCCCACCGACTTCATGTGCGTGGTCAGGCCCGCCTCGGCGCCGGGGAACTTCTCGAATGCGAAGCGTGGCCACTTGACGACGCAGTAGTCGATCGCCGGCTCGAAGCTGGCCGGCGTGGCCCTCGTGATGTCGTTCGGGATCTCCTGCAGCGTGTAGCCCACGGCCAACCGCGCGGCGATCTTGGCGATCGGAAAGCCCGTGGCCTTGCTGGCCAGCGCGCTCGAGCGCGAGACCCGCGGATTCATCTCGATGACCACGATCTCGTCCGTGCGAGGGTTGACCGCGAACTGGACGTTGGAGCCGCCGGTCTCCACCCCCACCGCGCGGATCACGGTGATGGCCTGATCGCGCAGCGCCTGGTACTGCTTGTCGGTCAGCGTCTGCTGCGGGGCCACGCACACGCTGTCGCCGGTGTGCACCCCCATCGGGTCGAGGTTCTCGATCGAGCAGACGATCACCACGTTGTCGGACCGGTCGCGCATCACCTCGAGCTCGAATTCGCCCCAGCCGAGCACCGACTCCTCGATCAGCACCTGGCTGATCGGAGAGGCCGCCAGCCCGCGGCCCACGACGCGCTCGAGCTCCGCCTCGGTTCGCACCACACCACCACCCTTGCCGCCGAGGGTGAAGGCTGGACGCACGATGAACGGGAGACCGATCTCGGCGACCGCGTCCCGAGCGTCCTCGATCGAGTGGGCGATGGCGCTGCGGGGGACGCGCAGGCCGGCCTCGTTCATCGTCTCGCGGAAGCGCTCGCGGTTCTCGGCGCGGTCGATCGCCTCGTAGTTGGCGCCGATCAGCTCGACCCCGAAGCGTGAGAGTGTGCCCTCCTCGTGCAGGGCCTTGGCGATGTTCAGCGCCGTCTGGCCGCCGAGCGTCGGCAGAAGCGCGTCGGGGCGCTCGCGCTCGATCACCTGCGCCACCGGGCCGGGGAGCAGCGGCTCGATGTAGGTCGCGGTGGCGACCTCCGGATCGGTCATGATCGTCGCCGGGTTGGAGTTCACGAGCACGACCTCGTAGCCCTCCTGCATCAGCACCCGACAGGCCTGGGTACCGGAGTAGTCGAACTCGGCCGCTTGGCCGATGACGATCGGCCCCGACCCGATGAGCAGGATCTTCTTGATGTCGTCGCGCCTAGGCACGGGCTGGGCCTCCCGCGAATCGCCCGGAGGGCGATTCGCCAAGGCGCGCGGCGTCAGCCGACCTCCCGATCTCCTCGACGAAACGATCGAACAGATACAGGGCGTCGTTGGGTCCCGGGCCTGCTTCGGGGTGGTACTGCACCGTGGCCCCGGGGACGTCGAGCAACTGAAGGCCCTCGACCGTGCGGTCGTAGAGGTTGATGTGGGTGAGCTCGGCGAGGCCGAAGTCGGTCTCCCAGCGCACCGGCTCGTCGCGCTCGATCGTGGGCGAGCCGTCCGGGCCTAGGACCGCGAAGCCATGGTTCTGGCTCGTGATCTCGGTCCGGCCGGTCGTGAGGTCCTTGACCGGGTGGTTGGCGCCGTGATGGCCGAACGGCAGCTTGTAGGTCTCGAGGCCCACCGCTCGGCAGAGCAGCTGATGGCCGAGGCAGATCCCGTACACGGGCAGCCGCCCGACGAGCTCGCGCACCGTCCGGACCACGTACTCCAGCGCCGCGGGATCGCCCGGGCCGTTGGCCAGGAAGATCGCGTCCGGCTCCCCGGCCAGGAGCTCGCGGGCGGTGACCGTGCACGGATGGAGCTCGACAGTGGCGCCGCGCGCCCGCAGATTGCGCACGATCGAGAGCTTCACCCCCGTATCGATCATCGCGATGCGGGTCCCGTCGGCATCGCCGCGCAGCACGACCTTCTCGGCGGGCGTGACCTCGCGAGCCAGATCGCGCCCGGTCATCGCCGGCTCGGCCGCGATCCGCTCTCGCGCTTCGCGGTCGCTGATCCGGGCCGGGAACACCCCGCCCCTCATCGCTCCCGCGTCGCGGATGTGGCGCACGAGCGCACGCGTGTCGAGGTCGGTGATCGCCGGAATCCCGCAGTCGCGCAGCCAGTCGAGCCAGCCCCGCTCGGCCCCGGGCGCGTCCTCGTAGTTGACCGCGGCGCGCATGATCGCCGCCCGGGCGTGGATCCGGTCTGACTCCATCGCCTCGGCCGACACCCCGTAGTTGCCGATCTGGGGATAGGTGAAGGTGATCAGCTGGCCGGCGTAGCTGGGATCGCTCATCGCCTCCTGATAGCCCGCCATCGCGGTGGTGAAGACGATCTCGCCCACCGCCGGGGTGTCGGCGCCGCAGGCGATGCCGTCGAAGCGGGCTCCGTCCTCGAGCAGGACATAGGCGGTGGCGTCGCTCATCGGGCGGCTTTTCCGCGGCCGGCACCCTCGAGCGCCCGCAGGCCGCCTCGCGCCCTGAAGGCAACCGTGCCGGCCGCCAGCGTCAACTGGACGCGCCCGTACAGCGCGCGCCCGTGGAAGCAGCAGTTCGAGGAGCGGCTCACGTAGCCCTCGGCGCCGACCTCGAAGCGAGCCTCGAGGTCGACCAGGCAGAGGTTGGCGGGCTCCCCGACCGCGATCTGCGGGGTCGGCAGCCCGTACAGAGCCGCACCCGCGCTCAAACGCTCGACGATCGTCTCGAGCTCGATGACGCCGGACATCACGAGCTCCGTGTAGAGCGCTGCGAACGCGGTCTCGAGGCCGGTCGTGCCCATCGGCGCCTGCTCGAACGGCACCTCCTTCTCGTGCCGGGCATGAGGAGCGTGATCGGTGGCGATGCAGTCGATCACGCCGCTGCGCAGCGCCTCGACGAGAGTCCGGCGGTCGCGTTCGGCGCGCAGCGGCGGGTTCATCTTGAAGCGCGTGTCCAGCGTGCGCACGACGTCGTCGGTCAACGTCAGGTGGTGCGGGGAGGCCTCGCCCGAGACGCGCGCCCCGGCCGCCTTGGCCTGCTCGAGCGCCTGCACGGACTCGATGCAGCTCAGGTGCTGGAAGTGCACGCGCGCGTCCTCGTACAGGGCCAGGGCGGCGTCGCGAGCCACCATCGTCGACTCCGAGAGCGAGGGGATCCCGGCGAGCCCGAGCCGCGCTGAGATGGCGCCCTCGTGCATCACCCCGTCTCGCGAGAGCTCCGGGTCCTCTTCGTGCAGGGCGATCACCCCACCCGCCAGCCGCTGGTACTGCAGCGCCTTGCGCAGCAGCCCGGCCGAGACGACCGGCCGGCCGTCGTCGGTGAACCCGAGCGCGCCGGCCTCGCGGAGCTCGGCCATCTCGGTCAGCTCACAGCCGTCCAGGCCGTGGGTGATGGCGGCCAGGAAACCCACCGGAATGCAGGCCTCGCGGCTCGCGGTCTCGGTCAGCGAACGCAGAACGGCCGCGTCGTCGACCGTCGGGGCGGTGTTCGGCATCGCGACGATCGCGCAGTAGCCACCAGCGGCCGCGGCTCGCGTGCCCGTTTCGATCGTCTCCTTATATTCCTGACCCGGGGTTCGCAGGTGCACGTGCGGGTCGACGAAGGCCGGGAACAGATGCTTGCCCGCGGCGTCGACGACGTCGCCCGATGGCGGCTCGGACAGCGAACCGGGCGCGCCCAGCTCGGCCACGTGGCCGTCGCGGACGAGCAGGTCGTGCGGCTCGTCCAGGTCCGTGCGGGGATCGAGCACGTGCGCCGAGCGGATCAGCAGCTCGGCGGGGGCGGTGTCGGTCATGTAGAGGCTCATGCCACTGCCGCCAGGCTCGGAGCCCCGAC
>DATGJM010000134.1:0-7109 GCA_035295205.1 Solirubrobacteraceae bacterium | reverse complement strand
AGCACGTCGAGCTGGGTGACGCTCGGTCGCCTGCCGATGCGGTCGAGCAGGCGCCCGGCCCTCGCCGCGGCCTCCCGCTCGAGCTCGGGGACGAAGAATGCTGAGGCGATGTACGCCGCCTCCAGGTGCTCGACCATCTGGTGGTCTGCGCCCACCTCACGAAGCGCCTGGCTCAGTGCAGCCGCCGCCTCGCGGTACCGACATCTTTCGTAATAGGCCCTCGCCTGCGTCAGCGCCAAGCGGACACGCAAGTCGCTGTTGCTGGCCAAGCTCAAGGCATGCTCGAGCCGGTCGAGCGCGTGTGGGAGACCTGCTGCGCTCTCCGCCTCGGCCAGCTCCGCCAGCAGTTCGGAGTGAGCTGAGGCGGGAGGGTTCTCGGCCAGCGCCCGCTCGAGGAACCGCACGGCACTGGGCGCGGATCCGCTGGCCAGCGCCCGGCGGCCGGCGATCCGCAGCGACTCGACGACCGCGGGATCCGAGCCCGGAGGGGCGGCCATCAGATGCGCGGCCACCTGCTCGGCAGGCGACCCATGCGCCATCAGGACGTCAGCCGCCCGCCGATGAAGGGCTCCGCAGTCGAGCCGAGAGATCGTGCCCTGGACGGCAGCGGCCACAAGCGGGTGCACGAACTCCAGCTGCGTGCCGGACGCGAACAGGTGGACGGCCGCGAGCACGTCGGCGGCCCGGACCGCGCTCTCGAGACGCAGCTCCGCCAGCTCCGCCACGAGCGCGACGGGAACCCCGGGCCCGAGCACCGCGACGGTCCTCGCCAGCTTCTGTGCGGACACGGGCAGCCGGTCGAGGCGCGCAACCACGGAGTTGATCACGGATTCCGGTGGAAGCTCGAGCAGGTGCACGGCCGTGGAGGCGTTGGGCTGCGCGTCATCGCGGTGGAGCTGCCTCAGCAGCTCGGTGAGCAGGAACGGGTTCCCGCTCGTCACCCGCCCACACGCCTGCGCGAACGCCGGCTCTGCGTCCGGAAAGACAGCGGTCACCAATGTGTCCACGCCGCTCTCACTGAGCGATCCCGGCCGAAGCACCCGGTCGACGGCCACGCGTCGTAGCGCCGTGACTGCCGCGCGGTCGATGATCTCCTCACCGGCACGCAACGCGACCAGGAGCGCGATCGGCAGGTCGGCGATTCGATCGGCCAGATAGGCGAGGAAGCGCAGCGAAGGACGGTCGGACCACTGGACGTCGTCCACCAGCATCACCATCGGCGATGGCTCGTCGTCGGGATCCCCCCCAGACACGAGGTTCGTGCAGAGCCAGAAGAGACCGTGGATGACCGAGTACGCCTGATCCTCGGGGGACGGGCCAGGTAGCGGCATGTCGCCGCGCAGCAATGGTTCGACGTGGCGCGCAGCTCCCTCCAGCAGGCGCCGCTGCCCCAGCGCCTCGGCGGCGCTCCACCGCGGTTCGAACAGCTGGATGGCGATCCCGAACGGGAAGTCGATCTCGAGCTCGTTCCCGTGGGCGCCCACGACCTGCATCTCGGCCTCGCGGGCCAGATCGCCGGCGACTGTCAGCAGCCGGGACTTGCCCTTGCCCGCCGGAGCCTCGATCAGGATCACTCCGCCGGCGCCCTCGCGGGCGTCTGCAAGCGCCTGCTCGATTGCCGCCACCTCCCGGTCGCGCTCCACGAGCACCCCCTGGAGGCCGGCATCTCGGCCTCGTCTTCGTAGTCGCGCTTCCGCTGGCACCTGTGTGTTCGGCTCCCGACGCACCAATTACCCGTGTGTGACAAAAGGTAAGCGATTTAGTTTGAGGCCCAAGGAAGTGGGTAAGGGGAGCCAGCCTCGGAACGGCCCTGCTCGCGCTTGTGACCTCTGGCCCCAGTAGCCTGACGCCGATGCGGCTAGGTGACGTCATACCGGGCGCGACGGAGCAGCTCGAGATCACGGGTCTCGCCTACGACAACCGCCAGGTCAGGCCCGGCACCCTCTTCTTCTGCGTGCCCGGCTTCACCCGCGACGGGCACGACTTCGCCCCCGAGGCGATCGAGAAGGGCGCAGTCGCGCTGGTCGTCCAGCGGCCGCTGAATCTTGGCGTCCCCGAGATCCAGGTCCCCTCCGTCCGGGCAGCCATGGCGCCGATCGCGGCGGTCTTCTTCGGCGATCCGACCGCGCACCTCGAGGTCGTGGGCGTCACCGGCACGAACGGCAAGACCACGACCGCCTTTCTCGTACGGGCGCTTCTCGAGGCGGATCAAAGACAGACCGGTCTGCTCGGCACCGTGAAGTCGATCGTCGGAGGCGTCGAGCACGAGGTGAAGCGCACCACCCCGGAGGCGATCGACCTCCAGCGGACGTTCAAGGAGATGCTCGACGCAGGCGACGAGGCGGTCGCGATGGAGGTCTCCAGCCACGCGCTTGAGCTGCACCGCGCCGACGCGATCCACTTCGCCGCGGCGATCTTCACGAATCTGACCCAGGACCATCTGGACTTCCATCCCACGATGGAGCACTACTTCGCGGCCAAGCGCCGGCTGTTCACCGAGCTTGAGACGAAGGTCAAGATCGTCAACGTCGACGATCCGTACGGCGCGAGGCTGGCCCAGGAGCTGGGACCGGACACGATCACGTTCGGGATCGACGCAGACAAGGCCGCGTACCGGGCCACCGACATCGCCACTAGCCTCACCGGCTCGCGCTTCATGGTCAGCAGCCCCGATGGCGAGATCGCGATGCAGTCGCCGCTCACGGGCCGCTTCAACGTCTCCAACGTCCTCGGCGCGTTGGCTGCGGCCCGGGCGCTCGGCGTCCCGATCGAGACCTGCAGGCACGCCCTCCAGAACGCCGGACAGGTGCCCGGGCGCTTCGAGGCGGTCGACGCCGGCCAGGACTTCGCGGTCCTGGTGGACTATTCGCACACCCCGGACTCTCTCGAGAACGCGCTGAACGCCGCCCGCACGCTCACCAGCGGCCGCGTGCACGTCGTGTTCGGCTGCGGGGGAGACCGCGACCGGGGAAAGCGCCCGATCATGGGGGAGATCGCCGGGCGGCTGGCGGACCGGGTGATCGTCACCTCCGACAACCCGCGCTCCGAGGACCCCGAGCGAATCATCGAGGAGATCCTTGTCGGCACCGGCCCCGACGTCGAGCACGACGCCGACCGCAGAGCCGCCATCGAGCGGGCCATCGCGGGCGCGGCTCCGGGCGACGTCGTGCTGATCGCAGGCAAGGGTCACGAGCAGGGCCAGGAGTTCGAGAACGGCCGCAAGATCCCCTTCGACGACGTCACAGTCGCCCGCGAGGCGCTCACCGGCACCCCAGTCAGCCGATGAGAGGCTGGAACCCGGAGCGGGTCGCGCAGGCGGCCGGCGCGCGTCTGCTCGCGCCCGCGCCCACGCGGCAAGGGCCCGAGCGCACCACGATCGACTCGCGCGAGGCTGCCGCCGGGACCCTGTTCGTCGGGCTGAAGGGCGAGAGCACGGACGGTGGACGCTTCGCCGCCCAGGCTCTGGCCCAGGGAGCCTGGGGGATCCTCACGACGCCGGAGCATGCCGAGGCCGCGAAGTGCGCACCTCCCGGAGCGCTGCTCGCTGCCGACGACCCGCTGAAAGCCCTCCAACGCCTGGCAACAGCGTGGCGCAGGCACCTGAAGGCCCAGGTGATCGGCGTCACCGGCTCGACCGGCAAGACCTCCACCAAGGACATGCTGCTGGCGGTGCTGGCCCGGCACCGGCGCACCGTGGCCTCGAGAGCGAACTTGAACACCGAGATCGGCCTCCCGCTCGAGATCCTCGGCGCCCCCGAGGGCACCGAGGTCCTGGTCCTCGAGATGGCGATGCGCGGCGCCGGTCAGATCGCCGAGCTGGCCGCCATCGCTGAGCCCGACGTCGGAGTCATCGTCACCGTCGGCCCGGTCCACCTCGAGCTGCTCGGCACGATCGAGGCCATCGCCGCCGCCAAGGCTGAGCTGATCGCCGGCCTGCCGCCACACGGCACGGCGATCGTGCCCGCGAACGAGCCCCTGCTCGAGCCCCACCTGCGCAGCGACATCCGGACCATCACCTTCGGCCCGGGAGGCGACGTGGAGCTCATGAGTGCCGACGGCCCCCAGGTCGAGATCGACTGTGCCGGCGAGCGGATCGTGCTGGAGGTCCCGTTCCGGCAGGTCCATCTCCGCCATAACCTGCTCGCCGTGACCGCCGCCGCGATGGTCGTGGGGGTGCGGCCGGAGGGACGGATCGAGGTCGCGCTCTCAGCGGGCCGCGGCGAGCCGGCCGAGCTCTCGAGCGGGATCACCCTGATCGATGACAGCTATAACGCCAACCCGCTGTCGATGCGCGCCGCGCTCGACTTCCTCGCCGCGATCGAGCCCGGCCGGCCCGCCGGCAGACGGATCGCCGTGCTCGGCGACATGCTCGAGCTCGGCCCGGGCGAGCTGCGCTACCACGAGGAGCTCGGCGGGTACGCACACCGCGCCGGCGTCGACATGCTGGTCGCCGTCGGGCCCCTGTCGGCCGCCACGTCCGCGGCTTTCGAACGCGCGGGTGGTCGCGAGACCCACACGCTCGCCGACGCTGCCGAGGCGGCCGAGCTCGTGCCACGGCTGGCCGCCCCAGGCGACGTCGTGCTGGTCAAGGCCTCCCGGGGAGTTGCCCTCGAGCTGGTCTGCCGGGCGCTGGCCGGCTATTCGGACGAGGGCACGGCGACCGCGATCCCTTCGGACGCACCGCCGCGGGCCGACCGGGCCGCGGCACGGGACGCCGGACGCGCCGACACCAGCCAGTAGCCGACTACGACCGCCGCCGCGATGAGCGCGGCCCAGCCGATCGTCGACGTGCTGGCGCCGATGTACTTCAGGCCCGAGGCCATGATCACCACTCCGATCACGGGTCGGATGAAGCGGTCGGGCACCCGCGAGGAGAGCAGCGAGCCGACGAACACCGCCGGGACGCTGCCGAGGATCAGCGACAGGGTCAGACCGAAGGACACGTGCCCGAACACCAGCGCCCCGAGCGCGGCTGCGAGGGTCAAGGGCACGGCCTGGGTGAGGTCGGTCCCGACCAGGCGCTTGGCGCTCAGCGAGGGGTAGAGGAACAGCAGGAAGACGATCATCAGCGAGCCCGACCCGACCGAGGTCATGCCCACCACCAGCCCGCCGACGATCCCCACCACCAGCGTGGGCAGCGGGCGCACCTGAACCGACGCCACCGAGCCCATCCGGGCATTGCCGCCGCGGCGGTCGAGCAGGAAGCGCAGCGCCATCGCGCAGGCGCCGATCAGCAGCGCCGCGCCGAGCACGCGCTCGACATTGCTCTGGGCGCCCTTCGAGTTGCCCAGCAGCTTGAGCATCCATGCGCCCGCGAAGGCGGCCGGCACCGACCCCAGGACCATCCAGCGCACGAGCCGGTAGTTCACGGTGCCGGCGCGCATGTGAACGGCCGCGCCGATCGGGCGCATCAGCACGGCGGCGACCAGGTCGCTCGAGATCGCCGTCGAAGGCTTGACGCTGAACAGCAGGATCAGCATCGGGGTCATCAGCGCGCCGCCGCCCGCCCCGGTCATCCCGACCAGCAGACCGACGATTGCCGCCCCCAACACGATCAACAGATCCACGTGCATAGCTAGCAAGTCCCCCTTGCCCTCACATTCACCGTCCGGGCCATCGTGCCCGCCATGGCAACAATGGTAACCAAAAAAGTCGAAAAAGTGAAGGTTCTCGCGAAAGATCCGCGAGAGGCTGCCATAACCCCGGGGCTAATGTGCGGGAATCCATGGGCAGGGATTGACAGCTTCGATAAGCTTCCATCCGGTAAAAGACGCAAAATGCGTCATTGGAGACACATCGGCGATGGCGAGGGATCGGCATCGCCTGAAGGGTTCTGTGGCCAGGTTCTTGGCTACACAAAGGGGGGTCGACATGGAAGCTTCAGTCGCAGACGTTGGCGCGTATGGCGATGAGGCGAGTCAGGGGCGCAAGCTCAAGGTTCTGATCGCCGACGATCATCCGCTGCTGTTGGCCGGCATTCGTCGGACACTCGAAGGCGATCCGGGCGTCGAGATCGTTGGGGAGGCCCGGTCGGGGCCGGAGGTGCTGGCCCAGATCCCGCGGCGGCTACCCGACGTGGTCCTACTGGACCTGCGGATGCCAGGAGTGGTCGGAGCCGATTGCGTCGCTCAGATCGCTCACGGCTGGCCCGGGGTCAAGTGCGTGGTGTTGTCGGCCGAGAGCAGCGAGGCTGTGGTGGAAGAGGCCCTGAGCGCCGGCGCGAGCGCCTACGTGGTCAAGAGCGTCACGCCGATCGACCTCGCCTCGGTGGTCCGCCAGGCGGCCTGCGGCGCGATCTTTCACTCTCGGGGACACTCGCGGCCTCCGGGTCCGGTGGCATCCGACGAGCCTTCCGGGCCGACACTCACCAGCCGCGAGCGCGCAATCCTGGCCGCCGTGGCCGCAGGGCTGACCACCGCGGCCATCAGCAAGGAGTTGTGGGTCAGCGAGCACACGGTCAAGTTCCACCTCACAAACGTCTATCGCAAGCTCGGGGTTAGCAACCGGGCTGGCGCCGTCAAATACGCGCTCGAGCACGGAATCGGCTAGGCGCCGGCTCCGGTGATCGAGAGGTTTTGTCAATTTGCCCGCCGGTGAGCGACAATACGCCGCATCCCCGGTAACCGGGGCGAAGTCTCTAAGTGCAGATCGGTTGGCTCGGGGAATGGCGAAAGCCGTTGGGGTGAGCGCAGACGACGAGTCAAGCGCCGACGCGTTAGCGAGCGTCCAGCGAGCATTCGAGGAGTGCCGGTCGCTGACGATCTCCGCGGAGGAGCTGGACCGCAGCCGATCGAGTGCGCAAGCCGTGATCCGTTCGGGCTCCCCGGTGGCCGAGCAGGCCGGCATCGCGCGGTTGGTCTTCGCCGCAGATCTGCTCGGCGGTCTCGTCTCGGAGCTGAGCGACGACCCCCACGAGTTCAGGCAGCTGGTCAGCCGGCTCGAGACGGACGCTGGGATACCCAGGCTTGCGCTCGGGGCGGCGGCGGTTCAGGCAATTGCGCTCTCCCGCCGGCATGGGCTTCGGCTTCAGCTGGCGGTGCTAACCGCTTTCGCCGGTGCGCGTACGACCTCGGTCTGGATGCTCGCCGACGGCGGCGAACCCGAGTGCC
>DATGJM010000133.1:0-15853 GCA_035295205.1 Solirubrobacteraceae bacterium | reverse complement strand
TCCCTCGGCTGCACGCCGGCCGGTGCGGACGGCCCGAGATGATCGCCTGGTAGGCGGCGCAGGCGGAGACCACGCGCGCCGCCAGGGGTATCTGCTCGTCGGTCAGGCCGGCCGGGTAGCCGTCGCCGTCGGGTCGTTCGTGCGTGGCTGCGATCGCGTTCGCGAGCGCCTCGAGACCCGGCGTTCGCCGGACAAGATCGGCGCCCCGCTCGGGGTGGGTGCGTACCAGCGCCCAGGCCTCGTCGCTAAGCGGCCCGGGCGTCGAGACGAGGTCGGTCGGGAGCGCCAGCATCCCGAGGTCGTGAAGCAGTCCCGTCTGCCGGACGAGCTCGCAGTCGGCGGGCGCGAGCCCGAGGCGCCCAGCCGTCGCCGCGGCCAACGCCGCGACAGCCCGGTCGGGGCCAGGCCCGGGGTGGAGCTCGAGCGTCGAGATCAGGACGTCAATCGCCACGCGGGCGGCGCCGCTCGAGCTCGCCGCACCGGCACGCTCGGGCACGTGCTCGCCGCGCTTGGCGGCGTACAGCAGACGGTCGGCGCGTTCCAGCGTGGCCGACTTGCCGGCGGCGCCATCGAGCTGGGCGACGCCTGCCGACGCGCTCACGCGCGGGTCGAGGCTCGCGATCGCCGCGCATACCCGGTCGGCCACGACACCGCCCTCGGTCTCGTCCAGACCCTCGAGCAGGAGCGCGAACTCGTCGCCGCCGAGCCTGAACGCGAGGTCCTCGCCGCGGCAGACATCGGCGATCGCGATGGCCACGGCGACCAGCAGCCGGTCGCCGGCCCCGTGGCCCTCCTCGTCGTTGACCTGCTTGAAGTTGTCGAGGTCGATCAGGACCAGGCACCCACGCCGGCGGTCGTGCATGGCGCGGTCGAGCGCCTCGTGAAAGCTGCGGTGGTTCAACAACCCGGTCAGCGCGTCCCCGTCGGCCTGGGTCTTGGTCACCTGGTAGCGACGGGCGTTGTGCAGCGCGATCGATGCCTGGCTGGCGAACGACTGCAGCACCTCGACGTCGCGGGGCAGGAACGTGTGTGCCTGCGTGCCCAGGGCGACCAGCAGGCCCAGGCTCTCGCCGAAGAACGTGAGGGGCGCGCTCGCCACCGAGCACAGCGGCATCGCCTTGTCCACCAGCGGCGCGAGCGCCGGCTCGGTTGCGACGTCGTCCAGGACCACGCACTGCTCGGCTATTCGCTGCTCACCGTTTGTCCAGCTCTCCAGCGCGGCCAGCGTGGCCGCCGGCAGCCCCGAGGAGCTCTGGCAGGCGAATCGCTCGCCGTCCCTGACCAGCAGCGCGAACTCGCGCCCGCCGACGGCGGCCTGGGCGTTACCGGTGACCTTACCCAGCACCTCCTCGAGACGCAGGTCGGAAACCAGGTCCTGCAGGCTTTCGAACAGCCTTTGCGCCACCTCGGCGCTGTCGTCGGCCTCGCGCTGGAGCGCGCTCCAGGACTTGCGATGGCGGCGGAGCTCGGCCACCGCCAGCATGCCGGTACTGCCCACCGCCAGCGCGATCGCCCCGGGCAGCAGCGCCGGGGCGAGGGCCAGGCTCCCGCCGAGCGCGCCGAGACCGACAGCCGTCGCCGCAAGCGCCCGGCGCCCCACCGCCGTGTGCTCGCGCCAGTGAACGTCATACACGCACGCCTCATCGCCGTTTCCGGCGCAGGCCACGTGGCGCAGCCGCGCCCTGGGCAGGCCGAACAGCTCGGGGACGATGCGCAGCATCGCGGCGCTGTATTGGCAGTCCATGGGATGAAAGCGGCCCGCGCCGGCGATGTCCACGAAGCGGATTCGTGCGTTGGTCTTGCCGCTGGAGATCAGCTCCATCGAGTGGCTGCCGTTGAAACGGGCATTGGCCCGGACGATGCTCCGGAACACGAGCTGCGGGGAACCGAGCGTGCGCAGCGCCACCTTCAGGCCGCCGCCGACATTCAGATCGAGGGCAAAGCTCGCCATCTCCTCGAGGAAGTCCGGCTTACCGAGGACCTCGGCGGTGGCCTCGAACAGCGCGAGCTTCGTCTCCCACGAGAACCAGCAGTTCTCATCGCGGAGCTCGGCCTCGCAGCCTGCCAGATCGCAGCGGCGCAACACCCCGGACACGGCCTCGGCGCCGCCGAGCCGCTCGACATAGGCCAAGAGCAGCGCCGATGTCACCCCGCTCGTCTCGCGGGCCTCTCCTGCCAGCTTTGATCCCCCCCGAGACACTGAGTACGTAATCGACCCGGATTAAGGTGTTCTGAAGTTCAGGTACGTGATTGCGCACGCCGCTCGACCGCGCAGCACTCCCGGCTCGCCGCCATTACAGTGCGGGGCATGTTGATCCTGATCGTCGGCTGTGGACGTGTCGGCTCCGCCGTCGCCAAGCGGGCACTCGAGGCCGGGCACGAGGTGTCGGTGCTCGACAGCGACCCGCTCTCGCATGAGCGCCTCGACAAGGACCAGTCGACGACGTGGGAGGACGCGGGCGGCCGCTTCACCGTCGGGACAGCCCTCGAGGTCGACGCGCTGATCGAGGCGGGAGTCGAGGAGGCAGACGTCTTCCTGGCCGCGACCCGCGGCGACAACACGAACATCGTGATCGCGCAGATCGCACAGCGGCGATTCAAGGTCCAGCGGGTGGTCGTGCGTGTCGCCGACCCGGGCCGCGCAGCCTGGTATGCCCAGGAGGGGTTGCACACGATCTGCCCCACGCAGGTGGCAATCGACCAAGCCACGACCGCGGCGCTGACGTCCTAGGAGGCCGGACCCGTGTACGTGATCATCGCCGGAGCCGGGAAGGTGGGGTGGAACCTCGCGCGCGAGCTGATCGCCAAGGAGCGCGAGGTGACGTTGATCGAAACCGACCACCGGCGCTACCGGATCGTCGAGGACGAGCTCGAACACGCCGTCCAGTACGGCGACGCCACTGAGTTGTGGGTGCTCGAGCGAGCCGGGATCCAGCGCGCTGATCTGGTGATCGCCGTCACCGGCGACGACGAAGATAACATCGTGATCTGCCAGGTCGCCAGGGAGAAGTACGACGTCCAGCGCATCGTCGCGCGCGTCAATAACCCCCGGAACCTGCAGCACTTCCGCCTGCTCGGAATCCAGCCTGCGGTCTCGGCGACCGATCTGATCCTGCGCCTGATCGAGCACGAGGTCCCCGAATACGGCCTCGTCCAGCTGCTGGCCCTCGAGGAGGAGCATCTGGAGATCATCGAGATCGAAGTGGGCGAGGAGTCGATCGCGGCGGGCAGCCGGGTCGGGGACGTCCAGCTCCCCGATGGCTCGCTGATCATCTCCGTGCTGCGCGGCGGCGCCGGCTTCGTGCCGAAGGGCGAGTCGATCATCGAGGCCGGCGATCAGGTTCTGCTCATCCTCGACCCGGGCCTCGAGTCCCAGATCACGCCTCAGTTCGCGCCCGGCGGGGCGCGCGTGCGCTGAAACCGAAGAGATGGCCGATCGCCACGTCGAGTTCGTGCTCGTCGGCGGGGGCGTCGCGGCCGCCAACTGCGCGCGCTGGCTGCGAAAGTCGGGCGCCGACGGCGAGATCCTGCTCGTCGGACGGGAGCCCGATCCGCCCTATAACCGGCCGCCGTGCTCGAAGGGCTACCTGCAGGGCAAGGAGTCGCGCTCGGACACGCTCGTCCAGAAGCCCGAGTTCTACGAGTCACAGCGGATCGAGCTCCTGACGCGGGTGTCAGCGATGAAGCTCGACACCGGGGAGCGGACGGTCACGCTGTCCAATCGCCAGACGGTGTCATTCGACCGTGCGCTGCTCGCCACCGGTGCCGGTGTGCGCCGCCTGAACGTCCCGGGTTCGGAGCTCGAGGGCATCCACTATCTGCGCACGCTCGGCAACTCCGATGCGATCCGGGCCGACGCCGCGGGAAAGCGCGTGGTGCTCGTCGGAGGCTCGTACATCGCCTGTGAGGTTGCCGCCACGCTCACGGAGCTCGGCAGTCAGTGCACGCTGATCATGCTCGAGTCGCTCCCCCTGAGCCGTGGGTTCGGCGAGCAGGCGGGACGGTTCTTCGCCGAGGTGCTCGCTTCGCATGGGGTGGACGTCCGTGGCGAGCAGGAACTGGAGCGCTTCGACGGTGCCGACGGGCGGGTGACGAAGGTGATCACCACCAGCGGCCTGGAGCTGGAGGCCGACGCGGTGATCATCGGCGCCGGCGCCCAGCCCGACGTGATGCTCGCACGTGGCGCCGGGCTCGAGCTGGGAGAGAGCGGCGGTGTGAAGGTGGACTCCGGCCTGCAGACCTCTGTGCCGGGCATCTGGGCCGCGGGCGACATCGCCGAGTACGACAGCGTCGTCCACGGCCGGCGCCTGCGCATCGAGCACTGGGACGTTGCCTTCAACCAGGGCAAGGCCGCCGCGCTGAACATGCTCGGGCAGGATCAGCCCTATGACGTCGTGCCGTACTTCTTCTCGGATCTGGCGGACTGGGCAGCGCTCGAGTACGTCGGCCCGGCCGCTCGCTGGGACTCCGAGGTCGTCCGCGGCTCGCTCGACGAGGGCGCGTTCACGATCTTCTACCTCGATGGCGACCGGATGGTGGCGGCGTTGGCCGTCGGGCGTTCAGAGGACCTGCAGCACGCGAGGCGGCTGATCGCGGAGCGCGTCGACGTGTCCGGCTCTGCGGGCGCTCTCGGCGATCCGTCCAGCGATCTGAGCACGGTCGGGTAGGGGCACGAGGTTCGGCCCGAGTGGGAGTACTCACGCGGCGTGGGTGGAGCCAGCGCCCCCGCAGGCCCCACCCTCGCCACTGGTTGCCCGGCCGGCACGAACATGCCGCGGCGTCCTCGCGCTCGCGGCCTGCAAGCCCGCCGGAGACTCGCCCCTCTGTGCTTTCGCGCGTGCAACGCAGCCAGCGCTCCCAGACCGGTTCCGACCTGCAGGATCGCCATCGCGGCGTTCCGCCAATCGGGTCGCCGGCGCGATGAGCCATTGACGCTGCTGCGCTTGCCTTCGCATCGTGCCCCTGGTGCGACTCTACGCAGCTTTATGGAGCGTTGTCAAGGTTTGGGGCTGCCGGCGGCATGCAGACCCGAGCCCCCGCCGAAGCGCCCGCCGCCTTCGAAGCGGTCGCCGCGTGCCCCCCTGAGCCCCCAATACGAAGCTGCGGATCCAGGACTCGAACCTGGACTAACTGATCCAGAGTCAGCCGTGCTGCCAATTACACCAATCCGCAGAGACCGGATGAGGTCCGGGTGGGGCCGGGCGAGTATAGCCCTCGTCGTCGGTAGCCCCGCCCGCGGCAGCCACTCCTGACCTCCGTTTCCGTCCGAGCCGAATGCGAACATGTGTTCGTGCCGCCAGATGACAATCACCCCGCCCGATCCGCCATAGACCGAGGCGTGGGACGCCCGCCGACGACTGCTGTGCACGTCGGGAAGCGGGGGACGACGATGCGGCTGCCTAGCTCGGATCGACGAATGCGGCGGGCTCTTTGGCGAAGCCCGCGCGCACCGCCTCGATCTGGTTCGGGGACCCGACCAGTTCGGACTGCAGGCGAGCCTCGAGCGTCAGCGTGTCCTGGCGCGCGCCCGTCCACGCCTCCTCGTAGAGGAGCTTCGCGCGGCGGATGGCGTCGGGGGAGCGCTCGGCGATCTGGGCGGCGAGCTCGCGGGCGGCGGACAGCGGATCGTCGTCGAGCCGGGTGACGACGCCGAGAGCCTGGGCCTCGCGCCCATCGAGCACGCGGCCGGTGTAGGTGAGCTCCTTGGCGACGTCGATGCCTACCAGCCGGGGAAGCGTCCGCGTGATCGACATGTCCGGGATCAGTCCCCACTTGACCTCCATCACCGATAGACGAGCGTCCGGAGCGCAGATGCGGATGTCGGCGCCGAGTGCGATCTGAAGGCCGCCGCCGAAGCAGGTGCCGTGGATGGCAGCGATCACCGGCATCGGCAGGGTCAGCCAGTCGTGGGCGACGCGCTGGAAGAAGTTCGGCACGGGGCCGCTCAGGGGGTCGGCCAGTCCCTGGATGCCGCCGGCGGCGGCCATCACCGCGACGACGTCGAGCCCCGAGCAGAAGCTCGGGCCATCTCCGTGCAGGACGACGGCCCGAACGCCCGGCTCGGCCGCCAGCCGCTCAATCGCAGCGCTGATGCCTTCGAACATGGGAAGGTCGAGGGCGTTGTGCTTGTCGGGCCGGGTCAGCGCGACCACGGCGACGTGGTCCTCGATCTCGATGCGGACGCGCTCTTCGGCCATCGGCGCCGGGGAGGCTAGATCACGTAGCCGGCGACCGCGCTCCCGGCGCGCGTTCGGGCACCCTCGTGCCGCGGCGCGAGCCGCCGCGTCGCCGAGTCGCGGAGCGAGCCGCCGGGTGGGGGAGCGAGCCGCCGTGCCCGGGAGTGAGCCGCTCGTGCCGCGGAGCGAGCCGCTCGTGCCTCAGAGCGAGCCGCCCTGCTCCGGAGTGAGCCACTCGTGCCGCGGAGTCTCAGTCCACCGGCGTGACCGGATCGCCGAGCGCGACCGTGCCCGGCTCGAGCACTTCGCCCCACACTCCGAACGGAAGCGGCTCGGTCGACTCCGCATCGCCGCGGTACTCGCGCAGGACGTCCAGGGTCGGCACGTCGATGACGCCGGTCTCGGGATCCCGCGAGGTGATCAGGCATCGCCCGACATGGCCATGGAACGCCAGCAGCGCCGCTCCGGCCCGCACCCGCCGGCCGACCCACGCGTCCTCGGCGTGGGCGGCGACCCCGTCGATCTCGATCAGCATGCGAAACCGCCTGGGGTCAAGGAAGTCCACCGCCGCCTCGGACGCGAGCACGGCGAGCGACTCGCGCGAGATCAGGGACACGGTGCCGCGCGGCCCGCGGTCCACCGCCCCGGACTCGGCCACCGCGCGGATCAGCCGGACCGACTTTCCCAGGTGCTCGCTGAGAGCCGCCGAGAACGGCCCGTCGACCAGGAAGTCCTCCCGAGGCTCGGAGAAGAAGCTCGTCTGCACGATCTCGACGTCGCGCACCTCGTCCTCGATCACTCGCCCGTCGGG
The DNA here is from genome assembly GCA_035295205.1 of Solirubrobacteraceae bacterium. Taxonomy (GTDB): domain Bacteria; phylum Actinomycetota; class Thermoleophilia; order Solirubrobacterales; family Solirubrobacteraceae; genus Palsa-465. The sequence goes on along the minus strand of DATGJM010000133.1, from coordinate 8,866 downwards.
AAACCTGAGCGCCAGGCGGCCGCCGTCTCGCAGCTCGGACACCACGGTCTGCAGCTCGCCCAGGACCTTCGAGTTCAGCATCCGGCCCCGGTCGTCGATCACGTAGAAGCGCCGGTTCTCGGGCGCGCCGCCGCGACCGAGCGTCAGCCGCTCGGCGGTGCGCAGGCGGGTGCCCTTCACGGGCGTGAACGAGAGGGCGGTGATCGATGCGGTCACGTGGAGGGTGCGGCGGGATCTAAGCGCGCTGCGGTCATTCTGCCGCGGGGGGGGCGGTTCGGGAATGTCAGGCGCTATGCAGCGGCCTGCTCTGCCCAGTCACGGTACAGCCGCCAGTATGCCCCGCGCATCCCCAGCAGCTCATCGTGCGTGCCCTGCTCGGTGACCCGGCCGTGCTCGAGCACGAGAATCCGCCCGGAGTGCTGGATCGTCGAGAGACGATGCGCGATCACGATCGCCGTGCGCCCCGCGAGCAGGCGGCGCATGCCCTCCTCGATCAGGCTCTCGGTGTGCACGTCGACGTTCGACGTGGCCTCGTCGAGGATCAGGATCCGGGGATCGGCGACGAGCGCCCGGGCGAACGCCAGCAGCTGGCGCTGGCCGGCTGACAGCTGCACTCCTCGCTCGCCAACCTCGGTGTCATAGCCATGCTCGAGCTCGGAGATGAAGCTGTGGGCGCCCACCGCGCGAGCCGCGGCCACGATCTCCTCATCGGTGGCCTGCGGGCGACCGAACGAGATGTTCTCCCGAACGGTCCCGCTGAACAGAAACGCCTCCTGCGGGACGATCCCCATCTGGGAACGCAGGGAATGTGCCGAGACCTCACGCAGGTCGTGGCCGTCGACCAGCACCCGCCCGAGCGTCGGGTCGTAGAACCGGGCGACGAGCTTGACGAACGTCGACTTGCCCGCCCCCGTCTCGCCGACGAGCGCGACCGTCTGGCCGGCCGGGATCATGAGGTCGACGTCGCGGAGCGCGAACTCGCTGTCCGCGGCCCCGTACTGGAAGGACACGTCCTCGAAGCGCAGCTCGCCGCGCAGCGGCGGCAGCTCCGAGGCCCCAGGCGCGTCGGCGAGCTCCGGCTGCTCGTCCATCAGCTCGAAGATCTTGTCGAGCGCCGCCATCCCCGACTGATAGGTGGTGTAGAGCTGGGAGAGCTGCTGGATGGGATCGAAGAAGTTGTTCAGGGCCGCGATGAAGGCGAAGACCACGCCGGTGGAGGTGTGGCCGTTCAGCACCTCGAACCCGCCGATCAGCAGGATCTCGACCGTGACCAGCGCCGAGAGCAGCTCGACCGCCGGGAAGTAGACGCCGTTCAGGTACACCGTGGTCATGTTGGCCGCGCGATACTCGTCGTTCAGCTCGCCGAAGCGGGCCATGTGCCGAGGCTCCTGGCCGAAAGCACGCACCACTCGGATGCCGGACAGGCTCTCCTGCAGGTATCCGGTGATCGCCGCGATCTTCTCTCGCGTCAGCCGGTAGGCGTCGGCCGAGGCGATCCGGAAGGCCAGGCCGCCGAGCGCCAGCAGCGGTAGCGCCAGGAACGTCAAGAGCGCCAGGTGGAAGTCCATCACGAGCAGGATCACCACCACCCCGATCAGCGTCAGCGACGACTGGAACAGTGTGGCCATTCCGTCCGACACCAGCTGGTCGAGAGCCTCGACGTCGTTGGTCAGTCGCGAGATGATCACGCCCGCGCGGTTACGGGAGTAGAAGCCGATCGACAGTCGCTGCAGGTGGGCGAAAAGCTCCACCCGCAGGTCCTGCAGCGCGCGCTGCCCGACCCAGCCCACCAGGTACGTCTGGGCGTACGAAGCCAGCGCGTACAGCACGGCAGAGAGCAGGAATACGCCCACGATCAGATCGAGCCGGCCGACGTTGTGCTTGCTGATGCCATCGTCGATCGCCAGCTTGGCCAGCGGCGCCGGCGCGAGCGCCGTAGCCGTGGCCACCAGCAGGGAGACGAACATCGCCGCCACGCGCCAGCGATACGGGGCCAGCAGGGCGGTCAGCCCACGGAGCTTTCGCCCGCGCCCGCCGGTCTGGCGCATGCGCCGGCGCAGCTCGGCCGTCCGGCGGCCGCGGACGGGGGGTTCGTCGAGGACACGTGGGCGGCCTGAAGTCATCAGAGCCCCACCGCCTTGCGGGTCAGGAAGACCTGGTCGGGCAGCCCCTTCTCGACGATCTCGCGGTAGAGCCCGGACCGCTCGAGCAGCGTGTCGTGGTCGCCGTGGGCCACCACTCGCCCGGCATCGAGAACCACGATCTCCTGGGCGAGCGTGATCGTCGAGAGCCGGTGGGCGATCACGAACGTCGTGCGCCCCTCCATCACCTCGGCGAGCGCGAGCTTGATCTCCTGCTCGGTCGAGGCATCGACCGACGATGTCGCGTCGTCCAGGATCAGGATGCGCGGGTTCGCCAGGACAGCACGCGCGATCGCGATTCGCTGGCGCTGGCCGCCCGACAGGGTCAGCCCGCGCTCGCCCACGAGGGTGTCGTAGTCGCGCGGCAGATCGGCGATGAACCGATGCGCCTGTGCGGCGCGCGCCGCCGCCTCGACCTCGTCGCGGCTCGCGCCGGGCCGGGCGTAGGCGATGTTGTCGTGGACCGTGGCCGAGAACAGGAACGGGTCATCGGTCACCACCGCCACCTCGTGGCGCAGGCTTCCAGGATCGACGTCTCTCACATCCACCCCGTCGACGCGGACGCTGCCCGTCGTCACGTCGTAGAGCCGCGGAATCAGCGACACCAAGGCCGTCTTCCCCGAGCCCATCGCGCCGACGACCGCAACGATCTGCCCACCCGGGACATCGAGCGTCACATCGGTGAGAGCCGGCCGGCTCGTTCCCTCGAAGGTCAGGCCGGCTCCGGCGAACGTCACCCGGCCCGGGCCTGGTGGCAGAGCCCCCGCGCCGGGTGCGACCTCCATCCGCGGCGCTCGGTCGAGCACCTGGAAGATCCGCGCCCCCGACGCCGTCGCGCGCTGTGCGGCGCTGAGCGTGTAGCCGAGCGTGCGCATCGGGGAGATCAGCATCAGCAGGTAGGCGTAGAAGGCGGTGAACTGCCCGAGCGTGAGCGAGCCGTGGATCACGTCCCGGCCGCCGACGAGCAGGATGACCGCCAGGCCGAGGCTCGGCAGGAGGGACATCGTGGGGGTGAAGCGAGCCTGGAGCCGCGTCGCGTAGATCGACTGGTCGAAGACCCGCCCGACGACCCCGCGGAAGCGGGCGAGCTGGCGCTCCTCCTGCGCGAAGGCCTTGACCACCCGAACACCGGAGACGTTCTCCTCGGCCTCGGCGGTGAGCTCCGCGATGCGCTGCTGGACCTCCTGGAGGGCGGGCCGGGACCGCCGCCCGTAGCGCTGCGCGACGAGCACGATGAACGGCACCGGGGCCAGGGCGAGCGCCGCCAGCCCGGGCTGCAGTGCGAACATGGCAACAGCTGCGAGTGCGATCGTCAGCACCGACTGCGCGATGAACACCAGGCCATAGCCGAGAAACCAGCGCACCGACTGGAGGTCGACCGTGGCGCGGGACATCAGCTGGCCCGTCTGCTGGCGGTCGAAGAACGCCAGCTCGAGTCGCTGCAGGTGTCCGTAGAGGATGTTGCGCAGATCGCGCTCGACGCCCAGTGAGACCTGACCGGCGACGAGCCGGCGACCAACGCTCAAGCCCAGTCGGCCCAGACCCGCGACCACGATCGCCACGACATAGGCGACGAGCGCGCGGCGGTCGTGATGATGCGGGCGCACGGAATCGATCGCCCGGCCGGTCAAGGCCGGGATCGCCACCGTCATCACCATTGCGCCGAACGCGAGGACAAACGACCAGGCGACGCCACGGCGGTACGGAGCGAGGAACCCGAGGAGGCGTCGGAAGGTAGGCATACTTTACAAAGTATAGTGGAGTGTTGGCCTGCGCGACTCCTACCCGAGCACCCGCGCGCCCAGCTCGATCTCCACCGGTCCGGCGTCCAGCCGCGCCGCCCGCCCGCCCGCGCGCGTGGCCACGGCCTCGGACAGCTCGCCGCCGCGGAACAGCAGGCCGGCCTCCTCGCCGGCCCCGAATCCGCGGGGGAGCCCGCCGGCCACCATCCCGAGCAGGATCTCCCGCCGCTCGCCGTAATGGGGTGCGAACCCGCCCGCGACCAGGCCGAGCCCATCGTTCAGAGGCGCCAGCTTGCCGAAGGACGCGCTCACGCCGGCCTCGAACAGGGCGCACGCACCCGCGCTCACGCCGACCAGAAGGATCCCCTGGGCATAGGCCTCGCGGACGATCGCATCGACGCCGTGCAGTCGCCAGAGCGCGAGCAGGTTGGCCGTGCTGCCGCCGCCCACATACAGCACGTCCTGCTCGAGCAGGAGCGCCCGCATGTCGCCGGGCTCGCGCTGGAACAGCGATAGGTGTGAGCAGTGAGCGTGCTGACCGAACGAGCGGTAGAAGGCCGCGATGTAGGCCGTGGCGTCACCGCATGCCGTGGGGAGCAGGCAGACGCGCGGACGAGGCGCACCGGTCAGGCCCAGCGCGAATTCGTCCAGAGCCCGGGCGTCCGGGTCGGCGAAGCCGGCGCCCCCGAGCGCAAGTAGGGTTTCCTCCATGCGAGGCGGCGGATGCTAGAGCGCGAGCGGGAGCGGGTTGCCGTGGCGGCGCGGCGGCTGGCGGACGCAGGCCTCGTGATCGGGACCGCGGGCAACCTGTCGATGCGTACGAGCGAGCTGGTGGCGATCACCCCGACGGGCGGAGTGCTGGCGGCGCTGTCCGCCGAGCAGGTGTCGGTCGTAGATCTCGACGGCCGCCAGCGCGACGGCGAGCTCGAGCCCACCTCCGAGCTCGACCTGCACCTCGGCCTCTACCACCGCCACGACGCCGGCGCGGTCGTTCACACGCACGCCCCGTACGCCACCGCGCTCGCGTGCGTGCTCGACGAGCTGCCGATCGTGCACTACTCGCTCTTGGATCTCGGCGGCCCGGTGCGGGTGGCCGGATACGCCACCTTCGGCACCGAGGAGCTGGCCGAGCAGACGCTGGCTGCCCTCGCGGACCGCAGCGCGGCGCTGATGGCCAACCACGGCACGATCGCCCACGGCGCCGACGTCGAGCAGGCCGTCGAGCGCACGCTGCTGCTCGAATGGGGGTGCGAGCTCTACTGGCGGGCGGCGATGATCGGAAAGCCGAGGGTGCTCGATGACGATCAATGCCAAGCCGTGCTGAGCGCCAAGCGCGAGCGCGGTTACGGGGCGGTCAAGCCCCGGGAGCGCACGCCTAGGTGATAACCCGGCGGGGATTCGTCACCGGCGCCCTCGCCGGTGGGGCGGCAGCCGTCCTTCCCGAGAGCGCGAGCGCGGCGACGGGCAGGCGATCGGCCGACGTCGTCGTGGTCGGCGCCGGGCTCGCAGGGCTGAGCGCCGCGCGCGACATCCGCCGCTCCGGGCGCTCCGTGCTCGTGCTCGAGGCGCGCTCCCGCGTGGGCGGCCGCTGCCTCAGTCGCTCGCTCGGTCCGGGAGCCGCCGACGTCGCGAACATGGGGGCCACGTTCGTCGGCCCCACCCAGCACCGAATCAGGACGCTGGCCCGCGAGCTCGGCATCGGCCTGTTTCCGACGTACGCCAGGGGAAACCTGATCTGGTTCCAGAACGGGCGGCGCACGCCGTACCGGGGCCTCATCCCGCCGGTGCCCGGCGCCCAGGCGATCGCCGAGATCGCGGACGCCACCGTCGAGATCGACCGCCTCGCCGCCACCCTGCCGGCCGACGCGCCTTGGAAGGCGGCGAAGGCGCGCGCCCTCGACAGCCTCACGGTCGACACGTGGGCGCAGCAGAACCTCAGCAGCCCGGAGGCCCGCGCTCTCCTCGCGGTCGTGATCGAGGGCGTCCTCTCCGTCGAGCCTCGCGACGTCTCCTGGCTGTACTTCCTCTCCTACGTGCGAGCGGCGGGCGGGACCTCCCAGCTCGTGGCCAACGCGGGCAGCGGGGGCGCTCAGGACTTCCGGGTGCGAGGCGGAACGCAGGGCATCGCGATCGCGCTCGCGCGGCGCCTGCATGGCGGCTTGCTCCTGAGCCAACCTGTGCGGCAGATCGACCAGGATGCGCACGGGGCGCGCGTGTTCACCGACTCGCTGGAGGTCAGCGCCGAACGAGTGATCGTCGCGATCCCGCCCCACCTGGCGGGCCGGATCCTCTACAGCCCGGCGCTGCCCGCGCTGCGCAGCCAGCTCACCCAGCGCATGCCGATCGGCTCGCTGGTCAAGACGATCGCCGTCTACGACCGCCCGTTCTGGCGGGCGCAGGGCCTCAACGGCCAGGCCAACAGCGACCAGGGGCCGGTCAAGGTCACCTTCGACGCCTCGCCGGCCGGCGGCCGGCCGGGGGTGCTGCTGGGGTTCGTTGACGGAGACGACGCGCGCGCTCTCTCCGATCTGCCGCTCCCCGAACGCCGGCGGCTCTCGCTGGGCTCCTACGTGCGCTACTTCGGTGCTGAGGCCGGGCGTCCCCGGCGCTACATCGACCAGGTCTGGGACAAGGAGACCTACACCGGCGGCTGCCCGGTGGGGGTGATGCCCCCGGGCGTGATGACCGAATACGGGCCGGCGCTGCGCCGGCCGTGTGGCCGCATCCACTGGGCCGGGACCGAGACCGCCACCACATGGACTGGATACATGGATGGGGCGGTCCAGTCCGGCGAGCGCGCCGCCGCCGAGGCCCTGAGCCGCCTGTGACCGACGTCGCGGGCTGGTGGCGCGACGCCGTCATCTACCAGGTCTACATCCGCAGCTTCGCTGACGCGGACGGTGACGGGATCGGTGACATCGACGGCGTGCGACTTCGACTGCCCTACCTGCGCGCTCTCGGTGTCGACGCGCTCTGGCTGAACCCCTGGTATCGCTCCCCGATGGTCGACGGCGGCTACGACGTCGCCGACTACCGTGACATCGACCCGAGCTTCGGAACGCTCGCCGGCGCCGAGGAGCTGATCGCCGACTGCCACCACCACGGCCTGCGGGTGCTCGTCGATCTCGTCCCGAACCACACCTCGGACCAGCACGCGTGGTTCCGCGAGGCGGTGTCGGCCGGCCCGGGCTCAGCCGAGCGCGCACGCTATTGGTTCCGTCCGGGCCGCGGAGATGCGCCCCCGAACGACTGGCACTCGAGCTTCGGTGGCAGCGCCTGGACGCAGTTGCCCGACGGCGAGTGGTACCTGCACCTGTTCGCGCCCGAGCAACCCGACCTGAACTGGGACAACCCCGAGGTCCTGGCCGAGTTCGACTCGATCCTGCGCTTCTGGCTCGACCGCGGCGTGGACGGGTTCCGGATCGACGTCGCACATGGTCTGGCCAAGGACGCCTCCCTGCCGGACATCGGGGCTGAGCCTCCACCCCGCGGCTCGGCGCATCCGCACTGGGACCGGGACGAGGTGCACGAGATCTACCGCCGCTGGCGGCGCGTGATCGACGCCTACGGCGGGGATCGCGAGTTCGTGGCCGAGGCCTGGCTGGACGACATCTCGCGCCTGGCCCGTTACGTGCGCCCGCACGAGCTGCACACCGCATTCAACTTCGACTTCCTCACCTGCCCCTGGGACGCGGCCGCGCTGCGCGCCGTGATCGACAAGACGCTGACCGCGCTGCACGCGGTCGGCGCCCCCGCGACCTGGGTGCTCTCCAACCATGACGTGGTCCGCCACCGCACTCGCTACGGCCGGGCGGAGACCGGCTTCGCATTCGCCGACCGCCGGCGTCTCTACGGCTCGCCGGTCGACCTCGCGCTCGGAGAGCGGCGCGCCCGCGCGGCCGCGCTGCTGTCGCTGGCGCTGCCCGGCGGCGCGTACGTCTATCAGGGGGAGGAGCTTGGGCTGTGGGAGGTCGAGGACCTGCCGGTCTCGCTGATCCGGGATCCGAGCTGGGCGCGCGCCGGGGAGACGCGCGACGGCTGCCGGGTGCCGCTGCCCTGGTCGGGTACCGAGCCGCCGTTCGGCGGAGCGGCGTGGCTGCCACAGCCGCGGGAGTGGGAGGTGCTGACCGCCGAGCGCCAGACCGGCGATCCGGATTCGATGCTCGAGCTCTACCGACGGGCGCTGAGCCTCAGGAAGGAGCTCCCCGCGCTGGGCGACGGCGGGCTGGTCTGGGAGCCGGACGCCCGGCGCGGTGTGCTCGACTTCCGCCGCGAGCCCGGTTTCCGCTGCCTGGTCAACCTGTCGGACTCGCCCGTCGTGGTGCCCTCCGGGGGCTCGGTGATCGCCTCGAGCGCGCCGCTCACGAGCGGTCGGCTTCCCGTGGACGCCGCGGTATGGCTAGGGTGACCGGTCATGACCGATCGCCCACCTTTGCCCCCATTCACCGCCGAGACCGCCGCCCAGAAGGTGCAGGCCGCCGAGGACGCCTGGAACACACGCGACCCCCAGCGCGTCGCTATGGCCTACACCGAGGACTCCGTCTGGCGTAACCGCGACACGTTCATCTCCGGACGTGAGGAGATCGTCGCCTTCCTGACCTCGAAGTGGGAGCGCGAGCTCGAATATGCACTGCGCAAGAACCTCTGGAGCTTCGAGGGCGACCGGATCGCCGTTCGCTTTCAGTACGAATGCCACGACCGCGACGGCCAGTGGTGGCGCAGCTACGGAAACGAGCTGTGGGAATTCGACCAGCACGGATTGATGCGCCGCCGGGAGGCGAGCATCAACGACGTCCCCATCGACGAAGCCGACCGGCGCATCTCCGGGGCGCGGCCGGAATCCGAGCGGGGCGTGCAGCTGCCGGTCAGGTGAGCGCTCGCAGGGGGCCGACGGCACCTGAGGCGGGGCTGTGCAACGCCTGCCGCCACCAGCAGCTGGTCCCCAACACGCGCGGGTCGGTGTTCTCGCTCTGCCTCCGGTCT
>DATGJM010000132.1:0-26237 GCA_035295205.1 Solirubrobacteraceae bacterium | reverse complement strand
GCACCGGCGCCGAGCGACCGCTCCCAGCGCGCGCGCCTGCTCGAGGCGATGGTCCGCGCGGTGGCCGAGAAGGGCTACGAGGCCGCGACCGTGGCCGACGCCGTCCGCTTGGCGCGGGTCTCCCGCGGCACCTTCTACGAGCTGTACGCCTCCAAGGAGGCGTGCCTGCTCGAGGCCTACCGGGCCGGCTATGAGGTGCTCGAGGAGCGCATCCGCGCCGCCGTGCGCGACGCCGGAGACTGGCGTGAGGAGCTGCGCCTGGGCTTCCGGGCCTACCTTCAGACGCTCGAGCAGGACCCGCTGTTTGCGCGCGTATACCTGATCGAAGCGCACGTCGTGGCCGAGGAGCGTGAGCGAGTCCTGCGCCACTACGCATCGCGCTATGCGCGGAGCTTCGCCAAGTCCGGGCGGCCGGTGCCCCCGCAGGAGGCGCTGTTCGTGCTCACGTCCGGCGTCCACGAGCTGGCCTGCGCGCGTGTGCGCCAGGGCCGGAGCGTGCTCGATCTCGAACCAGTGCTGGTGGGCTGTGCGGTGCGGCTCGCCGCCGATGAGGAGGAACCATGGACCTGACGTTCAGCGAGCGCGAGCTCGCCTTCCGCGACGAGCTGCGCGAGTGGCTGGCCGACAACCAGCTGGCCGGAGAGCCGCGTTACGAGGATGAGGACGCTCACTACGCGTGGCGGCGAGACTTCCAACGCCGGCTGGCCGAGGGCGGCTGGGCGGCGGTGCACTGGCCAGTCGAGTACGGGGGGCGGGGTGCCACGCTGACCGAGTCGGCGATCTTCTTCGAGGAGCTGGCGCGGGCCGGCGCGCCGCTGCCGGCGAACGTGCTCGGCCTGTTGCTGGCCGGGCCGACGATCATGACCTGGGGGGATGCCTCGCAGAAGGAGCGCTATCTCCCGCCGATCCTCACCGCGGAGGAGATCTGGTGCCAGGGATTCTCCGAGCCCGACGCCGGATCCGACCTCGCGTCGCTCAAGACGCGGGCGGTTCGTGATCGAGATGGCTGGGTGGTCACCGGCCAGAAGGTGTGGACGAGCGGCGCCCAGTACTCGAAGTGGTGCATGCTCGTCGCGCGCACGGACACCGAGGTTCCCAAGCACAAGGGCCTCACCTACTTCCTGCTCGACATGGAGCAGCCCGGAGTGCAGGTTGTGCCCCTGCGGCAGATCACCGGCTCGCCGGAGTTCAACGAGCTGTTCATCGACGGCGCCCGCGTTCCCGAGGAGAACGTGCTCGGGGGGGTCGGGAACGGCTGGAAGGTCGCGCTCACCACGTTGATGAACGAGCGGGCGGGGCTCGGGTTCTTCCTCCAGGTGCGCCTGCGCCAGCAGCTCGACAGGCTGGTCGGCGAGGCTGCCTCATCGGGAGGCGTCGACGATCCCGTAGTGGCCGACCGCCTTGGGGACCTCCACCTGCGCACCGAGACCCTGCGACTGATGGCCTACCGCGGTCTGGCGTCGATCGAGCGCTACGGCCAGCCCGGGCCGGAGGGGTCGCTGACCAAGTGGCTGTGGTCGGACACCAACCAGCAGCTCACCCAGCTGGCGGCCGACCTGCTCGGGCCCTCGGCGCTTCGAGCGGGGAACCCCTGGGCCTACGAGCTGCTGCGCGCCCGAGGCAACTCGATCGAGGGCGGTACCACCGAGGTGCTCAAGAACATCGTCGCCGAACGCGTGCTTGGTCTGCCCAAGGCCCGCTGACCCATAGGAGATCCGGAGATGCATTTCGATCTGACCGAGGACCAGAAGGAGATCAAGCGAGTCGCGCGCGAGCTGCTCGCGGAGCGCTCGCCGATGTCGCGAGTGCGCCTGGCGGCCGAGGGCGGCGGCTACGACTCCGCTCTGTGGCGGGAGGTGGTCGCGCTGGGCTGGCCCGGGATCGCCGTGCCCGAGGCTTTCGGCGGCCAGGGGATGGGGGCGGTCGAGCTCGCCGTACTCGCCGAGGAGCTGGGCTACGCGTGTGCGGCGTCGCCGTTCCTGTCAGTGGCCGTGGCGGCCTCCGTGATCGCCTGTGCTGGCACCGACGAGCAGCGGTCGCGCTGGCTGCCGGGGCTCGCTGACGGTTCGGTGCGAGCCGGGCTCGGCTCGGCGGAGCTGGCCGCCGACGCCGCCGGGGCCGATGTGGTCGTGCTCATCGACGACTCAGGTGAGGCGCGGCTGGTCGAGAGCCCGGTGTGCGAGCCGATCCAGACGATCGACTCCACGCGCTCGTATGCGACCGTCGCAGGCGGCGATTCCGAGGCGCCGCTGGGCCTGGGCGCAGCCGATCGCGTGCGGGCGGCGCTGGCGGCCGAGGTGGTGGGCCTCAGCCAGCGCGCGCTCGACATGTCGCTGGCCTACGTCAAGGAGCGCAAGCAGTTCGGCGTGCCCGTCGGCTCCTTCCAGGCCGTCTCGCACCGTTGCGCGCAGATGCTGCTCCACACCGAGAGCGCGCGCTCGACCGCGTACTTCGCCGCCTGGGCCGCCGACGCCGACCCGGCCCGGCTGCCGGAGGCGGCGGCGCTCGCGGCGGCCGCGGCGGCCGACGGCGGCCGCGAGGTCGCGGCGAGCGCGATCCAGGCCCACGGCGGGATCGGCTTCACCTGGGAGGCCGACGTCCACTGGCTCTACAAGCGGGCGCAGCTGGACAGCGCGCTGCTCGGCGGGGCCTCGCGCCACCGCCAGGCGCTGGCCCGGATGGTCGCCGCGCGCGTGGCCGTGCCGACCGGGTAGCCGCCCCGAGGTGCAGCGTGGCCGGGCTGACCGAGTAGCCGGGCCGCGGTGCGCGCCGGTTTTCGAGCCAGATCGGCCGCAGGGGCCCCGTGGACCGGCTCAGCTGGCGGAGAAAAGGTGAAAGCCGAGCAGTTCGCCCCGACGATCTGCACGTTTCGAGCCCTGAGAGCATCAAAGGTGCAGATCTTCGGGGAGCACGGACGCAGTTGCACGTTTTCCCACCAACGAAGCCTCGAAGCTCGCGGCGTTTGCCAGCCCCAAAACACGGGGGGCCGCCCCGCAGGCGGCCCCCAGTTCACACGAGCCCCGCCGGGCCTGCGCCTCACGCTCGATCGAGGGCGGGCTCCAGCGCCGGCGGTGGCTCGATTGCCACCCGCGGCAGCCGCCGGGCGAGGCCATGCGGCAGCCGCCAGGTCGCCCGGCCGAGCAGTTCGAGCACGGCCGGCAGCAGCAGGCTGCGGATCACGAACGCGTCCAGGAACACCGCGCTGGCCAGGCTGAGGCCGAACATCTTGATCGCGCGCTGATCGCCGAACACGAAGGACAGGAAGACCGCGATCATGATCGTGGCGGCGGCCGTGATCACCCGCCCGGTCGAGGCCATGCCCGCGACCACCGCCTCGGATGGGTCGCGGCGGCGCAGCCACTCCTCCTGGATGCGCGAGACCAGGAAGACCTCGTAGTCCATCGAGAGGCCGAATACGATCGCGAACAGCATCACCGGCAGCCAGGGCTCGATCGGCGCCTGGTTCACGCCGATCACCCCGCCGAGCCAGCCCTGCTGGAACACGGCCACGGTGACGCCGAGCGAGGCCCCGATCGAGAGCAGGTTCATCGCCGCCGCCTGCACCGGGATCACGAGCGAGCGGAACACGACGAGCAGCAGGATCGCGGCCAGCAGCACGACCACGGCGATGAACACCGGCAGCTTCGCGGCCAGGACATGCGTGAAGTCGATCCCGCTCGCGGTCGGCCCGCCGACCATCAGGCGGGCGCCCGTGCTCCGGGCCACCGGTGGCAGGATCCGTTGACGCAGCGAGTTGACCAGCGTGGAGGTCTGCGCGGCCTGCGGTGAGGAGCCCGGGAAGACCTCATAGACGGCGGTCTGCCCGGAGGCACTCAGGCGCGGCTTGGACACGGCGACGACGTCGGGCGTCGTGCGCAGGGTGCCCGCGACCGTGCTCAGCGCGGCGCGATCTCCCGAGGAGGGCAGCTGCGCGACCACGACCAGCGGGCCGTTGAAGCCCTTGCCGAAGCCGCGGCTCAGCAGGTCGTAGGCCTGGCGCGTGGTGGTCGAGGTGGGATCGTTGCCGGCGTCGCTGAGACCGAGCCGCATCGACAGCACGGGGCTGGCGACCACGAGCATGATCGCGACTCCGGCCACCGCGGCCGGCCACGGACCGCGGCGGATGAGTTGCGCCCAGCGCTCCCATGCCCCCGGTCGCGCGTCTGCCGGCGTGGCCTGCCGCGTGCGCCGGCGGATCGAGAAGCCCGGGCGGGCCACCCGCTCGCCGAAGCGCGAGAGCAGGGCCGGCAGCAGCGTGAGCGTGGCGAGCATCGTCAGCAGCACGGCGATCGCGGAGGAGATCGCGAGCCCGGCCAGGAATGCGACTCCGAGCACGAGCATCCCGAGAAGGGCCACGATCACGGTCGTGCCGGCGAACAGCACCGCTCGACCCGAGGTGTCCATCGCCTCGATCACCGCGTTCTGGATGCTCGAGCCCGCCCGCACGCTCTCGCGGAAGCGGGTGATGATGAACAGCGCGTAGTCGATGCCCACGCCAAGGCCGATCATCGTCGCCAGCTGGGTGGAGACATCGGGCATGGTCACGACCTGCGAGCCGATCGTCACCAGCCCCAGCGCGGTTCCCAGCGCGAGCAGGGCGGTCAGGATCGGCAGGCCGGCGGCCACGAACGAGCCAAACGTGATCAGCAGCACGACGATCGCCGCGGACAGGCCGACCTCGGTTGCGGGCCCGGTGGAGACCCCCTGGGCCTGCTCGATCGCCTGCCCGCCGAGCTCGATCTGGAGTCCGGGCGCGCGGGCCGACTGAGCGGTCGAGAGAACGGCCTGGATCGAGGACTTCGGCAGGGAGTTGGCCCGCTCGTCGAAGAGCACGGTGGCGAAGGCGATCGTGCCGTCGCGGGAGACCTGCTGGGCGCCGGCGGAGCCGAACGGCGCGATCACGCCGGTCACGTGCGGCAGCCGGGCGACCTTCGCAAGCATCGGTTGGACGCGCCGGGCGACCGCGGGCGCGGTGACGCTGCCGTGCGCCACGTGGATCACGATCTGATCGGTGTCGCCGGCCTGGCTCGGGAAGTCCCGCTGCAGGAGGTCGGCGGCGCGCTGGGACTCGGTGCCCTTCAGCGAGTTGCTGTTCGAGTAATGCGAGCCGATCGCCCCGGAGGCACCGAGTGCCGCGATCAGCAGGACCACCCAGGCCGCGAGTGTCAGCCGGCGGTGGGCGACGCACCAGGCGGCGATGCGGGCCACCAGTCCTGGACGCTGAATGTTGGTCATTTGGGATCTCCCCGGATTTCGGTAGTACACTTCTTATCTAAAGCTATTCTGAAACAGAATAGTTTGAAGTCAGAACCTTATCCGGAGGAGTTGATGTCTGTCAAGTCGTCGGCCCAAGAGGGCACGGTCGAGGCGGAGCTAGCGGAGCTGATCCGCTCGATCCGGCCGGTGATCGCCGCCCTCAAGCAGGCCGGGCCCGCACCGGCGATCTTCGAGGAGGCCTTCTCTCGCGGCGCGCTCGGGCCCCGCCATGCGCCGGTCATGATGATGCTGGCCCACGAGGGACAGCTCAGCGTGACCGAGGTGGCCGAGCGCATGGGTCTGAGCCTCTCGACCACCAGCCTGCTCGTCGGAGAGCTCGACCGCGCCGGACTGATCGTGCGCGTCGAGGACCAGCGCGATCGCCGGCGCACGCTGGTCCAGATGGCCGAGGGCTATCGCGAGGCGGCCGAGGAGTGGCTGCAGGAGCGGGTCGCGCCGCTGCGTAACACGCTTGCCCGTCTCTCGCCCGAGGGGCGGGCGGGGTTCATCGAGGGCTGGCGGATCCTGCGCGAGGAAATAGAGCGCTCGCTCGGCAGCGAGCCCGATTGCGCCCTCTGATCCGAGATCGACGCCGAGGGACGGACGCCCGGGCGATCGCTCACCAGGTGTCGACGTACGGCCGGCGCGGCTCGAGCGTCGCCGCGGCCGCCGCGGCGAATGTCGCCGCCACCAGCCGCCGCGTGTCGGCCGGGTCGATCACGTCGTCGAGCTCGAACAGGGTGGCCGCGTTCAGCGCCTTCGCGTTGTCCTGGGCCTGGGCGGTGAGCTCCCTCACCCGTCGCTCTCGCTCGGCCTCGTCCGGGATCTCCTCGAGTTCGCGCCGGAGCGCGAGGCGCACCGCGCCCTCGAGCCCCATTGGCCCCAGGTGCGCGCTCGGCCAGGCGACCGTGAGGGCCGGCTCATGGAGCGAGCCCGCCGTCATCGCCTGGGCTCCCAGCCCGTATCCCCGGCGCAGGATCACGGCCACGAGCGGCACCCGGAGCGCGGCCCCCGCGACGAGCAGCCGCGCCGTGTGCCGGACCAGGCCGGTTCGCTCGGCCTCGGGGCCGACCATCATCCCCGGCGTGTCCACGAGCGAGAGCACTGGAAGCCCGAACGCGTCGCAGAGCTGTAGGAACCGAGCCGCCTTGTCCGCGCCGTCGCTCGTGATGGCCCCGGCCATGTGCATGGTGTTATTGGCGATCACCCCGCACGGCCGGCCCTCGATGCGCACGAGCGCGGTAACCATCTCGGGGGCGAAGCGCTCCCGCAGGTAGGTGACCGAGCCGGCGTCGGCGAGGGTGTCGATGATGGGCTGGATCTTGTACGCCCGGCGCTCGCGTTCGGGAACCAGCGTCCGCAGGCGCGTCTGATCGGCGGCGGGGCGAGGCTCATCAGTGCCTGCGAAGTAATCCAGCAGGCCCTTGGTGATCTCGACCGCCTGCGCCTCGTCCCGCACCACCAGGTCGAGAACTCCGTTGGCCGCCTGCACATGGGCCGGGCCGACTTCGTCGGCCTCCACGTGGCCGAGCCCGCCGCCGGCGATCATCGCCGGGCCGCCCATGCCAATCGACACGTCCTCGGTCGCCACGATCAGATCGGAGCAGCCGGCGAGCACCGCGTTACCCGCGAAGCACCGGCCCTTCACGATGGCGATGCGCGGCACCAGCCCCGACAGCCCGGCCCAGAGCGCGAAGGCCCGCACGTCCAGCGCTGAGACGACCGGGTGATCGGTGTCGCCGGGCCGCCCGCCACCGCCCTCGGCGAAGAACACCGTCGGCAATCGCATCCGCTCGATCAGCTCGAAGAGCCGGTCCTTCTTGCGATGCCCGAGCGCTCCCTGGGTGCCGGCGAGGACGGTGTAGTCATAGGAGAGGATGGCGCACGGGCGACCGTTCACCGTCGCGGTTCCGGCCACGAGCCCATCAGCGGGAGTGCTCGCGATCAGCTCCTCGGGCGAGCGCCGGGCGCGTTGGGCGGCGATCGCGAAGCGGCCGTACTCGACGAAGCTCCCCGGGTCGACCAGGTCGGCGATGTTCTCCCGAGCGGTGCGCCCGCCGGCCTCGTGGCGGCGCGCCACGGCCTCTGGGCGGGCTGAGTCCTCTGTGAGCGCGATCCGCGCCCGCAGGTCCTCGAGGTCGCTCACACCTTGAGGGCGCCGCGGGCTTCGCGCTGGCGGCGAAGCTCCTGCCGGGCCAGGGAGAGCTTGTGCACCTCGTCGGGCCCGTCGGCGAGGCGCAGCGTCCGCATGCCGGCGTACATCGCGGCCAATGGGAAGTCCTGGGAGACGCCGCCGCCGCCGTGGACCTGGATCGCCCGGTCGATGATCCGCAGGCAGATGTTCGGCACCGCGAACTTGATGCCCGAGATCTCGATCCGCGCGTGCTGGTTTCCGACCGTGTCCATCAGCCAGGCGGTCTTCAGCACCAGCAGCCGGGCCATCTCGAGCTCGATCCGGCTCTCGGCGATCCAGTCGCGCACGTTGCCGTAGTGCGAGACGGGGTGGCCGAACGCCTCGCGCTCGTCGGCGCGGGCGCACATCATCTCGAGCGCCCGCTCGGCGGCGCCGATCGCCCGCATGCAGTGGTGGATGCGGCCCGGGCCGAGCCGCGCCTGCGCGATCAGGAAGCCCATCCCCTCGCCGGCGATGATGTTCTCAGCCGGCACGCGCACGTCGTCGAAGTCGACCTCGGCGTGGCCCTCGTGGTCGTGGTACCCGAACACGGTGAGGTTGCGGATGATCGTCAGGCCGGGCGTATCGGCCGGCACGAGCACCATCGACTGCTGCTGATAGGTGGGCGCGTCGGGATCGGTCTTGCCCATCACGATCAGGATCCGCATGTTCGGATGAAGCGCGTTGCTGGTCCACCACTTGCGGCCGTTCAGGACGTAGTGGTCGCCGTCGCGCTCGATGCGCAGCGCGATGTTCGTGGCGTCCGAGGAGGCCACGGCGGGCTCGGTCATCGCGAAGGCCGAGCGGATCTCGCCGTCGAGCAGGGGCCGCAGCCATCGCTCCTTCTGCTCGGGGCTTCCGAACTGGTGCAGGACCTCCATGTTGCCGGTGTCAGGCGCGCTGCAGTTGCACGCCTCCGAGGCGATCCGGGTCCTGCCCATGATCTCCGCCAGCGGCGCGTAGTCGCAGTTGCGCAGGCCCGCGCCGTGTTCGTCGTCGGGCAGGAACAGGTTCCACAGGCCGCGCCGGCGGGCCTCCTCCTTGAGCTCCTCCATCACGGGGGCGTGGAAGTGCGGAGTGTCGGCGCCCGCCATCTGCTCGGCCCACACCGGTTCGGCCGGGTAGACGTGCTCGTCCATGAAGGCGATGAGGCGTTCGCGGAACTCCTGGGCGCGCGGCGAGAGCTCGAAGTTCATGAGACGACCTCCTTGATCGAGCGGGGCCCGGGGATGCCGCGGAACTCAAACGACGCCGGGTCGCGGCCGGCCTGCACGAACCAGCACTCGCCGGTCATCGAGCCGGTGAACAGGGTGAGGACGGCCTCCGCGACCTTCTCGGCCGGGATGATCGGCAGCTGCTGCTCGGCCAGCGCCTCTCGGATCGGGTCGATGATCGCGGACTCCGAGAAGCCCGGGCAGACCGCGTTGATGCGCACGCCCCGAGGTTCGAGCGCCGGCCCGAGCGAGCGCACCAGCCCGACGACGGCGTGCTTGTTGGCTGCGTAGATCGGATCCATGGGCACGCTGGTGAGCCCGGCCAGCGAGGCCGTGGCCACGATTGCGCCGCCCGCCGCCCCGAACGCCTGGAGGGCGGCATTCGTCCCGAACACCACGCCGTCGAAGTTGATGCCCATCGCACGCCGGTAGCGCTCGAGGTCGAAGCTCTCGTCGAGCCCGAAGAAGCTCGCCACCCCGGCGTTCAGGTGCACGAGGTCCAGGGCGCCGAAGCGGCTCACGGCGGCCTGCACCATCGCGTGGTTGGCCTCGAGCGAGGAGACGTCGGCAGCGAAGAACTCTCCTCCGATCGCGCTCGCCGTCTCGCGCCCGCGCTCGGCGTCGATGTCGACCACCAGAACCTGCGCGCCGGCGCGCGCGAGCGCGTCGCACGTCGCACGGCCCAGACCGCCCGCGCCGCCCGTGACGACGGCCACCTTGCCAGCCAGGGGGAGCTGGGTTGTCATCTGAGACTAATCCTCCCATGGAGCGCCGCGGCATGCGGCGCGGCCGCCCGATGCGCGATATTTCGCTGCTCGTGACCACGGCGCGGCGCAAGCTACTGATCCCGTCCAGTGCCCGGCCGGCCTCGTTCCGGGCTGGTCTGAAGGCGGATGCCGACTACGGGGCGACGGCCGAGCCCGACTGGCGCCGGACCGAGTTCGGGGTCCGCCGCCTCGAGGTGGACGGCCGTGGCGTGAACGTGATCGACCTCGGCTCGGGCGGGCGCACGCCGGCAGTGTTCGTGCACGGGCTGGGGGGCACGTGGAAGAACTGGCTCGAGAACCTGCCGGCGTTCGCGCTCGGTCGCCGGGTGATCGCGCTGGACCTGCCCGGGTTCGGGGAGTCCGAGCTGCCCGCCGGAGAGATCTCGATCTCGGGCTATGCGCGGTGCGTGGAGGACGTCTGCCGTCAGCTCGGATTGGCGGAGATCGATCTGATCGGCAACTCGATGGGCGGGTTCGTCTCTGCGGAGCTCGCGCTCACGCGGCCCGACCGCGTGCGGCGGCTGGCTCTCGTGGACGCCGCCGGGATCTCGATCGTCGACCTGCTCCGCTGGCCCGCGCGCACCGCGATGCGCCTGATCGCGGTTCAGGCCGGATGGGGCAGCGCCCAGCGGAGCATCCTGCTCCGCCCTCGCCTGCGCCACCTGGCCTTCCGCGCCGTGATGCGGCATCCGACCCGGCTGGCGATCGATCTGGTGGCCGAGCAGGCGGGCGGTCCGGGGATGCCGGGCTTCCTGCTGGCCATGGACGCGCTGCTGTCGTATGACTTCCGCGACCGCCTGAGCGAGATCCGCTGCCCGACCCTGATCGTCCACGGCGAGGAGGACATGCTCGTGCCGGTGGCGGACGCGCACGAGTGGGCCCGCCTGATCGAGGGCTCACAGCTCCTGCTCCTGAAGGACACCGGGCACGTTCCGATGCTCGAGCGCCCGCGGACGTTCAACGCCGCCCTGACCGAGTTCCTCGACGGCTACCCTCACGGGTGATGAGAAGCCGCCTGATCGGCGCGCTGCTCGCTGTCCTGGCGCTGGCCGGATGCGGCGGGGGCGCCGCCACGACGTCAACCACGAGCGCATTGACCGGGCCGCCGGCGAGCACCAGCACGCCGACCGTGACCACGACCCCGACGGCGACGATCCCGGCCACGACGGCGACCACGACCCCGCCGAGCACGAGCACGGACACGACCTCGTCGACGCCAACGACGACAGCGCCCAGCGGCGGCGTCTCGCCGGCCGGCGTGCCGACCGCTCCCGGGTTCACCCCGACCCCGGAGGAGGTCGCCAAGGCCAAGGCGGCGTTGGCGGCCTGCCAGCGAAACCAGCCCGGGATCACGCTCCAGGATCTCGAGCAGGAGGCGGCGACTCCCGAGGGGATCCAGTGCTGAGCCCTTCGGCCGCGTCGGCCAGCGCGCCCATCGTCGCCAGCAGCTCCGCCCGCTGATCCGCGTCCAGCCGCCCGAACGCCGACGCCAGGCGCGCGGGCTCGAGCACCGTGTCCGCCTGAACCCGCTCGCGGCCAGCGCTCGTGAGCTCGATCCGCAGCCGCCGTTCATCCTCGGGGTCCCGGGTCCGCGTGAGAAAGCCGCGCCGGGCGAGGTCCTTCACCACCACCGATGCCGAGCTCTTCGGGAGCGCGAGGTGGCGCGCGAGCTCGGTGAGCGCGATGGCTCCCCGGTCGGGCACGTGGTGCAGCAGCATGCGCTCGTGCTGCGAGAGGTCGGGGTCGTCGGGCTTGTGCAGCGCTCCCCACAGGCGGCGGTAGAGGCACTCGAATTGTTCTGAGTCTGAACTGTTCAAATCATGTACTATTATCGACCATGAACGACGTGACCGTAATCGAGGAAGGACGCGTACGGGCTACTCCGGAGCAGCTCTGGCCGCTGATCGACGATCCGGCGCGAATGGGGGAGTGGTTCGCGTTCGCTGACCGGATGGAGATGGTCGAGGGCCAGGGCCTCGGCCGCCGGCAGCGGCTGCACGGCCATTGGGGAAGCAAGCGCTCCGAGATCGACCAGGAGATCGTGGCCTACGATCCGGCGCGCAGGCTCAGTTGGCGTCATCTGGCCGAGCGCCTCGACGGCAAGCCGGCCCCCCGGTTCGCCGCCGAGACCGTGTTCACGATCACGCTCGTCCCGGAGGACGAAGGCACGCGCGTGAAGATGGTCTCGCGACAGGTACCGGCCAGCCGCTCCCGAGGGCTCGTGATGCGGCTGTTCGGCGGCCGCGAGGTGGCGAAGCTCCTCGCGCAATCGCTGGTCGCGCTGCGAGAGCTTGCGCACTGAGTCAGTCCGTCTGCACGAGCGTTCTGTAGAGGTGCTCGAGCGTGGCCGCGGGATCGTCAGTCAGGCCCGTGTGAACCTCGGAGGCCTGGATCACGGTCGATGAGCGGGCGGCCACCCAGCCGAAGCGTTCTGACTGATCGAGGCGGCCGAGCGCGCCGGCCTCCTCGGCTCCGTCGACGACCGCCTCGATGGCGCCAAGGTGGACTCGCACCTCGGTTGCGTCGAGGCCGGGAGCAAGCGCTCGCAGCCGCGACTCGTCGACCCCGATCCGGGCGCGCAGGAATCCGTGCTGGCGGCAGAACAGCACCACGCCCACGTTGATGCACTCGCCGCGCTCGATCCGCGGCACGAGCCGCAGGATCGTGTACTGAAACGGCCTACGCTCGGGCACCCCGGACCTCATCCAGCCAGGCGCGCGGCGGCTCGAGGCGCGCATGAAGAAATGCGCCGAAGTCCTCGCGCCGGGAGGCGGGATCCGCTCCGAGCCACCCGTCGGGCACGAGGCTGACCGCGTGGGTCACTGCAGCCTGCGCCAGCGGGGTCAGCCGAGCGTCCGCCTCCTCGATCGGCGCCGCCCGGTCGAGGAGGACGTGCTCGGCGATCATCGGGAACGCCGCGTGGGCGCTATCGCGCAGAGGCGCGTCGCCGTGCTGTCGGAAGAACGTGGCGCCGTGGTCGATCAGCCACGTTCGCCCGTGCCAGACGAGCAGGTTCGGATTACGCGGCGTGCGGTCGACGTTCATGACCAGCGCGTCGAACCAGACGAGGGCCGCGGCGGCTTCCGGGGCGGTCGCGCGAGCGGCGGCGGGAGTGAAGGGGAGAGCTCCCGGCAGGAAGTCCACACCCAGGTTCTCGCCCGCGCTGGCGAGCGCGAGCTCCTGGATCTCGATGTCGGGCTCGGCCCGCGCCAGCTCGGGGTCGAGCTCGGCGATCACGAGCTCGGGCACCGGGAAGCCGAGCGCCCGGGCCAGCTCGCCGCCCACCACCTCGGCCACCAGCGCCGCCTCGCCCTGACCCGCGCCGCTGAACTTCATCACGTACAACCCGTCGTCGTCGGCCTCGACGAGCCCGGGGAGCGACCCACCCTCGCGCAGCGGCGTCACATAGCGGGTCGCAATCACGTGGCGCAGCTGCGCCATGGCCGAATCGAGTGGCGAGGTGACGGGGGTCACGGCCCGGGTACGGTAACCGGTGGTCCCGACTTGAATCCGACTCCAGGGAGGCAACGTGAGCTTCGACGTTCATACGCTGACGCTCGGTGACGGCACGCGGATGCCCGCGCTCGGCTTGGGCGTGTGGCAGGTGCCCGATGGTCAGGAGTGCGAGAACGCGGTGCGATGGGCGCTCGAGCTCGGCTACCGCCTCATCGACACCGCCCAGGCCTACGGCAACGAGGCCAGCGTCGGTCGCGCGCTGCAGGCCAGCGGCGTTGCGCGCGAGGACGTGTTCATCACCACCAAGTTCTTCCCCCGGCTGAACGATCCCGCGGTCGAGATCGAGCGCAGCCTGCGGCGCCTCGGAGTCGATTACGTCGATCTCTACATCGTGCACTGGCCCGAGGGGGGCGCGACCTGGGCCTGGCCCGGCATGGAGCGAGCGAGCGAGCGCGGGCACGCCCGCTCGATCGGGATCTCCAACTTCGACGTGGCCGAGATGGACGAGGTCCTGTCGATCGCCGAGGTTCGCCCGGTCGTCGATCAGGTGCAGTTCGGCCCGTTCAACTACCGGCGGGCGCTGCTCGAGGCATGCCGCGAGCGCCGGCTGGCGATCACGGCCTACAGCTCGCTGGGCACCGGACGCCACCTCGGCGATCCGGCGGTGACCGCCATCGCCGAGCGCGTCGGGCGCACACCGGCCCAGGTCCTACTGCGCTGGTGCCTGCAGCGCGGCACAGCCGTGATCCCCAAGTCAACCCACCGCGAGCGGATCGAGGAGAACGGCGCGCTGTTCGACTTCGAGCTCGGCGAGGCCGAGATGTCGGAGCTCGACGACCTCGATCGCACCGACGGAACCTCGAGCGCCCGCGAGGAGAAGTGGTGGTCCTGACGCGCGTGGCCCGCCGGCCGACCCTCATCCGCCGGCGGGCCTGCGTGGTGTGGTCAATGACGCGCGAACAGAGAGCGCAGGCCGCCGCGGCGACGCCGCGTGGTGTGGCCGGTGTCCGCGTAGTGAGCGTCGCGCGTGCCGACGGGTGCTGCGCCGGCTTCGGCGGGAACGGCGCCGGGGGCCTCAGCAGCGCCCGCTGAAGCAGCGGCGCCGGTCGTCGCGGCACCAGTGCCGCCCGCGGGGGCACCAGCTCCGGCTGGTGGGACAACCGGGCTCGCAGCCGCCCGGGTACCTGCGGCGGCGGGAACCGCGGTCCGCGCACCCGCGGCCGGAGCATCCGCCGAAGCGGGCATCGAGGCCTCGGCGGGGACCACTCTCCGGGTCTCAGCGCCGGCTGGGACCGCGGCGGGCGCGGCCACGGTGCGCCAGAGGCCAGGTAGCGCGTAACCACCGAGGGTCGCCATCAGGGCGCCAAGGCCGGTGTGGAAGGTCAGCATCTCGAGCATGCGCACGCCGCGAGAGCCATGAGCGCCGCCCTGGGCGCCCACGCTGTTCCAGAGCAGGCTGATATCCGGGCCGATCGCGAACCACACGCCCGCGCAGATCGCGAGGAGCGCTCCCAGCCGGCCGCTTGGCCGGGGTCCGGCGCCCAGCAGCATCAGGCCGCCGACCACGGCGGCGATACCCGGAAGGACGTCGAGCCATAGCCGGCCGCTGGTCCAGGTCCAGGCCTTGTCGGGACCGAGGACAAAGTGGAAATAGGGCCCGACGAATGGGATCAGACCGCCCCACACGCCGCCCGCCAGGATCAGCAGACCGGCTGCCCTGGTAGTCAAGCTCCGCATCGTTGGCACCTCCTGTAGCTGAGCGCCTGTGCGGTCAAAGGTGCCCGCTGTGGGGTCGCTCAAACCGCAGCGGTCTCGCTCACAGCTGCCGATTTCTGTCTTAGCAGCTACTTAGTTTGGCCCGCGTCGCTACAGATCTCGGTGAGTCGGCCGATGTTTCCAGCCAGATCGCCCTGGTGGTTGCAAACGGCACCAGGCGTACCGGGGAGCAGCCGGCGGCTACCGCCGACCACCAATAGAACGGGGAGCTGAGGTTTCCGATGGCAGTGCTCGACATCAAGGAAGACCGTCCTGAGACGGCAGGCGCCGGCGTCAAGGCCCTCTACGGCCTGCTCGCCCTGGTACTGGTTGGTTACTGCGTCAAGCTGATCCTGAAGGCGACGGGGGATACCACGACGCTCGTCGACGGCTGGGGCGTGGCCTCGTTCGAGCTCATCTCGAGCCTGCTGGTTCTCGCGCGGGCGCTCGCGCGTCGCGAAGACCGCGCATTCGGGCTCTTCCTCGGCATCGGCATGTGCTCGTGGTCGATCGGCGACTTCGCGATGACGTTCGAGACGCTGAACGGCGCGACGCCGGCCACGCTCTCGCCAGCCAACATCCTCTGGTACGGCTTCTTCCCACTCGTCTACGTCGGCGTGATGGTGCTGATGCGCCGCGACGTTCGCAAGTTCACCGTCGCCAACTATCTCGACGGCGTGATCGCCGCGCTCATCACGGGCGCGCTGTTCGCGGCCTTCGCGTTCTCGGCGATCGTGAACTGGAGCGGGGGGGATACCGCCGGCACGGCTGTCAACGTGATCTATCCGCTCGGCGACCTGCTGCTGCTCGTCCTGGTCGCGATCCCGATCTTCATGCTCCCGAAGGGCAAGCGCGCGCGCTGGTACCTGCTGTGCGCGGCCTGTGTGGTCAACGCCGCCGGCGACATCGCCGCCCTGTTCCCGGGCATGGTCGCCACGCACGTCGGCTTCTTCTTCAACGCGATGGCCTGGCCGGCCTCGCTGTTCCTGATCTCGTGCGCGATCTGGCTGACCAGGGGTACCGTGGGCGAGGCCAGCGAGCACAAGTCCAGCGGCTTCGCCGTGCCCGCCGTGGCCGGGGGCCTGGCGCTGTTTGTCCTCCTCGTCGGCTCGCTGTCCCACGCCGGCCAGGTCGCGATCGCCCTTTCCTCGCTCACGCTGGCCGCTGCCGGCGCTCGCTTCGGACTGGCCCTCAAGCGCCTGAACGCCCTCAACCAGGAACGCCAGGACGAGCTCGCCGAGGCCGCCGAGGCGGAGCGGCGCTCGCGCGAGGCCCTGCAGGCCACCGTGCGCCAATACTCGGACTTCGCCTCTCGCGTGGCCGACGGCGACCTCACGGCCACCGTCGCGGCCGTCGGCAGCGAGGAGCTGTCGGAGCTCGCGGGCAGCCTCAATCGCATGGTCGAGGGCCTGGCCGAGATCTCGAGCGAGATCCAGATCGGCGTCTCCAACATGGGCCTGTCCACCTCCGAGATCCTCGCCGTCGTGAGCCAGCACACCGAGAGTGCCAACCACCAGTCGGCCGCCATCCAGCAGACGTCCTGCACGGTCGACGAGCTGCGCCACGCCGCTGACATCACGGCCACCAAGGCCGAGGAGGTCGCCGAGCGGGCTCGAGCTTCCCTGGTGGTCAGCGACGAGGGCACGAGCGCCGTGGCCGCGATCGCGGCCGCGATGGAGGACATCCGCGACCGCGTCGACGGTATCGCCCAGGGCATCGCGACGCTGTCGGAGTGCAGCCAGCAGATCGGTGAGATCACCGCCACCGTCAACGGGCTCGCCGATCGCTCGAACCTGCTGGCGCTGAACGCGAGCATCGAGGCGGCCCGTGCGGGCGAGCACGGTCGGGGCTTCGCGGTCGTCGCCGACCAGGTGCGCAGCCTCGCCGAGCAGTCCAAGGAGGCCACGGCCCAGGTAGAGACGATCCTCCACGACATCCAGCTCGCCACCCAGGCCGCCGTCCAGGCAAGCCAGCAGGGCACCGAGGTGGTCGCCCAGGGCATCGAGCTCGCCGGTCAGGCGGGCCAGGGCATCGCAAGCCTGACCGACACGATCCGTGCGGCGTCCGACGCTGCGGCTGAAATCGCCGCCTCGGTGCAGCAGCAGAGCGCGAGCATGGTCCAGATCGCCGCCGCAATGCAGGAGATCAACGCCGGCACCAGCCACTTCGTGGAAGGCGCCGAGCAGTCGCAGCGGGCCGCCAAGGACCTCAACGACCTCTCCGGCAAGCTGTCGTCGCTCACCGAGCGCTACCGCGTCGGCTGAAAGCGCTTTGGCGTGGCCGGGGGTAACTCCCCGGCCGGCCCGCGTCCGCGTGTGAATTTTTTGCGCGAGAGCCCTTGCGCGCAATTCACACATGGGTTACTCTTGCCACCCGAGCTCAACTCGGAGGCCGATATCTATGACCACGATCACCGCACACGCATCGTTCTGGGCCACGCCGAATACGGCGGTTCCCGCGTTCTGTGGCGGGATCAAGGCCGGACTCGGAACGCCAGCCCTCGCGGGGAGGGCCGCACGCTAGCGGCGGCAGCCCACATTCCCACCACGCGAGGGCGACCCGGACGGGTCGCCCTTTTTTTGCCCGTGAACCACAACCACCAACACATATAGCCAGAGACGCCGGACTGACACTGACTGTCAACTGACCTGTCAAGTGACAGTTACTCCTGCCTGCCTTGGTAGGTCCACGCCGGCTGTCCGCGGCTGACCTATCAATCGAAAGGAGATCCTCCCATGCGGGGATACCTGCAGGCGAGCGTGCGGCTGCTCCCAGTCGCCGTCGCGCGCGTGCCCTCGCGCGCACTGAATCAACTACCCAGACGGAGCCGGTCGCAGGAGCATCTGGAGGTCCTCGAGCGCATGGCGCGCGAGCGCCGTCATGCCCGGCGCGCCGAGCTCGGGTACGAACCCGCCCGGCGTCCCTACTGAGATGACCGGGGGTCCGCGGTCAGGCTGGCGCCCTTCCCCACGTCCCTGGGGCGCCAGCCGCCGCGTAATTGCCTAAATACCGGTCGGGATTGCTAGCCTTCGGGCATGCGGCTGTTCTCCTTTCCGAACCCGGTCAACGAAAAGGCGGCGCGCGTGGTCGCCGGGGTCGTGCTCCTCACCGTGGTGGTGATGCTGGCCACGGGCTCGTACTGGTTGCTCGTGCCGCTCACCTACGGCTTCTGGGCCCGAGTGCTCACCGGTCCGACGCTGAGCCCTCTGGGGTGGCTGGCCCAGAACGTGATCGCCCCTCGCCTGGGTCCGCGGCGCCCGGTCCCGGGGCCGCCCAAGCGCTTTGCCCAGGGAATGGGGGCGGGGATGTCGAGCGCCGCGCTGATCGCGTGGCTCGCGGGCTCGATCCCCGCGGCCGACGTGCTCCTCGGGCTGTTCGTAGTAGCGGCCGGGCTCGAGTCGATCGCGGGCTACTGCCTCGGCTGCAAGCTGTTCGCCGGGCTCATGCGCCTCGGCGTCGTGCCCGAGGATGTCTGCGTCGAGTGCGCGGATATCAGCGGGCGCCTGCGCTCGAGCACGACATAGCGCTCACCCCGTGGCCGGGTCGGCCGCACCCCAGATCCCGGGGCCCCGGCGCGCCTCATAGATCAGCGACGTCTCGGCGTGGGACACCGACGGGTGCGTGGCCAGGTGGTCGACCACGAACTCGCGCAGGTCCTGGGCGTCGGCTGCGGCCACCCAGACCAGGTAGTCGGTGACTCCGGTGAGGTGGAAGACCATCAGCACGCCGGGCAGGGTCCGCACCGCCTGGGTGAAGGCGTCGATCTGCTCGCGCGCGTGCACGGTCAGTCGGACGGCCACGAGTGCCTGCAGCGGCCGCCCGAGCGCGGCCAGGTCGACCTCGGTGTGAAAGCCACGGATCACGCCTCGCTCGCGCAGCGAGCGCAGCCGACCGAGCGCTGTGGAGGGGGCGATGCCGACCCGGTCGGCCAGGCGCTGATTGGTGATCCGGGCGTCCGCGGCCAGGAGCTCGAGGATCGCGCGGTCCACGTCGTCTACCGCCGGCTGTGGATGCTTCGGCATGACTCGTTCTCCTGGGTCGCTTCTGTGAAGATACTACGACAAAGCGAGATATACACGAAGATTCTGCGGATGGCTCGCGCCGCATCATTCGATAGTTCATGATGAGCGCCATGTCTCCCACCACGCTCGCTCCAGCCATCCAGGACTCGATCCTCGACACGATCGGTAACACGCCGCTCGTGCGCCTGAACCGCATTGCCGCCGGACTGCGCCCCGAAGTGCTCGCCAAGCTCGAAGTCTTCAATCCCGGAGGCTCGATCAAGGACCGCGTTGCCGTGGCAATGATCGACGCCGCCGAGCGCGACGGCAGGCTGCGCCCGGGCGGCACGATCGTCGAGCCGACCTCGGGGAACACCGGCACCGGGCTGGCGATCGCCGCCCGTCTGCGCGGCTACCGGGTGATCGCCGTGATGCCCGACAAGATGTCGCGCGAGAAGATCGACCTGCTGCGGGCCTACGGCGCCGACGTGGTCGTGGCGCCCACCGATGTGCCGCCCGACTCGCCCCAGTCCTACTACCGGGTGGCCGATCGCCTGACCAAGGAGATCCCGGGCGCCTTCCAGCCCAACCAGTACTTCAACCAGGCCAACCCCCAGGCCCACTACGAGTCGACCGGTCCGGAGCTGTGGGAGCAGACCGGTGGGCGGATCACCCACTTGGTGTGCGGCGTGGGCACGGGCGGCACGGTCACCGGCACGGTGCGCTACCTGCGCGAGCAGAAGCCTGACCTGGTCGTGATCGGAGCCGACCCCGAGGGCTCGATCTACTCGGGTGGGGAGGAGAACGTCCGGCCCTACCTGGTCGAGGGCGTGGGCGAGGACTTCTGGCCCGAGACCTTCGATCGCTCGGTGGTCGACCGCTGGATCATGGTCTCCGATCGCGACGCCTTCCTGACCACCCGGCGCCTGGCCGAGGTCGAGGGCATCCTGGCCGGCGGCTCGGGCGGGATGGCCGTCCACGCGGCGCTGCAGGCGGCAGCCGAGATCGAGGACCCGCAGGCGATGGTCGTCGTGATCCTGCCCGACGGCGGGCGCTCCTACCTCTCGAAGATCTACTCCGACGCCTGGATGCGCCAGTACGGCTTCCTCGAGCGGGACACCGAGCTCATGGTCGGGGACGTCCTGCGCCGCAAGCGCGACGCCGGCGAGATGCCTTCGCTGGTCACGGTCGAGACCCACTGGCGGGTGCGCGACGCGATCGCGCTGCTGCACGAGCATCGGGTCTCGCAGCTTCCGGTCGTGAGCGCGAAGGATCAGGCCACCGTCGTCGGCGCGATCTCCGAGCGTGGGCTGCTCAAGCGCGCGGCCGAGGATCCCGCGGCATTGAACGCCGAGATCGTCGAGGTCATGGAGCCGCCGTTCTCGGCGGTGTCCACCGAGGACTCGGTCCGCGAGGCGATCGAACTGCTGGTCGGCGATCAGCAGGCGCTGCTCGTCACCGAGCACGGCCGCTCGATCGGCCTCGTGACCCGCGCCGACCTGCTCGAGGCGCTCGCGTCATGAGCGAGCATGAGCGCCGCCCCGGGAGCGACGCGTTCGCGACCCGAGCCGTCCACGCCGGCCTGACCCCGGACCCGAGCTTCGGCTCCGTCATCCCGGCGATCCATCAGACCTCGACCTACGCCCAGCGAGCCCCGGGCGAGTTCGTCGAGGACTATGACTACGCCCGCTCGGCCAACCCGACCCGGGCAGCTCTGGAGCAGGCGCTGGGCGAGCTGGAGGGTGGCCTGGCCGTGGCCTTCTCCTCGGGCCTCGCGGCCGAGCACGCGCTGATCACGGTGGTGGCGCAGGCCGGTGCTCACATGGTGCTCCCGGGCGATCTCTACGGGGGGACCTACCGCCTGGTCGACAAGGTCTTCACTCGGTGGGGCCTGAGCTACGACCTCGTCGACCAGACCGACCTGACGATGGTTGAAGGCGCGGTCACCGCCGACACTCGCCTGATCTGGGTCGAGAGCCCGACCAACCCGCTGCTGAACGTGATCGACATCGAGGGCGTGATCGCCCGTCGTGGCCACGCGCTGGTGGCCGTCGATAACACCTTCGCCACCCCGGTCAACCAGCGCCCGCTCGAGCTCGGGGCCGACTTCGTGGTGCACTCGACGACCAAGTATCTCGGCGGCCATTCGGACGTGGTCGGGGGCGTGGTGATCACCCGGGACCGTGACTGGTACGAGCGGCTGCGCTTCGTCCAGAACGCGATCGGCGCGATCCCGGGGCCCTTCGACTGCTTCCTCGTGCACCGCGGGCTGCGCACGCTGCACCTGCGCATGGCCGCGCACGCCCGCAGCGCGGCGGCCGTGGCCGAGCTGCTGAGAGCCACCCCCGAGGTCTCGGAGGTCCGCTGGCCCGGGTTCTCCGGCAT
This sequence comes from Solirubrobacteraceae bacterium, assembly GCA_035295205.1. Lineage (GTDB taxonomy): Bacteria > Actinomycetota > Thermoleophilia > Solirubrobacterales > Solirubrobacteraceae > Palsa-465. The sequence goes on along the minus strand of DATGJM010000132.1, from coordinate 5,230 downwards.
GGTCAGCTTCCGTCACCCGGAGGCTCGCGAGCTGGCGGGACGCACGCGCCTGTTCACGCTGGCCGAGTCGCTGGGCGGCGTCGAATCGCTGATCGAGGTCCCGCAGGCGATGACCCACCAGTCGGTCGAGGAGTCGGACGCCGCGGTGCCGGCCGACCTGGTGCGGCTGAGCTGCGGCATCGAGGAGCCCGAGGACCTCGTTGCCGACCTGCGTCAGGCTCTGAGCGTGCGCCGTCGGGCGCCGGCGCTCACCTGATCGCCGGCTCGCGCGGGCGGCGGGCCGACCGCCGGCGGCCCTTCTGGGGCAGCGCCGCCAGGGCTTCGAGCTCGCGCTCGAGGTGCTGGGCGATGGCGTCCGGATCGGGAACCAGCGCGGCGTCGACCATCAGCCCGACCGTGACCTCGCCGCGATAGCTGAAGATCGACACGCTCATCCCGATGTGCCCCGACGTCGGCGCCCAGAACAGCACCGAGCGGACCGGGGTGCCAGCCATGTAAACGATCTCGGCGGGGCCGATCACGTTGGTCATGACGGCGGTGCCCTTGCCCGAGAACACGTCGATCACCGCCCGCTCGACGGCCTCGGGGACGAGTCCTGCGAGGCTGAGGATTCCGTAGGAGACCTGTCCGTCGCGACCCTGCTTGATCTCGTTCATGCGCCGGTGGACCTCGGTCAGGCGTCGGTAGGCCCCGCTGGTGCCGACCGGCAGCGGCAGCATCACGAGCCCGAAGCGATTCCCGAGATCGCTCGGGATCGGCCTGTCCAGGGGACGCAGATTGACGGGGACCATCGCCTGGATCTCGGCCACCGGACCGCCGCACTCCTGCAGGTAGTGGCGTAGCCCTCCGGCCACGCCGGCCAGGAGCACGTCGTTGACCGTGGCGTCGTGGCGATGGGCGATGGTCTTGATCTCGGCCAGGGGCAGTGGCCGCGTCCAGGCCACCCGGCGGCTGATCCCGGGATCGCCTTTGATCGCGGTGGCAGCGTCGGCCGGCGTCAGCAGCAGCCGCAGCGCCGTCGCGCCGTCACGGGCGACCGCGCCGGCGAGTCGCGCGGCGTGGGAGGGCGAGGTCGCGATCTCGGCGCCTTGGCGCGCGACTGTGAGCCCGAGATCGGCGGTTCGGCTCAGGAGACGGGTGCGGGGGAGGGGCACACCCCCGATGCGCAGACGCGTGGCGGGCAGGCGCAACGCGGCTGCCGCCGGCCCGATACCGGCGTCGGGCTCGGAGTCGGTCAGGGAGAGCAGGACCCGTGCCAGGGCCACGCCGTCGGCGATGCAGTGGTGCATGCGCGCGATCGTCGCCGCCCCGCTCGGCCCGAAGCCGTCGACCATGTAGATGTGCCACAGCGGACGGTTGTGGTCCAGGGGTAGGGTCATGATGTCGCTCACCAGCGCGCGGAGCGCGGCCTCGTCCCCGGGCGCGGGAAGCGCGATGTGGTGCAGATGGTGCTCGAGTGCGAAGTCCGGGTCGTCCTGCCACTTCGGCGGGCGCAGCGGCAACCGGCTCTCGACCACCCGCTGGCGAAAGCGCGGGTAGCGATCGACCAGCCGGCGCTGGGTGATCTCGCGAAATCGCGCCCAGTCGACGGGAGAGTCGAACAGCGACAGCGACGTGATGACCATGAGGTTGGTCGGCTGGTCCATCCGCAGCCAAGCCGCGTCGGCGCTGGAGAAGCGGGTGCTGGTCATGACCGGGCCTCCTGTTCGTCGGGGGAGTCCAAGACGTCGGCGCCTCAGGCTAGGCGACATCTCGAACCTACGACGTGCGAGCGAGCGCTCCATCCGCCCGCGGGCGAAGTCGGATCAGTAATTAACCGCTCGGGTTCGCCGCCCGTACGTCGAGCCGCGCGAGCGCAGCGCCTGCGCAGCTCGGCCAGCACCGAGGGGGCGAGCGCGAGGATGCCGCTCCCGCCGGCGGCGGGATGGCGGCCGCACTTTTCGTATTGCGACGCGTTCGTCATCGGGCATAGCCTTCGTTCGTTGTCCGCCATGGCCGACGCGATCGCTCACAGTGAAGGAGGCGATAGGTGAACTTCGAGAACACATTCGTGGTGCAGGCTCCGATCGACGATGTATGGGCGACGCTCATGGACCTCGAGCGGGTGGCACCGTGCATGCCGGGTGCCGAGGTGCTCGAACGCCTTGGCGAAAACGAATTCAGGGTGGCGGTGCGGGTCAAGCTGGGACCAATGTCCCTCCAGTACCGCGGGCAGGTGGCGATCGTCGAGCGCGACGACGCCGCGCGGCACGCGCTCCTGCGCGCCCGGGCCACGGAGGCGCGGGGTCAGGGCACCGCCGACGCGCGGATCGGGATGGCATTGACGGAAGCGGCCGACGGCACGCGGGGGACGATCAGCACCGAGCTGCAGATCAGCGGTCGGGCAGCGGCCATGGGCCGGGGCATGATCGTCGACGTCGCCCAGAAGCTCACCGAGCTGTTTGCCGTCAACCTGGCGGAGATGCTGGTCGCCGTTCCGGAGCAGCCGGTCGGCGCAGATGCGGCGGGCGCCGCGCAGACGGCGAGCGCCTCCGAGGCCCGGGCCCAGACTTCGACGATGACCGCGCCGGCCGCGACCGAGACGGTGCGGGCGGCGGACGGGGGACGCACGGCGACGGAGCCGGTGCGGGCGCCGGCCGGCGCGCCGGCGGAGTCCTCCCTGCCGGTGATGCAAGTCGCCGCGAGCGTGATCGGCGGTCGGCTGAGCAACCCGCGCACGCTGCTGGGCTCGGCCGGGGTCCTCGCGTTCCTGTTCGGCGCGATCGGCTACGCGATCGGAAGGAGACGCTGAGAGCCGTGCCGCTCGCCCACATCGTCGGGATCCCGGTCGAGGAGACGCGGTCAGGAAACGGCCCGGTGATCCTGGCGGCCACGGCCGCGCTCGGGTGTATGGTGCCGGAGGGGGCGCGCCGGGTGCGCCGTGTGCAGTCGCGCCAGCCAAAGCCTTGAAGGCCACCACCGAGATAAGCCAGGCCTACTCAGACCGTGTCGAGGTCAGGGGCCGCGACCTGAGCAGCCTGATCGGCCGCCTCAGCTTCACTGAGTTCTTCCACCTGCTTCTGGTCGGCCGGGAGCCGACCGCGAACGAGCGCTTCTTCCTCGATGCGGTGCTGGTCTCGATCGCCGAGCACGGGATGATGCCCACGAACGTGGCCGCGCGAATGACCCTCGCCGCGGATCCGGGATCGCTCCAGGGCGCGGTCGCGGCGGGGATCCTGGGCTGCGGACCGGTGATCCTCGGCACCGCCGACGCGTGTGCCCGGCTGCTGGTCGATGCGCACGAGCGAGTGCTCGCCGGTGAGTCCCCAGCGGCGGTGGCGCAGGGTGCCGTGGCATCGATCTTCGCGGCCGGCGACCGGGTGCCGGGCTTCGGACACCCCGTCCACCACCCGATCGACCCCCGGGCCGAGCGCCTGCTTGAGCTCGCCGACGAGCGTGGCGTGAGCGCTGCCCACGTCGCGATGGCGCGGCTCGTGCGTGAGGCGATTCCCGGCGTGTGGGGAAGACCGCTGACGATGAACGTGTCGATGCCCATCGCGGCGGCGATGCTCGACCTGGGATTCCCCGCCTCCGCGGTCAAGGCGATACCTATCCTCGCTCGCACCGGGGGGCTGCTCGCGCACCTCGCCGAGGAGCAGCAGGCGCCCGTGGGCTTCCTGATGGCGGCCCGCGCGGAGGAGGCGATCAGCTACGAGCCCACGCCTGATGCTGGAACCTGAGGTCGAGAGCTGCCCGTGGGAGCGGCAGCGCGAGCTCGACGATGCCCACTACCGAGCCCAGCTCGCCTATCTCTTCGAACGCTCGGCCTTCTATCGCGAGAAGCTCATGGAAGCCGGGCTGTCCTCGGCGCCCGCAGCGGGGGGTCTGGAAGAGATCGCGTCGCTGCCCTTGACGGAGAAGCAGGAGATCCGGGCGACCGCGACGCCGGAGAACCCGTTCGGTGCGCACCTGTGCGCACCCGCGGCCGAGATCGTGAGGGTCTACTCGACCAGCGGCACCACCGGGTCGCCGAGCTATATCCCGCTCACAGCCGAGGATCTCCAGCGATGGGTCACCGGCTCAGCGCGCAGCTACGCGGCCTCGGGCCTAGCGGCCGGCGAGCGCATCGTTTCGACTTACAACGCTGGGCCGTTCGTGGCCGGGGCCGCGCTGTCGGCGTTCGATCGCATCGGCCTCTGCCACATCCCGGTCGGCACCGGCAACACCGAGCGGCTCATGCAGGTCATCGACGACCTCAAGCCGGAGGCGGCGGTGCTGACTCCGTCCTACGCCGATTACGCGATCGAATGGGCGGCGGAGCGGGGACTCGAGCTTCAGAGCTCGAGCGTGCGCCGAGTACTCGTCGCCGGCGAGCCCGGCGGGGGCGAGCCCGCCTTCCGGGCCAGGATCGAGGATGGCTGGGGCGCGAAGGTCACCGAGGCGATGGGCATTGGCGACATCGGTCCCTCGCTGTGGGGGGAGTGTGAGGAGCAGGACGGGATGCACCTGGGCGCACGGGGCCTGGTGCACTTCGAGCTGATCGATCCGGATACCGCTCGGGCCCTCGAGGCGGAGGACGGGGCGAGAGGCGAGCTCGTGCTCACACACCTCCAGCACCGCGCCGCGCCGCTGCTGCGATTCCGCACTCGCGACCACGTGGAGCTGCGCACCCGCCCATGTCGCTGCGGTCGCACGAGCCCGCGGGTCCGCTGCCTCGGCAGGACTGACGACATGCTGATCGTGCGCGGCGTGAACGTCTTCCCATCGGCGATCCGCGAAGTCGTGAGCGGCTTCGCGCCCGACGTGAGCGGCCACATCGTGGTCCATGCAGCCGCCGCCGGCCCGCGCCAGGAGCCGCCGCTCGCCGTGGCTGTCGAGCTGGGCCCCGGTCGCGAAGGCGATCCTTCTCTGGCGAGCTCGATCAGCGAGCGCGTGCGCGGCGCGCTGGTCGTCCAGACGCGAGTCGAGCTTGTCCCCTGGGGGACCTTGCAACGCAGCGAATACAAGTCCAGACTGATAGAGCACCGGAGGTGAGGGCGATACGAAAGCTTCAGAGTCAAGGCGTCCACCACATCACGCTGGTCGGGGCCGACCGCCAGACGTCAATCGACTTCTGGGAGGGCGTCCTCGGCATGCCGTTCGTGTTCGAGCAGCCGAACCTCGATCGGCCGAGCGAGAGCCACCTCTACTTCGATCCCGGGGATGGGCGATTGATCACGGTGTTCGCGGACGACGAGCGCGCGCCGGATCC
>DATGJM010000131.1:0-4144 GCA_035295205.1 Solirubrobacteraceae bacterium | reverse complement strand
AGGATCATTCCGCCGAAGGTCACGGCGTAGTGCACCGTGGCCCCGGTCAGGTCGTTGTACTGCCCCGCCGTGACCGAGTCGACGTTCTGGTTACCGCCGTTGTCGTGCGCGAGGTCGGTGAAGTACCGCGCGATGCCGGGGAGGTACTCCGGCGCGAACAGCCCGGTCCCCTTCGGGCTCCAGACGATCATGTAGTCCGTGTTGGTCGGCATGATCGGGCCGCCGTTGTAGTCCATGTTGTTGAACGCGAGGTCGTACTTCTTGAGCTTCGACGCCGCCCCTCGCAGCGGCTGGTAGGACACGATGTGGCCGTTCGGCAGCTTCTTGAACACCGCTGAGGCGCTCGACGCGCCGAGTGCTGCGACCAGCAACGCCATCGTCACTGCTGCCATCAGCAACGCTGGCCGGCGATAGATCCTTCGCTTCACTACCCCTCCTCTTGTAGTGCGCCGAAATATGCGATGAGCCCGTCATGGGCCACGTCCCGGGCGGGCCCGACACCCGAATGACGCCCGCAGCCTACGGTTCCTTCCCGGAGATTGCCAGTCTTTGGTCTGAAGGCCGACCCCTCCGGTCGCCCGCAGCGCTCAGGAGCCCGTGGTCCGCCTCGTGGCGAGCTCGAGAGACTCGTCTGCGTCGGCCGGGACGACCACCCTGGCTGCGTCTGCTGGCGTCACGTGGGGATAGAGCATGCGGATTGTGAGCACGGCCAACGCCCCGCCTACGGCCTGGGCCAGGACGAAGCCCGGGACAGAGGCGGGTGCGATGCCGGCAAAGGTGTTCGAGAGCATGCGCCCGACGCTGATCGCGGGGTTGGCGAAGCTCGTCGAGCTGGTGAACCAGTAGGCGGCGCCGATGTAGGCGCCGACCGCCGCCGGCGCCTGGGCCACCCGATGGGTGCGAGCGAGCGCGAAGATGACGAGGATCAGTCCGGCGGTCGCGACCACCTCCCCGAGCAGATGCGCGCTCGAGGCGCGGTGGTGGGTCGAGATGCTGATCGCAGCTTTGGCGAACATCCCGTTCGCAAGGATCGCGCCGAGGGCACACCCGCCGACCTGAGCAGGGAGGTAGGCGAGCGCATCGCCCCAGGCGATGCCCCCGAAGCGCGCGTCCACCAGCGAGACGACGGGGTTGAAGTGCCCGCCGGAGACGGGGCCGAACATGAGGATGATCGCGTACAGGCCCGCTGCAGTGGCGGCAGCGTTCTCGAGCAGTTCGAGCCCGGCGTCGGTCCGGGAGAGGTGCTGAGCGGCGATGCCGGAGCCGATCACCAGCGCCGCCAGGAGGGCGGACCCCAGGCATTCGGCCGCCAGCCGGCGAGCGAGCGGATGGGTCATTGCCGCCTCTCAGCCCGAGGCGGTCGTCGCTGCGTTGAGCTCGGCGAGCAGCCCGTCGATGCGTCGGGCGATCTCGTCGCGAGTCGCGCGCACATCTTCCAGCGAGCGCCCCCTGGGATCCTCGAGCTCCCAGTCCAGGTAGCGCTTGCCCGGGATGTACGGGCAGGCATCGCCGCATCCCATCGTGACGACCAGGTCCGCCCACTCGGCCAGCTCCCGGGTGAGCAGCTTCGGTGTCTCGTCGCGAAGGTCGAGTCCGAGCTCGCCCATCACGGTGAGCACTTCGGGATGAACGGTGTCCGCGGGCTCGCTGCCGGCGGACCGGGCTTCGTGCCGGCCTCGGGCCGCGCGGTTGAACAGAGCCTGGCTCATCTGCGAGCGCCCGGCGTTGTGGACGCATACGAACAGGACGCGACTCATCGGACGCGAAGCCTATCCATTGACAAACATCAACTCAATAGGTATTCGTATATAGATGGCTGTCGATCTGGAGCTCGTTCCGAAACAGAAGAGGCCGGCCGGGGTGCGCTGCTGCGAACCCGTCGTCTATCCCGACATCGAGCGCGAGGAGGCGGTGCGGATGGCGTCCGTCGCCAAGGCGCTTGGAGACCCGGTCCGGCTGCAGCTGGTCGACGTTCTGCGAAAGCACGCCGGGAAGGTGTGCGTGTGCGAGCTGGTGCCGCTGTTCGATCTCTCCCAGCCAACCGTCTCCCACCACCTGAAGGTCCTTCGCGAAGCCGGGATCGTCGGCTCCGAACGGGCCGGGCTGTGGGCTTACTACTTCGTGATCCCCGACGCGCTGAAGGAGCTGTCCGCATGGCTGAGCTGACCGACATTCGAGAGACCGTGCGCGAGAAGTACGCCGCAGCCGCCAGGGCCGCTGCGACCGGCGACCGCGCCGAGGCCCAGGGGGCCGAGCGTGAGGCCGGATGCTGTGGAGGGGATGGCTGCGCCGACGCAGCCGTGTTCGGCGGCGCGCTGTACGACGAGGCCACGGGCGCCGAGGTGCCGGCAGCGGCGCTGAACGCCTCGCTGGGCTGCGGGGTCCCCACCGCGGTCGCGGACCTGCACGAAGGCGAGACCGTGCTCGACCTCGGCTCCGGCGCCGGAGCCGACGTGCTGATCTCCGCGCGGCGGGTCGGAGCGTCCGGCAGGGCGATCGGGCTCGATATGACGGACGAGATGCTCGAGCTCGCGCGGGCCAACGCCGCCGAAGCCGGCGTCGAGAACGTCGAGTTCCTCAAGGGCTACCTGGAGGACATGCCGCTCGCCGACGGCAGCGTCGACGTGGTCATCTCGAACTGCGTGATCAACCTCTCGGGCGACAAGCCCCAGGTGATCCGCGAGGCCGCCCGCGTGCTGCGCCCCGGTGGACGGTTCGCGGTCTCCGACGTGATCGCCGACCCCGACATGGACGAGCAGACGCGGTCGGACATGGCCGCGTGGACTGGCTGCGTGGCGGGTGCGCTCACCGAGGAGGAGTTCCGGGGCGCCCTGCTCGACGCCGGCTTCGAGGGCGTCGAGATCCGCGTGACGCACCGCGTCCACGAGCACGCTGCCTCGGCCATCATCCGTGCCCGCAAGCCTGGTCGCCGATGAGCGCGCCCACCTGCAGCCTCGACGCCGCCCAGCTCGAGGCCCAGCTCGAGCGCTACCGCGAGCTCGCGCGGTACGCGGCCGGGATCGAGCACGGCGCATCCGGTGTGGTGGTGAGCTTCGAGGAGCATCCGCCCGTGAGCCTGCTCCAGCACACGCTCGAGGTCGAGCGGGCCTGCTGCCCGTTCCTGCGCATCGCCTATGACGCGGAGCGCCGCCGCCTTGCGATCTCGATCGAGAACGAGGAACACCGCGAGGCGCTGGGCGCGCTGGAACGTGCCCTCGCCCTCGAGACCGCAGTGCCGGCGGCCGTCGAACCGGTGAGCTGCTGCACCGCGACGACGCTCAGCAGCTGCTGCGCGCCAGACGCCAAGGCCGAATGCTGTGGCGAGATGAAGGCGGGACCGCCAGCGCGCTGCGGATGCGGTACATGACCTCGACCAGCCATCTCCCGGTGTCTGGGCGCTGGTTGGCCTAACCGGCGGCCAGGACTCCGAGGGCGGCGCTGAGGCTGGCGATGATTGCGCCGCCGACGGTCACGGACACGAATGAGCGAAGGAAGCTGGTGTTGTTGCCTTCGCCCGCTGGCCGTGTCCGGCGGGGGTGTGGGCGAGGACCTGGTGCAGGGCGGCAAGGTCGCGGTGCGTGTAACCGAGCTCGCGTGCTCTGGTGAGCATCTCGTCGGCGGCGTCGGCGGATGGGAGCGGGATCGCGAGCTCGTTGGCGGCTTCGCGGGCGAGGTGGATGTCCTTCTGCATCAATCCGACGTCGAACCAGGCGTGTTCGGGCAGATCGAGGAGCAGGGGGATTCTCGCCTTGAGCATGGGCGAGCCGATCGAGCTGGAGCTCATCACCTCGGCTGCGAGGGTTGGGTCGACGCCGGACTGTTCGGCGAGCAGGAGCCCTTCGCTGAGCTTCACCTTCCCCGTCGGCACCCTCGTCACCGGCACCTCGGAGTTCGCGCTCCACACACATGCCAGGTTCCTCAGCTGGGCGAGCGTCGGGCTCTACGCACTCCTCGCCGGCGCCTGGCTCACAGCCGCCACAGGAACCGCCCGCGGGTCACCCGCGTTCAGGAGCGCGTAGATGGCAGCGATGATCTGTCTGGTCCTCGACCGGCCGGTTTGGGATCGCAATAAGATCCCAACATGAGCGACGAGAGCATCGCGAACCGGATCGAGACCCTGGTCTCCGAGGAGCACGCGCTCCGC
>DATGJM010000130.1:0-9605 GCA_035295205.1 Solirubrobacteraceae bacterium | reverse complement strand
ACGACGGTGGCGCGTTCAGTTACGCGGGCCGTGTCGGCACCGGCTTCAGCGACAAGACGCTGAAGGAGCTCGAGCGGCTGCTTCAGCCCTACCGCCGCGAGGGCAGTCCGTTCCAGAGCGGGCCGAAGCTTCCGCGTGAGTCGATGTTCGTGGAGCCGTGCGTGGTGGCCGAGATCGAGTTCACCGGCTGGACGCGCGAGGGAGTGATGCGGGCGCCATCGTTCAAGGGCGTGCGGGAGGACAAGGAGCCGCGAGAGGTCATGTTGGATGGTCCACCTGTGGCCGAAGGCGCAGACGACGCCGATGAGCCCTCCCCCGACGGGCCGCGGGCGCTCTTCGACGAGGTGACCGAGAATCCCGACGGATCCCTGATCGTGCTCTGCCAGGGCCGGCGGCTGAAGCTCACCAACTGGGACAAGGTGCTGTTCCCGGCCGCAGGGTTCACCAAAGGTGATCTGATCGCCTTCTACGCACGGATCGCGCCCGCGGTGCTGCCCCACCTCCGCGACCGGGCGCTGACCCTCAAGCGCTACCCCAGCGGCGTGGACGCCCAGCACTTCTACGAGAAGCAGTCGCCCTCGCACCGGCCCGGCTTCGTCCAGACCGAGCAGATCGGCGAGATCAACTACACGCTCGCCCAGGATCGCCCGACGCTCGTGTGGCTCGCCAACCTGGCCGACGTCGAGCTGCACACCTCGCTGTCACTGGCGAAAGCGCCGGAGAAGCCCACGATGATGGTCTTCGATCTCGACCCCGGGCCGCCGGCGGGCATCCTCGAATGCTGCGAGGTCGCACTCGTGCTCCGGGGGCTGTTCGAGCAGCTCGGGCTGGAGTCCCTGATCAAGACGTCCGGCTCGAAGGGTATGCAGCTGTACGTGCCGCTGAACAGCGAGGTCACATACGGCGACACCAAGCCCTTCGCCCGGCGGGTGGCCGAGCTGCTCGAGCAGCGGATGCCCGATCTCGTCGTGTCGCGCATGACCAGGAGCCTGCGGCCCGGCAAGGTGCTCGTCGACTGGAGCCAGAACGACGAGCACAAGACGACGGTGACCGTCTATTCGGTGCGCGCGCGCGAGCGCCCGACCGTGTCCACGCCGCTGCGCTGGGAGGAGGTCGAGCATTGCCGAGCCATCGGCGACCCGGCGGCCCTGACCTTCGAGACCGACCAGGTTCTGATGCGGGTCGAAGAGCTGGGCGACCTGTTCGCTCCGGCGGTCGAGCTCGTGCAGAAACTGCCGCCACTGGGATGAGCGGCAGCGCGCTAGCCTGCAACTTGGGGCTCGGGTCCGCGCCAACGGCGACCCGGCTGACGGTGACCACGTGAGTCCATCCGAATCTGGCCAGACGAGAACGGCGCTCGAAGAGCTCGAGCCCGACGGCGCGCCGTCGCGCAGGACGTTCAACGAGGCGGCTCACAAGCTCGGCCAGTGGACGGTGGTCGCCCAGCCGCTCCCGAAGCGGACCGAGGGGCCCCAGCTTCCGGCCGACGACGACCACCGCGATGTCATAGCCCATGCGGGGAAGCTCGTGCTGGCGCTCGGGGCTCTGGGCGTCGTGTACGGAGACATCGGTACGAGTCCCCTGTACGCATTCCAGACCGCGTTCTTCCCCAAGAACTACGCGGCCACGGCGGTGGTCAACCCGGAGTCCATCTACGGCGTCGTCTCGCTGATCTTCTGGGCGCTGACCGTCGTGGTGTCGCTGAAGTACGCCGGCTTCATCATGCGCGCCCACAACCGCGGAGACGGCGGCATCATGGCGCTGACCGCGCTCGTGCAGCGTCGCCGGATTCCGCACGCCGCGGTTCTGATCGTGCTGGGGATCTTCGGCGCGGGCCTGTTCTTCGGCGATGGCATGATCACGCCCGCGATCTCGGTCATCTCCTCGGTCGAGGGTCTCGAGACCGTGAGCCCGAGCTTCTCGCACCTGGTGGTGCCCCTGTCGCTTGTCATCCTGCTCGGGCTGTTCGCGGTTCAGCGGCACGGAACCGGCGCCGTCGGCTGGCTGTTCGGCCCGGTGATCCTGCTGTTCTTCGCCGTGATCGGCCTGCTCGGCCTCAAGGAGATCGTCAAGCATCCGGACGTGATCAAGGGGCTGTCGCCCAGCTACGCGCTGATCTTCATGGCCGACCACGGAGGCGAGGGCTTCCTGATCCTCGGCGCCGTCGTGCTCGCGGTCACAGGCGCCGAGGCGCTGTACGCCGATCGCGGCCACTTTGGCGCCGCGCCGATCCGCCGCACATGGTTCGGAATCGTGCTGCCCGCGGTCATGCTCTCGTACATGGGGCAGGCCGCACTGACCCTGCACCATCCGAGCCTGACCGCCAGCAAGTCCTACAACCCATTCTTCCAGCTGGTGCCGAGCGGCCTGCGACTGCCGATGGTGATCCTGGCCACCTTTGCCACCATCATCGCCTCGCAGGCCGCCATCACCGGCTCCTACTCGGTGGCTCGCCAGGCGGTGCAGCTGGGATACCTGCCGCGGCTGAGGATCCTCCACACCTCACTCCTCGAGGGCCAGATCTATGTGCCGCTGATCAACTGGATGCTGGCCGCGGGAGTGGTGACCCTCGTGCTCGTCTTCCAGCACTCCTACCGGCTGACCGACATCTACGGCGTCGCGGTCACCGGCACGTTCATCCTGAACACGATCCTGTTCCTGTACGTCTCGCGCTCGCTGTGGAAGACGCCGAAGTGGCGGCTGGCGATCCTGGGCGGCATCTTCCTGACCGTCGAGACCGCGTTCTTCACCTCCAACGTCGCGAAGGTCGAGCACGGCGCCTGGCTGTCGCTGGCGGTCGGCCTGGTCTACGCATTCGTGATGCTCACCTGGCGGCGCGGGCGCGAGATCGTGACCAAGAACCGGATCGTCACCGAGGGCGCTCTGAGCGCGTTCCTGGACGGCCTCTCGCACGCCGAGCCCCTCAAGCGCGTGCCGGGGACCGCGATCTTCCTGAACCCGGGCCGCCAGACCACCCCGCTCGCCCTGCGCGCCGAGGTCGAGCGGATCCATGCGCTGCAGGAGAAGGTGGTCATCGTCTCGATGGACCCGGTGAGCGTCCCCAACGTCGATCCGGAACAGCGCTTCTCGACCGACTTCCTGGGCAAGGGTCTGTTCAAGGTCATCTTCCTCACGATCCGCGTCGGCTACCGCGACCGCACCGACGTCCCCGTGGCCCTGGCCGAGGCGCGCAAGGCAGGCTTCCTGGAGCGCAACCTCGACCTCGAGCACGCCTCCTACATCGTCTCGCGGATGACGATCGTGCCCAGCGACGGGCCGGGCATGCACCGCTGGCGCAAGCGCATGTTCGTGGCCATGGCCCGAAACTCCACGAGCCCGATCGACCAGTTCCGCCTGCCCACGGAACGCACCGTGATGATGGGCTCGCAGGTCTCGGTCTGACTCTGGACGCCGCCTGGCGGCATTTTTAGGATGATCCACGCGATGGACCCGATCACGCTTCGAAACCGTCTGCTCGTCGCCACCGGCATGTGGCGGGAGACGACCGGTGAGCCGCTGCCCCGGCTGGAGCCCGGCAATCCCGCCGATCAGCTCCAGGACTTCGAGCTACGTCTGGTCAACCGCCTGTGGGAGTCCGCCACCCCGGAGAACGCGCGCGAGATCGCCGACCGCACCTGGGATCTCGTGCACGACCGTCCCGACGACGACCCGGTCAAGAGGCGTGTGGTCGAGTGCCACGAGGCACTGGCCAAGATGACGCGCCTCGGGGACTGAGCCCGGCCTTCGCGGCGCGACCCGTTGAACTGGAACCGGCCGCGGACATAGGATCGCGGGCTCCCAAGTCCATCTCACACGGAGGAGGTAGAGCATGTCCCAGAACAGGGGAGGACGCCTCATCTTGCTGCTAGCCACGGCAGGGACACTGGCCGGCGCCGCAATCGCAGCGACCGCAAGCTCGGCTGCGAGCCCGCGGACTCACGCCACGTCGGCGAGGACCGTGCACGTGATCGAGCACGCAATCACCGACACTGAGATGCCGAGCATCAACGGAAAGGACGCCAAGGGGAACCTCCTCGTCTTCAACAATCCGGTCTTCAACGTCGCCAACACGCATCAGGTCGGACACGACGAGGGCTTCTGCACACGCGTCTCCGTCAGTGACGGAAGCTGGGAATGCCTGTGGACGACCTTCTTGAAGGGCGGCCAGATCACGGTGCAGGGGCCGTATTACGACACTCGTAACAGCGTCCTCTCGATCACGGGTGGGACCGGGGCCTACCGCACCGCCCGGGGTCAGATGCGATTGCTCTCCCGCAATGGCGGCGCGGAGTACGACTTCATCTTCGAACTGAGCTGACAGATCCGGATCGGACCCGCTCGCTGACCGCGAGCGGGTTCGTCGGCGCCTCGGGCTCTCAGAACTGCTCGGGGACCGGCTCGCCGGCCGGTGTGCCCTCGCCGGGAAGGTTTCCTCCCTCGGCGGGCCGCTGGCCGTTCTGCGAGGCGCTCTGGCGTGGCAGCCCGGCGGCGGCGTAGGCATCGGCCTCGTCGAGCGTCTCGCGCTCGAGGAGCGCCCCCGCGAGAGCATCGAGATCCGCGCGGTGGGTCTGAAGCAGCGTCGTGACTTCGGCGTGGGCGGACTCGACGAGCTTGTGGACCTCCTCGTCGATCAGCTGTTGGGTGGCCTCGGAGGTCTCCGACGCCCCGGGCAGGAACGGCGAGTAGCCGTCCATCGGCACGACGGCGATGGGTCCGATCGCGTCGCTCATGCCCCAGCGCCCGACCATGCTCCGCGCGATCCGCGTCAGGTGCTGGATGTCGGACTCCGCGCCTGTCGTCAGGTCGCCGAACACGATCTCCTCGGCGGTGCGCCCGCCGAGCGCGACCTTGATCTGCGCCATGAGGTGGCGCTGGTCGAAGTTGAAGCGGTCGGCGTCCGGGGCCGAGAACGTGACACCGAGAGCCTGGCCGCGGGGAATGATCGAGACCTTGCGCACCGGGTCAGCGCCGGGCGTGAGCATGCCCACGATCGCGTGGCCGGCCTCGTGGTAGGCAGTGCGCCGGCGATCGTCCTCGCTCAGCATCACCTTGCGCTCGGCGCCGAGCACGATCCGCTCGAGCGCGTCGGTGAAGTCCTCGTTATTGACGCGCTCGTGGTTGCGCCGGGCGGCCAGCAGCGCCGCCTCGTTGACGAGATTGGCCAGGTCGGCGCCCACCATCCCCGGAGTCGAAGAGGCGAGCGAGCCGATGTCCACCTCCGGGGCGAGCGGGACCGAACGCGTATGCACGCGCAGGATCGCCTCGCGGCCGGCTCGGTCCGGCGGCTGAACGGACACGCGGCGGTCGAAGCGCCCAGGGCGCAACAGCGCCGGATCGAGGATCTCCGGCCGGTTGGTGGCCCCGAGCACGATCACGCCAGTGCGCGGGTCGAAGCCGTCCATCTCGGTCAGGATCTGGTTGAGCGTCTGCTCGCGCTCGTCGTGGCCGCCGGAGATGTTCGCGCCGCCCGCCGCGCGGGAGCGGCCGATCGCGTCGAGCTCGTCGATGAAGATGATCGCTGGGGCGGCCGCCTTGGCCTGGGCGAAGAGGTCGCGCACGCGCGAGGCCCCGACGCCGACGATCATCTCGACGAACTCCGAAGCTGACATCTGGAAGAACGGGACCCCGGCCTCGCCGGCCACCGCCCGCGCCAGCAGCGTCTTGCCGGTGCCCGGCGCGCCGCTCAGGAGGACGCCGCGGGGGATCTTCCCCCCGAGCTTGAGGTACTTGTCGGGGTTCTTGAGGAAGTCGACGATCTCGGTCAGCTCCTCCTTGGCCTCGTCGATCCCGGCCACGTCGTTGAAGGTCACGGGCTGATCGGCTGCCTCCACCCGGCGCGCGCGCGAGCGCCCGAACGACATCAGCCCGCCGGCGCCGCCGCCGGCCGCGGCCGCGCGGCGCATGATCAGCACGAACAGGCCGACGAGCAGCAGCGTCGGACCGAACCCGAGCAGCAGCTCGGCCAGGAAGGAGGGCCCGCTGCTCGTGCGCTTTGCCGTCCAGGTGAAGCCCTGGGCCTGGATCTCCGCCGAGAGCTGGTTGGTGTTGACGAACGACGGAATCTCCGTCGAGAAGCTCGTGGTGGGCGCTGCGCCGGCGGGATAGCTGATCGCGTGGCCGAGCGTGCCCTGGACCGATTCGCCGGTCGTCACGACCGAGGTGACGTTGTGGGCCTTGATCTGGCTCAGGAAGGTCGGGCTGTACGGGATCGACACTCGCGCGGGGGGCGCGGTGACCACCGATGCCAGCCAGAAGTTCAGAAGCAGCAGTCCGACGAGGACGGCCAACGCCACCCAGCGTCCGTTTGTCCGAGGCGGTGGCGGCGTGCCGCCGGCAGCCGGCCGCTGCTGGCCTGCGCCGGGAGGCTGGGTCACGCGCCAGCCGGGCAATCCCGAGCCGCCCCGGCGTTGGCCCGGGTTATCGCGGCGGCTCGGCTGCTCGGCCATCGTCAGATTGTGGCAAGCCCGCGGGCCGGGTTACGAAGAGTTCGCTCAGATTCCGGTTTCGAGTCGCGATCGGAACGAGTCGGCGCCCTGGACGGTGGCCCCGGCGGCCGACGCCCGGTCGGCGAGCCAGCGGTCGGAGGTGACCACATGGACGCGGGCGGGGTCGGGATCGGCGAGCAGCCTGCGGATGATCTCGTCGTCGGCGGCGTTGGCCTTCGGCTTGGGCGCGTGAGCTATCTCGATCACGCTCGAGCGGATCGGTGGCGACGGCGGGCGCTCGAACACGACGGTCACGTCCTCGCCCTCGTGCGCGGCCCACGACTCGAGCGCCTTGACGAGCGCGAGCATCGCGCGGTCGCGGTCGCGCCACCAGCCGTCCGGGCGGGTGCCGATCACGTTCATGCCGTCGATCAGCCAGCGCATGAGTCACCGGGACACTTGCACAGGCCGGGTCCTCACGCGTCGTCTCGCCCGGGCGGGCGGCGCTCGCGCTTACGTTGGCCCTGACGGCGCTTGGACTCGAGCCGGCGCGTGACCGAAGCCTGGCTCGGCCGCGTGGCGACGCGGGAGCGACGGGTGGCCAGGCCGCCCTCCAGGCGCCGGCGCAGGCGCTCGAGCGCGAGCTCGCGGTTGCGCGCCTGGCTGCGCGCGTCCTGGGCCACCGCAACCACGCGCGGGCCGAGGCGGGCGATGAGCCGGGCCTTCTGCTCGGCGCTGAGCGTCTCGGAGGCGGCGACGTCGAACACGGCTTCGATCCGCGAAGCGGTCACGTTGGCGTGCTGGCCGCCCGGCCCGGAGGAGCGCGACGCGCGCAGCACGACCTCCGAGAGCGGAATCGCGCCGTGACGGCCGATCGGCATCGGATCTTCCATGCCCGCAGGGTTTCAGAGTCGTGATCGTCCCGTGAACAGGGGTCCGAAAACTCCCATTCCGACAGGTGATCGTGCTAGTTTCCCGAGCCGATAGGGCTGCCCGCACGTAAGCAGGCGGCGACAAGCAGGTGCAGGCCCGGGGTCGTTGCAGCGTCGCATCCTCCGCGGTAGCACTGACAGCTACGGAGGAATGCTCCAGATGCCAACCGGAACCGTGAAGTGGTTCAGCGACGACAAGGGCTTCGGCTTCATTACCCCCGACGAGGGCAGCCGCGACCTGTTCGTCCACCATTCGAACATCAACGCCGACGGCTATCGCTCTCTCGCCGAGGGGGCCAAGGTCTCCTACGAGGAGGAGGCCGGGCCCAAGGGCCCCAAGGCCATCAACGTCGTAAAGCTGTAGACGCGCCAGGCGCTCGCTGCGACCGCGTCTGGGAAGCGAGGGTCCCTGCTGGGGGCTCTCGGCTGTGACGACGCGGTCGCCGCCGTCGCCCTTGGACCCGTAGAGGGCGCGGTCGGCGGTTCCCCGCGGCCCGACGAGGGACGACTACGGATCCCCCGGACCGGGGGGTTGTGCACAATCACACCAAGCACAACGTCCGGGGGGCGGCCTACACTTGACAAGCAGGGTGAGGAAGAGACAGTAGTGCTCGGGGCATGAGCAAGGCGATCGAAGAACGCGAACGGGTCGTGATCCGCTTCGCGGGCGACTCCGGCGACGGAATGCAGCTGGCCGGGAGCCGGTTCACAGACGCGACCGCAGTCCTCGGCAACGATCTGGCCACGCTGCCGAACTTCCCCGCGGAGATCCGCGCGCCGGCGGGCACGTTGGCCGGCGTGTCCGCCTTCCAGATCCACTTCGCCTCGCGCGACATCCTCACGCCCGGGGACTCCCCGAACGTGCTCGTGGCCATGAACCCCGCGGCGCTGCGGGCCAACCTCTCAGAGCTCGAGCGCGGCGCCACGATCATCGTCAACGAGGACGCCTTCAGCAAGCGCAACCTCGAGAAGGCCGGCTACGCGGCCAACCCGCTCGAGGACGGCTCGCTGAGCGACTACCGGGTGCACCGAATCCCGATGACCTCGCTCACCCAGCGCGCCGTCGAAGGCGTCGACGGTGCTTCCACACGGGACGCCGCCCGGGCCAAGAACCTGTTCGCGCTCGGCGTGCTGTCGTGGCTCTACGGCCGCCCGATCGATGTCACCGAGCGCTGGATCTCGCAGAAGTTCGCCCGTAACCCCGCCGTCATGAAGGCGAACCTGGCCGCGTTCAGCGCCGGCTGGGCGTTCGGCGAGACGACCGAGCTGCTCGACGTCCAGTACCGCGTGCCCCCGTCGGAGGATGCCCCTCCGGGCATCTACCGCAACGTCAACGGCACGACCGCGCTCGCGCTCGGTCTGGTCGCCGCGAGCGTGCGCAGCCGGCTTCCGCTCGTGCTGGCCAGCTACCCGATCACACCGGCCTCGGAGCTGCTTCACGAGCTCTCCCGGCACGCCGGGTTCGGGGTGCGCACGATCCAGGCCGAGGACGAGATCGCGGCTGCGGGCATGGCCCTGGGCGCGGCCTTCGGCGGGCGCCTCGGCGTCACCGCCACGAGCGGTCCGGGTCTCGATTTGAAGGCGGAGACGATCGGCCTGGCGGTGGCGCTCGAGCTCCCGCTCGTGGTCGTGGACGTTCAGCGGGCGGGGCCCTCGACCGGCATGCCGACGAAGACCGAGCAGTCCGACCTGCTGGCGGCGCTCCACGGCCGCCACGGCGAGTCGCCGATCCCGGTGATCGCTCCGACCACGCCGGCCGGCTGCTTCGAAGCCGCCTTCGAGGCGGTCACGATCGCCGTTCGCTACCGCACACCGGTGATCCTGCTCTCGGACACGTTCCTCGCCTCCTCCTCGGAGCCCTGGCGGCTGCCTGCCGTGGCCGACCTGCCGCGGATCGATCCCGCATTCGCCGTCGCTCCGCAGAACGGCGCGGATTTCCAGCCCTACAGCCGCGACGAGCGGCTGGCACGGCCGTGGGCGATTCCCGGCACCCCCGGGCTCCAGCATCGCATCGGCGGGCTGGAGAAGGCCGATGGAAGCGGCAACATCTCCTACGAGGGCGCAAACCACGCCCGGATGACCGAGCTTCGCGCGGCCAAGGTCGCCGGGATCGCGCGGGACATTCCCGAGCTCGCCGTGGACACCGAGCCGGGCGCGCGCCTGCTCGTGATCGGATGGGGCTCCAGCGAGGGCGCCATCCGCGCCGGCGTGCGGCGCGCCCGCCTGGCCGGAGCGAAGGTCGCCTCCG
>DATGJM010000129.1:0-7919 GCA_035295205.1 Solirubrobacteraceae bacterium | reverse complement strand
CGGCCGGCCGAGCGGGCAATCGACTCCAGCTCGGGCTCGACCCCGCCGGCATCGCATCCGGTCCGGGCGGGTGGCTGTGGATCAGCGACAGCGGCTGCCTCAACGGTCCCCCGTTGGCATGTGCGGTCGGCCGGTTCCGGCCGGGACACGGCGTCGGCTTGGTGGACACTCTCCCTGCGATCCACGTGTCCTGGTACTACCGGCCGTTCGGGACCCGGTGGTCTCCAGGTCCGATCGCGCAGGGAGCAGATCGGAACATGTGGTTCACCAGTGCCGCCGTGAACCGTGCCGCGGTTGCGATCGGGCGGATCACGACCGGTTCGCGCTGAGCGCTGACGGCCAGGCACGCACGCACGCCGTTGTGTGCCGGGCACAAGCCGTCCGGGAAAACGCTGGGCGCTCCCGCCAATGACCTCGGGCATGGCACCCGCCAAGGTTGACGGCGTAAGTCCTGCGGAGTTCTCACCACGAGCGGTGAGGAAAGGAGAGATGTACATGTCGGCTCGGCTGAAGGTCGTGCTGCCGATGGCGCTCAGCATTGGCTTGATCGCCTTCCTGTATTCGGAGTTCACCCTGAACTTCAACCTCCACTGGTACACCGTCACCGACGGCGTGTTCGGTAAGTTCGGGCTCCCGGAGAAGTTCCAGTTCGTGCTTCCGGCGTCGTTTGTCACCTGGGGGCTGTATTTCATGCTCGGTGCCAACCGGGCGGCATTTCGTAAGACGCTGATCGCCTGCACGACGGGGACGATCGGCGCCGTGGTGATCATGACGCTGGGACCGTCGCTCGCCGGCCTGCCCCACTTCTGGGGTCTGGCATTGGCGATCGCGATCGTCGGCGCCGGCCTCGAATTGCTCTCGGCGCTGACCGATGACGGGTCGTTCAACGCCGCACCGGCGTTTGCGTGCGCGGCGGCGGTGCTGCTCTGGTGGTTCGTCACCGGCCTTGACAACTACGTGCCGAACGGCAAGGGCACGCACACGGTGGCCGGCCTCGTGCTGGCGCTGACCAAGCACCCGCTGGCCGCCGGGACCGGCGCCGTAGGCGGCCTGTTCTCGACGCCGTGGACGTACGTGGCGTTGAGCGGCTGGATCTCACTCCTGGTCGGCCCCGCGCTTGGCCTCGTGGCTCGCGTGCTGGCCGCACCGGGACGGGTCCTCGGCCCGTCGCCGGCGGCGGTCGAGCCAGGGGTGGCCGCCTGAGGGAGGGCGGGCTCGGCGCCACGAGCGCCGAGCCCGCTCCGGCAGTTGACCCCCTGGCCGCGTGGTAGCAGGATCCTCTGACCGTGGAGCTCACAGCCAAAGCCTCACCCGGGCTCGAACGCGTGGCCGCCATGCTGACCGCGCGCCGTCTCGAACTGGCCCGCACGACGCTCGAGGCGATCCGGGTCGAGTGCGCCGGCTATGCGGCGATCGACGACGCTGGAATGCTCGCCGACGTCACCGAGCACGTAGCCGAGAACCACGACGCCCTGAGCGCCATGCTCCTACGAGGGCGTTCGGTGAGCGCCGAGGATCTGGCCTTCATCCGCCCCCACGCGGCCATGCGGGCCCGGCGCGGCGTGTCGCTGGCCGACTTCCTGCACGCCTTCCGGGTGGGTCAGGTTGTGATCTGGGACGCGATCATCGAACTCGCGAACAACGACGAGGAGGCGCGCGCCGCCGGCTTGACAGCGGCCCGGCTGGTGATCGAGTTCATCAACCATGCGAGCACGCTCGCCGCGCAGAGCTATCTCGACGCTCAGCAGCTGCTGCTGGCCGAAGGCGATCGCGTTCGCCGCGACCTCCTCGAGGATCTGCTGGCCGGACGCGAGCCACCCCCGGGGCCGCGGCTGAGCGCCGCAAGGGCCGCCGGCTTGGACCGTCGCGGACCCTGCCTGGTGATCGCCGCTGTCCCGGTGACCACGCTCGAGGACTCCTACGCGCTGCGCTCGTCGGCTTCGGCTCTCGCCCGGGCCGCGGGCGGGGCGCTACGCCCGCTGACCGTCGTCCGCCAGGACGAGATCGTGATCGTGCGCGCACTCGACGGGCAGGACCCGCGAGTGCTCAGCGATGCCATCCGCCGCGCCTGGCGCGAGCAGCTCGACGGCGGCGTTGGCCTGGCGATCGGGATCAGCACCGCGTTTGCGAGCACCAGCGACGTGCCGGAGGCCTACCGCGAGGCCTGCAACGCGCTCGAGGCGCTGGGCACGGCTGGCGGGGTGCTCGCGCTGCCCGAGCTGCGCGCGCTGGACTACCTGGCGCTGCGCGCCGACCCGACGGCTGCCCGGCTGATCCCCGAGCCGATCCAGCGCTTCATCGAGGAGGATGCGGCGGCGGGTGGAGCGCTCACGAGCACACTGCTCGCATACGCCGAGGCCAACCTGAACGCCAAGGAGGCAGCCCAGCGGCTCTACATCCACGTCAACACCGCCCACCACCGCCTGACCCGGATCGAGGAGAAGACGGGCTGCGACCTGCGTGATCTGGGCGATGTCCAGGAGCTCCTGATCGCGATCAAGCTCATCGGTGCGCAGGTGCGCGGTCGCTAGCGGTGTGAGGTACGCTGCCACCCGAGATGGCAGATCCACGCCGCTTCGAGCTCGATGAGCTCGTCAACCGTCCGGGCACATACTTCAATCCCCAGACCGAGGTCGTGGTGGTCGTCGACGACTCGCCGGAGCTCGATGCCGAGATCTTCAACATGGAGGAGTACGAGGGCGCCGACTGGGTCTTGATCTCGGACGAGACCCCCGTCGACGAAGCCCGCCGGGACGAGCTGCTCGAGCGCTTCCAGGCCCGTCTGCACGTGGACGACGGCGAGGAAGCCGAGCTCGAGGAAGAGGAATCCGAGGACGAGTACGAGGACCACGGCCGGGACTGAGCGGGTGACCGCGCCCCGGACGATCCTCTACACCGGCAAGGGCGGCGTCGGCAAGACCTCGGTCGCGGCCTGCACGGCTCGGCGGCTGGCTGCCTCCGGAGTCCGCACGCTTGCGCTGTCGACCGACCCGGCTCACAGCCTCGGCGAGTCTCTGGGCGCCGAGCTCGGAGGTGAGCCGATCGCGCTCGGTGGCGGGCTGTGGGCACAGCAGGTAGACGCCCAGCACGAGCTCGAGCGCCACTGGTCGGCGGTGCAGGACTGGCTTGCGCGATCGCTGCTCGACCGCGGCGTCTCGCCGATCCGGGCCGAGGAGCTGACGGTTCCGCCGGGCATGGACGAGCTGTTCTCGCTCCTGTCGCTCCAGGACGCCTGCGAGTCGGGCCGGTGGGACGCGATCATCGTCGACTGCGCGCCGACCGGGGAAACTCTGAGGCTGCTCTCCTTTCCCGAGATCGCACGCTGGTGGCTGGAGAAGGTGTTTCCGGCCGAACGCCGGATCCTGGCCGCCGCGGGGCCGCTGACGCGAGCGCTGCTCGACATCGAGCTCCCCGGTCACCCGGTGTTTGAAGAGCTCCAGCGTCTCTCGAGCAAGCTGATCGCGATGAACCAGTTCCTGCGCGACCACGACCGCTCCACGATCCGGCTCGTGATGAATCCCGACCGGATGGTGATCGGCGAGGCGATGAGGACGTTCACCTACCTGAACCTGTACGGCTACCTGACCGACGCCGTGATCGTCAACCGCGTGCTGCCGGCCGAAGTCGGTGACTACTTCGCCGCCTGGAGAGAGGTTCAGGAGCAGCAGCTGGACCTGGCGCGCAGCGCCTTCGAGCCGGTGCCGGTGCTCTGCGCCCCCTACTTCGAGCGAGAGGTCCTCGGCGCCGAGATGCTCGACCGCCTGGCCAGCGCCCTGTTCGACCAGGACGGGATCGACCCCGGCGCGGTACTGCACCGCTCGGTCACCCAGCACTTCGAGCTCGACTCCGAGCACGCCCGGCTGCGCCTCGCCCTGCCCCTGGCGCGGAAGTCCGAGATCAACGTCAAGAAGATCGGCCACGAGCTCGTCGTACGGGTCGACGGCCACAAGCGCACGATCTCGCTCCCCGGCGCGCTGGCCTCCTACCGGCCGTGCGGGGCGCGGTTCAGCGATGGAGCGCTGGAGGTGACCTTCGATGCCGTCAGGAACTGAGCGCTCCGAGTCCATCAACGACCCCCTGAAGGCCCTCGAGGAGCGGATCGAGCGGGCCTCGCGGGCGGCCGAGCGCCTTTTCTCGGAGGCCGCATCCGAGGCGGCGCGCCGCATGAAGCCGCCGGCCGCCGGGTGGCAGACCCCAGACGGCGAGGAGGGTCACGACCCCGTGCTCGCGCTGCTCGACACGGTGCGCGAGCTCGTTCCCGAGGACCTGCGGCGGCGCCTGGCCGAGGCGGTCCGGGAGCTGCTTCTGGCCCTGCGGGCCCTCATCGACTGGTATCTCGAGCATGTGGACCGCCGGCCCGATGAGCCGCCGGAGGTCGAGGACATCCCGATCGCCTGAGCGGAGCCGGAGCCGCCCGAACGCGGCCTACAATCGAGCCGTGGCACGCGAGGCGCCTCCCATAATGAGCGCACCGGGGTGCTGACCCGCCTAGTCAAGGCCTGGCGGACGCTTCAGGGGGAGCGCCGGTTGGCCGCGGTCGCGGCGCTGGCCCTGTTCGTGACCCTCTTCCTGCCCTGGTACCAGCAGACGGTCGACTTCGTCGACAAGGCGGGGAAGGGCCATCAGCTGATCAACGCAGTCAGCGGCTTCGGCGCCTTCTCGTTCGTCGAGGCGGCGGTGCTGGTGGTCGCGGTCGGGGTGTTGACGCTGCTGTTCCATCGCGCCGAGGGCCGGGCCTTCCACCTGCCCGGGGGCGATGGCTGGGTGATCAGCGCCGCCGGCGCCTGGACCTGCCTGCTCGTGATCTGGCGCATCTTCGACAAGAACAGCGCCCACATCACGGGCCTGGGAGCGACAACGACCGGCGTCGAGTGGGGAATCTTCGCCACCCTCGCCGTCGCCGGGCTCCTCGCCTACTCGGGCTCGCGCATCCGACGGGCCCGCATACCCGAGCCGCCGCTGCCTGATGACGACGTCGACTTCCAGCTACCGCCCCGAGGCGGGCGCGCCGCGCGCCCCGGCCGAGAGCAGCGAGCCCCCGGCCGAGAGCAGCGAGCCACCCGACGCACCGAGCCCCGGGGCACGCGAGGCCCGGCCCCCACCACCCCGGCCGGCCGTTCGAGCCCCGCCGGCGCCCCGTCGACGCCCGCGGGTGCGGCCCGCCCGCGGACTGGGGGCTTCGCGTTTCCGGCTCCCGAGCCACTCGTCGATCCACCCACGCTGCGCATCAGCCGCAGCCGGCCGGAGCCGCCCGGCGACGACCCCCCCGCCACGCCCGAGGCCCCAGCCCCTCCAACGCGCCGCGCTCACAGCGACGACCAGCTCAAGATCCCGTTCGAGGATCGCTGAAGCTAGAGCGCCGGCTCGTAGACGAACGTGAAGTAGGCGGTCACGACGCCGATCACGACGATGCCCGTGATCACCATCGTGCGCGACCGGAGCACGTGCCCGATGACCCCGATCACGAAGCCGAACGCCACCAGGCCGGCGAACACGCCCAGGCGGGGATGGCCGGCGGCGGCGAGGCTGAGCATCCTCGGAGCCTATATTTGATCGCCGATGCCGGCGACATCTCCCACATCGGTGCCCGAGCTCGCCGAAGGGCTTCGGTCGGTCGGCTACCTGCCGGGTGAGTCGACGGCGCTCGTCTCCTTCCTGGCCACCAAGCTCGGCAAGCCCGTGCTCGTCGAGGGTCCAGCCGGTGTCGGCAAGACCGAACTGGCCAAGGCACTGGCCCGGTTCCTCGACCGCCGCCTCGTGCGCCTGCAGTGCTACGAGGGCCTCGACGAGGCCAAGGCGCTTTACGAGTGGAACTACCGCAAGCAGCTTCTGCGCATCCAGACCGAATCCGAGGATGCAGGCTGGCAGGACGTGCAGGGCGACATCTTCGGCGAGGAGTTCCTGCTCCAGCGCCCGCTGATGACCGCGATCGCCTCCGAGGACCCGGTCGTGCTCCTGATCGACGAGATCGACAAGACCGATCAGGAGTTCGAGGCCATGCTGCTCGAGCTCCTGAGCGACTTTCAGATCTCGATCCCCGAGCTGGGGCTGATCGCGGCGCGCACCCAGCCGGTCGTGCTGCTCACCTCGAATAACACCCGCGAGCTGACCGAGGCCCTGAAGCGCCGCTGCCTGTATCTGTGGCTCGACTACCCCGACCTCGAGCATGAGCTCCAGATCGTGCGCCTGCACTCTCCGGAGCTCGAGGAGACCATGGCCCGCAAGCTGGTCGAGGTGGTGCACATGGTGCGCGAGCTCGATCTGAAGAAGCCCCCGAGCATCGCCGAGTCGATCGACTGGGCCCGGGCGCTGCTGCTGCTCGGCGCGCAGGACATCGACGAGGGCACGTTCCGTTCGACGATGAGCGTGATCGTCAAGCACCGCACCGATCTCGACATCGTCGCCGAGCGCGTCGGGGTCAAGCTGCGCCCGGCCGAGGCGGTGGCCGGCGATGCCCGCCCCGCCGCCTGACCCCGGGCGGCCCGCGCCGCGGCAGATCGCGCCGGGCTACCAGCCGGTCACCGGCGAGGGACCCTCGGGCCTCGACGGGCATCTGCTGGCCTTCGCCGAGGATCTCCGCGGCGAAGGTGTGGCGATCGGGACGAGCGAGATCCTCGACGCGTTCGCCGCGCTCGAGCACGTGCCCTGGACGGATCGGATCGACTTCCGTGAGGCGCTGTCGGCCACCTTGGCCAAGTCGCCCGAGGACCGTCGCGTGTTCGAGCTCGTGTTCGAGCGCTTCTTCTTCCGCGCCGTCGAAGAGCAGGCGGCCCGGCAGGAGATCACAGAGGGCGGCGGGTCGATGCCCTCGGACAGCGACATAAACCTCGACACGCTGCGCCAGCAGATCGCCGCCGCCCTGCGAGACGGCTCGGACGCCGCCTTGCGAGACCTCGCTCGGCTCGCGATCGCGGCGTTCGGGCGCGGCGAGGGCTCGGGCGTGCTCGGCGTCGACGTCCAGCGCATCCGCCGCGCGCTCGGGCTGCGCGTCGATCCCCAGCCGGAGCTGCCCGACGACGACCCGCGCCGCCACGGTCTTCCCCGGGAGCAGCTGCGCCGCTTCGAGCAGCATCTGCGCCGAGAGCTCGAGCGCGGGCTGATCGAGCGAACAGCGACGCTTCCGCCGAAGCGCCCCCTGCACGAGCTCGACCGCGCCCTTCCAAGTGGGCCGATCCAGGACCTGGCCGCGGTCCACCGCGTCGTCGCCCAGCTCAAGCGGCGCCTGGCCACCCAGGGCCACGAGCTGCGCGGGCGAAAGCGCCACGCCCACGTCGACGTGCGGCGCACGATGCGCGCCTCGCTCGAGACCGGCGGCGTGCCGGTGAACCTCAAGTACCGCCCGATTCGACCGCGGCGCCCCGAGATCTTCGTGCTCTGCGACGTGTCAACGAGCGTGACCAGCGCCTCGACGTTCTTCCTCAGCGTCCTGCACGCGCTCCACGACGCCTTCCGGAAGCTGCGCTCGTTCGTGTTCATCGAGCGCATCTCGGAGGTCACCGAGGTGTTCGAGCGCGAGCGCGACTTTCGGGCCGCCAGCGAGGCGGTGAGCCGAGATGCCGGCGTGGCCGACGTCTCCGGCTACACCGACTACGGCCGGGTGTGGACTGAGTTCCTGGCCCTGGTCGAGGACGAGCTGCACCCACGGGCCACGGTGATCGTGCTCGGCGACGCCCGCACCAACGGGCGCCCACCGCGCGACGACGTGTTCGCGGCCATCACCGCTCGCGCCGGCCGGACGTTCTGGCTGAACCCGGAGCCCAGGCTGTACTGGAACTACGGCGACAGCGTGATCGACGTGTACGCCCGCCACTGCATCGCGTTCGAGTGCTGGCGCACCGATCAGCTCGAGGAGTTCGTCAAGGCCCTGACGAGGCCGATCGCACCGTAGAGTGCCATCGCGCCTGACGTCGTGGTCGACG
>DATGJM010000128.1:0-5447 GCA_035295205.1 Solirubrobacteraceae bacterium | reverse complement strand
GAGGAGGCGCGCACGGCGCTGGGCGGCGCCTGGGAGGAGCGGGCCGAGGAGCTGTTCGGGCCGGCCGAGTCGCTGCACTCGACGTACCGGATCCTGCGCGACGAGCTGCTGGAGACGGTCAAGCGCACCGGCTCGCGGATCGGCGAGCTGCGCTTCGACACCGACCTCGACGTCTCGCACGCGGTGGTGCGATACCTCGAGCTGCTGAAGGTCGCGGCGCTGATCGCCCGGCCCGAGGGCCAGAGCGTGGCCGAGGGGCTGCGCGACGTGAACGCCAGGATCCTGCAGGCGGTCACATCCGAGCAGCGGGAGATCCTGCTCACCTCCGCGCTCGACGACTACCTGCTCGATGCCGAGCGCGACGCCCGGCGCCGGGCGCAGGTGATCGCGGCCCGCGACGAGCCCTCGCTCGAGCAGTTCCTGCCCCGGCGCGGGGAGGGAGTCGTGCTCTCGGCCTCGGACATCGACACCTACCGCACCTGTCCGCTGAAGTACAAGTTCGCCCGGGTGTTCCGGATTCCCCAGGAGCCGACGATCCATCAGCGCTTCGGGATCCTGGTGCACCAGGTGCTGGAGCGGTTCCACGCCCGCGAGGGCTCGGCGGGGACCCTGGCGGAGCTGCTCGGGCTGCTCGATGCCGGGTGGCGGCGGGGCGGCTTTGGCGACTCCGAGGAGGAGCGCCAGCTACGCGGTAAGGCGGCCGGGGCGCTGTCGAGGTATCACGAGCGCTTCCAGACCGAGGACGTGCAGCCGATGTGGTTCGAGCGCGCGTTCACCTTCAAGCTCGGGCCGCATCTGCTGCGCGGTCGGGTCGACCGTGTGGACCGCCTGCCCGGCGGCGAGTACGAGCTGATCGACTATAAGACGGGGCGCCCGAAGAGCGCCGCCCAGCTTGCCGACGATGTACAGCTCTCGCTGTATGCCGTGGGCGCGCGCGAGGCCTGGAGCCTCGAGGCCTCACGGCAGGCCTACTACTACCTGCTCGACGACCAGAAGGTCTCGGTGCCGGACGACGACGGCAGCCGCGCGGAGTGGATCCGCGAGATCACGATGGAGGTCGGCGAGGGGATCCTCTCGCAGGGGTTCGAGCCCACCCCGTCCTTCTCTGCCTGCTCAGTGTGCGATTACCGGCTGGTGTGCCCGGCAGCCGAGCACTAGAAGTTGGCGCGACCCTGTGGTGGCTGGGGATCGTCCCCGCGCTGGCGCAGGAAGCGCTGGAGGTCGCGCGCGATCGAGTCACCCGAGGGCAGCGAGCCGGCGTCTTCAGCCTCGGGGGCCCCCGCGGCCTGCTCGAGGCGGTCGACGAAGGCCTGAACGTCTGGGTCGGACTGCACGGCGAGATTGACCTGGCGCTCGTACTCGGCCGCGGCGCCCTCGAGCTCCGAGGCGTCGACGGCGACTCCGACCAGGCCCTCGAGCTTCCGCACGAGCGCCAGCGACGCCTTCGGGTTCGGAGCGGCGGCGATGTAGTGGGGCACCGCGGCCCAGAGGCTCGCGCTCGGCAGGCCGTTCTGCTGGCAGGCGGCATGTAGCACGCCCACGATCCCGGTCGGGCCCTCGTAGCTCGAGTTCGCCAGGCCGAGCCGGGATACCAGCACCGGATCGGACGCCAGCCCGGTCACAGACACGGGCCGGCTGTGCGGGACGTCGGCGAGCAGCGCTCCCAGCGTCACCACGAGCTGGGTGCCTAGCGCCTCCGCCAGCTCGACGATCACGCTCGTGAACGTGCGCCAGCGCATCGAGGGCTCGTGCCCGGTGAGCAGCACCAGGTCGCGCGGAGCGCGGGGCACGCGCGCCTCGTGGAGCTCGATCGCCGGCCAGACGATCGACCGGGCCATCCCCTCGACCAGCTTGACCTGGGGGCGGGTGGCCTGGAAGTCGTAGAACTCCTCGGGGTCGATCGTCGCGAACCGGCGGGCGCCGAGCGCGCTGCCCACGAACGTGAGCGCACTCGAGGCGGCGTCGGCGGCGTCGTTCCAGCCCTTGAAGGCGCACACCAGGGCGGGGGCGCGCAGGCCGTCCGGACGGTACTCCCACTGGAGGGGTTGCATCCGAACCACCGTACATCATGGGGTGTTATGGACACCGACTCTGTGGCCATCAGCGAGTTGCGTCCAGGTCAGCGTGTGAGCGGCGTATTCGCCTGCACGCGTAAGGATCGGCTGGCCACACGGACTGGCTCCCCCTACCTCGCGCTCGAGCTGCGCGACCGGACCGGCACCGTCTCCGCGCGGGCGTTCCGGGACGCGGATTCCCTGGGTGCCCGCTTCGAGCGGGGGGATCTCGTGCGTGTAGATGGCGCGGTCGAGCGCTTTCGCGATGAGCTCGTCGTCGAGGTGTCTGCGATCGCTCGGATCGTGGATGAGGATCCTTCGCGGTTCCTGCCCGTCGCCTATCGCGACCTCGACGAGCTCGACGGATTCCTCGAGCACCTGGCCGGCGAGGTGCACGACCGGGGCTACGCGGGCCTGCTCGAGCGCATGCTGGCCGATGCGGACCTCCGCGCTGCCTGGCGCCGGGCCCCCTGCACCCGCGGCGGACACCACGCGTACCTCGGCGGCCTGCTCGAGCACACGGTCGCGGTGAGCACCCTGGCCTACGAGACCTGTCAGCTCCACGCGCGCCTGAACTCGGATCTGCTGCTCACGGCGGCGATCGTGCACGACATCGGGCGCACGCGGGAGTTCACCTACGGGGCGGAGATCGGGCTCTCAGACGAGGGGCGGCTGCTCGGCCACCTGGTGATCGGCGAGCGGCTGCTGTCGGAGTTCATGGGCGGGCTCGATCCCGAGCGCGGGCTGGCGCTCCTGCACTGCGTGCTCTGCCACCACGGACCTACGACGGCCCCCGGCGGGCGGTTCTCGTCGGCTGAGGCGCTCGCCCTGTATCGAGTCAACGCTCTGGACGCCAGCGTCAAGGACGCGTTCGAGCACGGTCTGCCCCCGCGCGGCTAGCGCGCGTCTCACAGCCGGGGCTCGCCGTCCGTTTTACTGGGAATGGCCGTGAGCACCGCCGAGCTCGAGTCCGAACCAGCCCGCGAGTCCTCGCCTCCCGGCGACTCCGCACCGGCTCGCTCCTCCGAGCGCCTGCTCGCGGTCGGGGCCGTTCTGGTGGCGGTCGCCTTGTGGTCCTCGGCCTTCGTGGGCATCCGGGCCGCAGGGCGCGGGCTGGCGCCGGGCCCGCTGGCGCTCGGGCGGCTGGTGGTCGGCAGCCTGGCGCTCGGCGTCTTCATGCTCGTGCGGCGCGACTCGCTGCCTCGGGGTCGCGGGCTGCTCTTGACGGTGGTCTGTGGCGTGCTCTGGTTCGGCGTCTACAACGTCGCGCTGAATGCAGCCGAGCGCCGGATCGACGCCGGGATCGCGGCGCTGCTCGTCAACGTCGGGCCGATCCTGATCGCCGTGCTGGCGGGGGTCGTGTTGCGCGAGGGGTTTCCGCCGCGGCTGTTCTTGGGTTGCGTGGTGTCGTTCGCCGGCGCGGCGGTGATTGGGATCGCGGTCTCACGGCATGGCGTGAGTCAGGTGTGGGGCGTCCTGCTGTGCTTCCTCGCTGCGCTGGCGTACGCCGGGGGCGTCGTCTCCCAGAAGCCTGTTCTGCGCGATTCCTCCGCTTTGGCGGTGACGTGGCTCGCGTGCACGATCGGGGCCGTCAGCTGTCTGGGCTACGGGCCACAGCTGGTGGACGAGGTGGGGCGAGCGCACACATCGGTGATCGAATGGACGGTGTACCTCGGCGTGGCGCCGACCGCGATCGGATTCGTGTGCTGGGCCTACGGGCTCTCGCGGACCACCGCCGGAAGGATGGGCTCGACCACGTATCTGGTGCCGCCGCTGGCGCTGCTGATGGGCTGGGCGATATTGGGCGAGGTTCCGCCGCTCCTGGCGCTGCCCGGCGGCGCGCTGTGCCTGGGTGGCGTCGCGCTCGCGCGCAACTCGGGCGGCTACCTCAGCGTGAAGCGGCTCAGGAGGCTGTACGGCGGCGCGAGATCGACGCCGTCGGGGTCTGAGAGGTAGCCCGGCTGGCGGCCGGTGAGGTGCGTGTGGCCGTACTGCCACACGATCTTGTTCGTGTGGGGATCGATCACGATCACCCGGTCGTTATGGTCGTCGTTGGCCAGCACGTCACCGTTGGGCAGCGGCTCGGCCAGGGAGGGGCTGTTCAATGCGTTCGGGCCGCGCGGCGCGTACCGCCACAGGAGCTGTCCGCTGGGGGTGAACGTCTCGATCGCCCCCGGGTCGGTGAAGTCGGCGGAGAGAAAGACGCCCGGCTTGACCTCGTTGGTGTCCGACGGATAGGTGAAGCCGGGCGCGTTGGCTGAGCTCAGGACCTGCCCTGCGGGGCTCAGCACGTCGATCCAGTCGCCGTTGATCTCGGTGACGACCGTGTCGCCGTTACGCATCGGGAAGCGACCGTTCGGGCTTCCGTAGCTCACGTCCGGCTGATGCACGCACACGCCGGTCTGGCCAAGCTGGCTGATGATCTGGTGTCCGGGCGGCTGGATCGTGATGAGGCGGCAGTTCTTGATGTCCGCCAGCAGGATCCTGCCGCTGCGCGTCATCAGCGCGTCGTCTGGGTTGTCGAGCTGGTCGGGGCCCGAGCCGGGTATGCCCGGCTGGCCGTAGCGATACGTGATGTGGTTTGTGGAGAGGTCGATCACGCTGATCACGAAGTCCTCTTCCTGGGTGGCGACGATCTGGTGGCCGCTCGGAGCGAAGAAGGCATCGTCGGGGGTCTTGAACGTCTGACCGGGCGCGAGATCTCCGGGGCGCGGGAACTCCCAGAGGATGCGGCCCGTCGGGCTCACCTCGAGCAGACGGTTGTTATCGCTGTCGGCGATCAGGACGGGGGCCGGGAGGACCGACGGATCGGAGCCGGGGGCCAGGTTGGCGGTGGAGGCCGGCGTCCGGAGGCTCGTTTGGGCAGCCCGGGTCGAGGCGGCGCCCTGGTGGTGCTGGACGCCGCCGCCGCCCGAGGCCAGAGCGATCGCGGCGATGACCACGATGAGGAGGATCGCGATCGCGCCCAGCCGGCGGGCCAAGATCTGCCGCCGCGTCGGGCGGCTCCTCGGCTTGCTCATGACCGGCGATGATCACGGGCGCCGCGGCGGCGCCCATCGGTAGAAACCTGCAGTCGGGCGGCGTCGTCGCGGGTGCGTTCCCACCGACGCCTGGTTTCGGGCCGAAGCCCTACGATCATCCGCGGCGCGGCACGGGCCTGGTGGCCCATCCAGTCTTCAAAACTGGCAGGGCCGGGCAGCCCCCGGCTTGGAAGGTTCGATTCCTTCGCCGCGTCGTGGCTGGAAATCAACAGTTGTCGATTGTCAGTCAGATCGAGGCTCGAGCGTGCGCTTGATCGCATCGAGTCCTTGTTCCATGGCATTCGCGGTCGCCTCAGCGAGAGCATCTGGACGCAGGTCCGATGTCCACACGAATTTTGCCCGGCCGTCATCC
>DATGJM010000127.1:0-2179 GCA_035295205.1 Solirubrobacteraceae bacterium | reverse complement strand
CCTCGGCATGCAGTGCGCCGTCATCGACTTCGCGCGCGAGAAGCTGGATGCTCCCGACGCCAACTCGACGGAGTTCGCGGCGTTCACCTCCACGCCGATCATCGACCTGATGCCCGAGCAGCGCAACGTCGACCAGATGGGCGGCTCGATGCGGCTCGGCCTTTACCCGTGCAAGCTGCTGCCGGGCTCGCGCGCGTTCAAGGCTTATGGCGAGGAAGTCGTCTACGAGCGCCACCGCCATCGCTTCGAGTTCAACAACGAGTACCGCGAGGTGATGAACGAGCACGGGATGGTCTTCAGCGGCGTGTCGCCCAACGGGCGACTGGTCGAGATCATCGAGCTGGCGGAGCACCCCTGGTTCGTGGCGAGCCAGTTCCACCCCGAGTTCCGCTCCCGGCCGAACCGGCCGCACCCGCTGTTCCGTGACTTCGTCCGCGCCGCGTTCCTGCAGAGCGGCATCGACCAGATGGAACTTCGCCCCGCCGAGCTCCTGGAAGAGACCGATACTCCCTAGTCGGGGATCCATGGAACAGCAGCGGGGAGCCATCCCCTCTTCAGAGGCGCGCGGTGAGCTCTCGCTCGAGCTAGTCCGCGCCACGGAAGCCGCGGCGCTCGCGTGCGCGCGCTTCCTCGGCAAGGGCGATCCCGACCGCATCCTGGAGGCGGCCAGCGACGCGATGCGGCGAGCTCTCGAGGCTTCGGGCCTCAGCGGAACGGTCGTGCTCAGTCCGCGGCACCAGACCTATTTCCAGCGTGGCGCCGTCATCGCCGGCGGTGGGAGGAAGGTCGACTTCGGCGTCTTCCCGATCGAAGGCGCAAGCCAGGTGGCAAGGGGGCATATCAACGCGGTCTCCGTCCTGGTCGCCGTCGAGCCGGGCGGCTTCGCGCGCCTGCCCGAGATCGTCCAGATCGAGCGGATCGTGTCCAGCTCATCGGCCCGGGGGGCGATCGACCTGGACGACTCGGTCGCCGACAACCTCAGGCGGATCGCCTTTGCGCGCGACATGCGGGTCCAGGACATGACCGTGGCCATCCTGGAGCGGCCACGTCACCAGGAGCTGATCGCCGAGGTCGCCTCGGCCGGCGCGCGCATACGCCAGCTCGAGGAGGGCGACTTCGCCAGCGCGGTCATGGCGGCACTGCCCGAGACGGGGATCGACGCGGCGCTCGGGCTCGGCGATCCGCAAGCCGCCCTGATCGCGGCATGCGCCGTGCGCTGCCTCGGCGGGGAGATGAAAGCCCGCCTGCGCCCGCGCAGCCCGGAGGAGACCGCTTTGATCGGGGACCTGGTCAACAAGGCCTTCGCCCTGGACGAGCTCGCCCCGGCTGGGGAGGTGGGGGTGGCCGTCACCGGGGTGACGGGCGGACCGCTGCTGCCGGGAGTGTCCCTGGCGGGCGGGTACGCCGAGACCCAGTCGCTCGTCATGTCCAGCCGATTTGCCACGGTCCGGCGGATCACCACCCGCCACCACGTGGTGGGCGAGCCCAGCTAGCCCAGTTCGCGGCCCCGCTCAAGCCCGGCCCCGGAAGCCGGGATTAGCCGCGTCGGGTAGGGGGTAGTAATAGAGAAGCCGATGAGCGACACGGACCCCACCTACGAGCCTCGCGTCGGCGAGTACCTGCCCCCGCCTCCCGCTTACACGGGGACGTCGGACATCCCGCCGCAGTCGCCCTACCACTCCAACCCGAGCCTGCAGCGCGGCAACCGGGGCGTGATGGGGTGGCTGACCTCGGGCGTCCTCGCCGCCTGGGCGGTGCTCAAGTACGGGATGCTCTTCCTCTTCAAGATCCCCGCCATGACGACCTTGCTTTCGCTCGTCATCAGCTTTGGCGGCTATGCGCTCTTTTACGGCCCCTGGTTCGCTCTCGCGCTGGTGACCATGATCCTGGTCCACGAGATGGGCCATGTCCTCGAGATCCGCCGCCAGGGCATGCACGCGACCGCGCCGGTGTTCATCCCGTTCCTGGGCGCGGCGATCTTCCAGCGGCAGCATCCGGTGGACGCCCTGAAGCAGGCCCAGATCGGCATCGCGGGCCCGATCGCCGGCACGCTGGGGGCCACCGCGGCATTCGTCCTCTTCAACGCCACCCAGAACCCGGTGTTCCTGCTGGCGGCGTGGATCGGGTTCTACATCAACCTTTTCAACCTGGTCCCGATCTGGCAGCTGGACGGCGCCTG
>DATGJM010000126.1:0-19857 GCA_035295205.1 Solirubrobacteraceae bacterium | reverse complement strand
ATCGGCATTTCGACCGTCGGGGTTGATCAGGTTTTGTGATCTTCACAGGCGATCTTCGTCACGGCGTTCCGGTCGTCTGAGCGATGGCCTTCCGCGCGGCCGGGCGAAGTACGAGGGCGCGGCGTG
Organism: Solirubrobacteraceae bacterium; assembly: GCA_035295205.1. Classification (GTDB taxonomy): domain Bacteria; phylum Actinomycetota; class Thermoleophilia; order Solirubrobacterales; family Solirubrobacteraceae; genus Palsa-465. The sequence continues at coordinate 19,731 of DATGJM010000126.1, read as the reverse complement.
GCGGTCTCGGGATCGCCCGCAGCGCGAGTCGGAGCGGGCGTCCGGGCAGCACGCAGCCGATCACGAGCAGCAGGCCCGCGAGCCACGGCCCCAGCGCGGGTGCTCGAGCGGCGAGGACCTGGTCGAATCTGAGGTTGCGGGCGAGGGCGAGCGAGGCGTCGGAGGCCAGCAGCAGCGTTCCACCGCCCACCACGGCTACGAGAAGCGCGCGGCTCGAGGGACGCAGGCGCACGAGCACAACTCCCAGCGCGGCCCCGGTCAGGAGCCAGGCGGCGGCGACGCGGGCCAGCGGCTGGCCGTCGAAGCCGGCAAGCTGTAGCAGCGGTAGGGAGTCGGGGACCCTGGGGCCGGCCGCAAGCCACCCCCGGGTGCGCAGCGCATAGAGCAGTCCTATGCCCACCGCGCAGCTCAGGATCACGACCAGGGCGGAGAACACCCCGCCGGCGGCTCTGAGCAGGAAACGGGCGACGCCGATCGCCCCCAGCGCCCTCGTCCGATCGCCCGCTGAGCCGCCGTCCCTGGTGGGCTCCTCGGCGCCCACCAGCTGCTCCTGGCGTGCCGCCAGCGGCCACACGCAGACCAGGACGAGGCCGATCGCGACCGCGTGCACGACGCTCGCAAGCGCTCCCGTCCCGAGCGTCTCGCCGAATGCGGCCAGGCCGAAGCCGACGGCCGTGAGCGCCGTGAACGCGTTCATCAACGTGATCGCGCCGACCGCGGGCCCGCGGCGCAGCGCCGACTGGAAGCTGAGGAACCCGGCGAACGTCGCGCCCGCCGCCAGAATCGTCGTGCCCGAGAGCAGCGCTGCCGGCCCGTGCCCGTGGAGGCTCAGGGCGCCGGCCTTGATCGCGGCGTCGGCGAGACCGTAGAAGCCGCCGGCGGCGATCGCGCGCGCTGCGCCACGGTCGACGCGAGCCGCGAGCCCGGCGATCGCAAGGGTCAGCAGCGACGCAGCGACGAACAGACCGTTGTGGATGTGGGTGTGCCTGGCGGTGAAGCCGATCGGGAGCACGAACAGGCTTGCCGCGACGGCGACCACCGCCGCGAGCTGGCGGCGGCCGACGCGGTGGCCAAACGCCCGCGCGATCACGGGCACCGAAAGCGCCAGTCCACCGGCGGCGAAGGCCTGGACCAGCGTCAGCGGAGCGAGCGCCACCGCCGCGATCTGGCCTGCGAACCCCACCCAGCCGATCGCCTGTCCGGCGAGCCAGGCTGGGCTTCGCAGCGCTCCGCCCACCGGTCCGTGTCCCTCGCGCGCCGAGCGCACGAGCCCGTGGTGCTGGAGGACGAAGCCCAGGTTGATCAGCGCGGCGGAGGCGAGCGCCAGCAGCAGGGCGCCGAACACGGGCAGGGGCACACGGGGAATCGGGCGCCGGTGGCCGCCATCGCCCGGGAAGCGGGCCATCTGCGCGCGGTGCGAGGCCCTGACCGGACGCGGGGTGGGCCGGCGCGCCGCGTGCCGGCGCGCCGCGTGCCGGCGCCCCGCAGCGAGCGCCGGGTGCGTGGGCACCGTGCCCATGTCGCGAGAGGCGAGAATCAGCATCTGGTTCAGGCGCGGGTACCACACCGACCAGTCGTGTCCGCCGGGATAGATCGCGTACTGGACCGTGGCACCCCAGGTCCGCAGCGCGTCGACCATCGGCAGCAGCTGCACGCTCGAGCTGTCGTCCCGGCCGACGAACATGAACACGCGCAGCCCGCGGGCAGCAAGCTCCGGCCCGACCGTGCGGACGTAGTCGAGCGGGCTGTTGTACCTCAGCACCGCCCGGCTGCTGTGCGCGAAGACGCCGGTCGGGCTCTGGGTGAAGTATCCGGACCACACCTGGACGGAGCCGAAGATCGCCAGGTGATGCAGTGCGATGTTGATCGCCCCATAGGCGCCGGCCGAGAATCCGCCGATCACGCGATCCTGGCGGTACGGCAGCGTCGAGAAGCGCTGATCGACGTTGCGAACGACATCGAGCACGTAGCTCTCGTAGCCTCCGGCCGGCGTGTTGGCCCACTCCGAGTCCGACAGGATGCGGCCGCCGATCCGGCCGTCGGGGTAGACCAGGATCATCGGCTGGAGCGTGCCCAGGGAGAGCTGGTTGTCCAGCCTCACATCCATGTTGGCGATGGTCACGAACACGTGCGGCTGGCCCGGCATCCCGTGCAGCAGGTAGTAGACCGGGTAGCGGCGAGCAGGGCTGTAGCCCGGTGGCAGATAGACCGTGTAGCCCGCCATCCGCCGCAAGGCGGGTGAGTAGAAGCGGACATCGAGCAGGCGGCCGGTGCCGGCGCGGGGCAGCTGGACCAGCGTCGCGAAGCCGCGGTGCAGGTTGTAGTCCCGGCCGTAGCTGTAGGCGCCCACGGCGCCCGCGGTCCAGACCGCGGCCGCGGCCAGCACCACGCACAGCCTGGCCACGAGCGATCTCATCGTCCGGCCCTCCACTGCAGGGGCCTGAAGGCGCTCAGCAGGCCATCGACACGGGCGCGGAGCGCGCCTCGCGCCGCGGGCGGGAAGCTGAGCATCGGATGCGGCAGGTACCCCTCGGCCTGGAGCACTCGCAAGATGGACCGCGGAAGGGCCAAGCGGGACTCGTAGACGAGATAGCGGGGCCGCCACTCGGGCGAGAACTTCTCGCAGAAGCGAACTAGACGCTCCATCTGAAAGCGATGGCCGAGGATCCGCATCAGCAGCCCGTTGAGTGCCCGGGCCACACGACCGTCGCGGCAGCCTCGGCGGACCAGATGGCCGAGGCCCGCGTAGTTCAGGCTGACCTCTTCGACCCCGCGTTCGCGGGCGACCTCGAGCGCCCTGCACACGAGTGCCTCGTTGAGCCCGTTCGGGGTCTCCCCGACGCGACGCATCGTGTCCAGCGAGAGCTTCCCGCAGTGCGAGAGGAAGCGCATCACGGCTCGGAGCTCGCCTTCCGGGGTGCGCCCGAGGAGATAGAGGTCCGCCGGCCGCAGGCCCGGGTCGAAGTTGCCCATCGCCATCGCGAAACCGAGTACGCGCCCGTGCTCGGCGCGCCAGGCAGCCTCGACAGCCGCGATCTCGGCTGCCAGTGCCGGATCGATCGCATCCCCGGTGAGCGCAGTGACATCCCAGCCTCGCCGCTGTACGCGCGCAACCGACTGCCGGAGCTTGCGCACAGCCCGGCCTTCGAGGCTGAAGCGGCGCGGGTCGACGACCGCCTCCTCGCCTGTGCAGAGCGCCCGCAGGCCGAGCTTGCGGTACGCGGCGATGTGGCGCGGGGAGCTGCCGTAGACCACCAGCTTCATTCCGCCTGCCCGCGCGGCTTCGCGCAGGTCGGCCAGGATCTCGGGCACCGCGGCGTCGGGACCGACCGGATCCCCCGAGACAACCGCGGTATCTCCGATCACCCGATAGGCGGCGACGCCGCCGGCGGTGAACCTGAACGCCTTGTCGGGGCGAGTGATGAACGGCGCGAGCGAGTCCTCGCCCCAGCGCTCGACGACTGCGTGCACCGCGCGCAGCGTTTCGGCCGAGGCCGGGGGCAGCTCTCGGTGTGGCGATAGCAGCTCGCGCCCGACGAGTCCCACGCCCACCACCAGGCAGGCCAGCAGCAGTTCGATCAACGGTCTCGAGACCGTGGCCGCGGCCACCACGATGGCGGCAATGCCCACGAGAATCCGGATCTTCGAAGCCATATCGATTCCCCCTTTTCGCGTGTGACGGTCAGCCGCTCTCTGAGGCAACACGGGGCACAGTAGGTCCGGTCGATGAGACGCCCATGAGAAGCGGCCCGGTTGATGAGAACAGGGTGAGAAGCCTCAGAGACGCACCTGCTATGACAGGCTCATGCGGATCCTCGTCGTCGAGGACGAAGTGAAATTGGCCAGCCTGATCCGGCGGGGCTTGCGGGAGGACGGGCTGCTGGCCGATGTGGCGATCCGCGGCGAAGACGCCCTCTGGATGGCCGTGTCCACCGAGTACGACGTGATCGTGCTCGACGTGATGCTGCCCGGGATCGATGGCATGGAGACCTGCCGCCGCCTCCGGGCCGAGGGGGTACAGGCGCCGATCCTGATGCTCACCGCCCGCGGCGAGGTGCGCGACCGCGTCGCGGGCCTGAACGTCGGCGCCGACGATTACCTGGCCAAGCCGTTCGCCTTCGCAGAGCTCGTGGCCCGGCTCCACGCACTGGCGCGGCGTGGACCGATCCAGCATCTCCCGGTGCTCCAGACGGGAGACCTGCGGCTCGACCTGGTGGCGCACCGCGCCTGGCGGGGCGCGCACGAGCTGGATCTCTCAGCTCGCGAGTTCCTGCTTCTGGCGACGCTCATGCGCCATCCCGGCGCCGCGCTCACCCGTCAGCAGCTGCTCGACCACGCCTGGGAAGGCGAGCGCGAGCTCCAGTCGAACGTGGTCGATGTCTACATCGGCTACCTGCGTGACAAGATCGACCGCCCGTTCGGCCGCTCGAGCATCGAGACTGTGCGCGGCGTCGGCTACCGCCTGGTCGAGGACGAGGCCTCCGAGCGTTCGCGAGGGTCCGGGACGAAGATCCACACATCGGCCCCGCCCGACTCGCGATTGACCGCGTAGGCATCGCCGCCGTGGCCGCGGGCGAGGGTCTTGACGATCGACAGGCCTAGTCCAGCTCCACGACCGGCGCGACCGGGATCCGCGCGCGTGAACCGCTCGAACGCCTCCGGGAGGAAGCTCGCCGGGAAGCCGGGGCCGGCGTCCTCGACATGGATCTCCACCCCGCCACTTGGGCTCGGCTTGGCCACCAGCGACACGTCTGAGTCGCTGTAGCGCAGCGCGTTGTCGAGCAGGTTGCCCACGGCCTGCTCGATCCGCCGCGGGTCGGCGAACATGCGCAGCCCGTCCGGTACCGAGATCGTCACCCGGCTCCCCGACGCGTCGATCCGAGCGCGCACCGCCCCCAGCACCTCGGCCACGTCGCACTCGACAGGCTCGATCGGCACCGATCCGTCCTCCGCTCGTGCCAGCGTGAGCAGGTCGTCGGCCAGGGCCGAGAGCCGGTCGACCTCGACCTGCACCGAGTGCAGCGCGGCCACGAGCTCGTCGGCCGGCCGAGGCCGCCGGACCGCCAGGTCCAGCTCTGCCTTGAGGTTCGCGAGCGGGGTGCGCAGCTCGTGGCTGGCGTTGGCGATGAACGTCTGCTCGTGGGCGAAGGACTCCTCGAGACGCCCGAGCATCTCGTTGAGGGTCCGGCCGAGCTCGTAGATCTCATCGTGGGCCGCGGGCAGGGGCAGCCGCACTCCCGGCGTCAGCGAGGTGACGGCGGCCGCCTGGCGCCGCATCAGCTCGACCGGCCTCAGCGTGGCGGCGGTCAGGCGGTAGCCCGCAAACGAGGCCACGACGAGTGCCAGGGGGCCTACGATTCCCAGGATCAGCGCCAGGCTCGAGAGCGAGCTCGAGCGCTGATCGAGCGAGGTGCCCACGATCAGGACCGCGTTCTGGGCGCCGGGGAGCCGGATCGGGGTGCTAACCAGACGCGAGCCCTCGGGAAGGGGGGCCTTCTTACCGCGAGTGAAGCGCACGGTCCTGGTCAGGGCCACCCGCAGCCGGTCGTGGTCCAGGAGCGCGACCTTCTTCAGTCCCGGGGTCGCGGCCAGGACCCGGCCGTGCGAGTCGAGGACCTGGACGAAGGTCTCGTGGCCGCGTACGAGCGGCGTCGAGACGGCCTGCGCCAGCCCCGTCGGCGAGCGCTCGATCAGCGCCAGCAGCTGCGTGGCCTGCGCGCTCACGTCGAGGTCGATCTTGGAGTCCAGCTGAGAGCGCACTCGGTCGTAGACCAGGATCCCCGCGACCCCGAGCACGATCAGCATCGCGGTGGCGAAGACGAGGGTCAGCCGGAAACGGATCGGGATCCGGGCCAGCGCGCCCCGCGGACGGCCGAGCCTTCGGCGGCCGGCGGCCGCTCCCCGGGGCGCACCGTCACGACTCGGTGAAGGCGCGGACATAGCGCTCAGAACCTAGGCAACTCCGATGAGAACCCGATGAGAAGCAGGGAGATCGCCGTCCGCGGCCGGTCGGTCATGATTCCGACTGCGGTCCACGACGGATGGGCGGCGCGGATAGGCTCGGATGTAGCCGTCGGGGCGCTGAGACAACCTTTTGGGGCGTGAAGCAGAGACACGTGTGATGCGCGCGTTGAAGTATGTAACTGGGCTGCTGGTCCTGGGTGTGGTGATCGCCGCCGCGGCGATCGGGACAACAGGCCCGTCGCCGGCCACGGCCGCGGTGCCCGTGGCGCGCGGATTCGGCGGCATGCCGACCGTTGGCGCGCTGTTTGCGAGCGCGAACGGGTCGTATCACTCCTGCACGGCGAGCGTCGTGCACAGCCGGAGCGGCAACGTCCTGCTGACGGCCGCGCACTGCGTCACGGGCACGGGTGGGGGCTACGCGTTCGCACCGGGGTTCTACGAGGGGACCTCTCCGTACGGGCGCTGGAAGGTCACCGGCGTCTACGTCGACGGAGGCTGGCTCAGCAAGCAGGATCCCACCCGCGACTTCGCCTTCCTCACTGTCGCCCCGCGCTCGATCGGTGGCCGGCTCGTGCAGATCGAGCAGGTCACCGGTGCCAACCGGCTTGGTTCGCTCGCCCATCAGGGTGAGCAGGTGACGATCCCCGGCTACCCGGCGGGGACGAACAACGGCCCGATCACCTGCACGGCCCGGCTCTACTTCAAGGGCCTGTACCCAGCCTTCGACTGCAACCCCTACGTCGGCGGCACCAGCGGCTCGCCCTACCTGGTGCGCGGCTCGCACGGGTGGACGGTGGTGGGCCTGATCGGCGGCCTGCACCAGGGCGGCTGCACGTCGTTCACCTCCTACAGCTCCCCCCTGGGCAAAGCGGCCGAGCGCGTCTACCTGCGCGCGGTCGCGGGAAAGCACGGCGATGAGCCGGATCCCGCCGGCGGCGACGGCTGCTAGTGGGTCAACGTTTCCAGGAGCCGCACTAGTCGATCAGCACGCTGATGATCTCCCACGGCCGGTAGGCGATCTCGATCGCCCCGTCGGTCGAGGGCAGCAGGGCTGACTCCGGGTCCTCGAGCAGGTTGCATCGCCGGGCGCGCTCGAACGGGAACCCCAGTCGGATCCGCGCCCGGCCACGGGCGCCGTTGCACTCGTAGAGCCTGAGGAGCAGGGCGTCCGAGTCCTCGGCGCGCTTGATCGTGTCGAGCACGAGATTGGGGTCGTCCTCGACGGCCGCGAAGCTCATGGGACCGGCCGCCGCGGCCCAGCGAAGCGGTGAGATCATCCGCGCGGCCTCGGCCACCACTCCCGCCTCGCGCCAGCCGTGGGCGTGCGGCATCAGCGCGTAGGTGAACTCGTGGTGGCCCATGTCGGCCTCCGGGTCGGGCCACTTGGGCGCCCGCAGCAGGCTCAGGCGCAGCTCGCTCCCCAGGCAGCTGTAGCCGTAGGTCGAGTCGCTCAGCAGAGCGACGCCGAAGCCGTGCTCGGAGAGATCGGCGAACCGGTGCCCGGGCACCTCGAAGCGCGCGAGGTCGTGGCTGGTCGAGAAGTGGGTCGGGCGCTCGGTCACGCCGAACTGCATCTGGTAGGTCGCGTTCTGGGCGTGGACGGCCAGCGGGAAGCACGCCTTCAGAAAGCTGTGCGACTCGTGCCAGTCGATGGCTGTGTGGATCTCGAGCCGCTGGGCGCCGGCATCCAGGCGGACCGTCTGGCGGGCGTGGCTGCGCGCGCCGATCTGGCGCTCGAAGACCACCTCGGCGCGCAGCGCGTCCGGTGGAGGCACGGAGCAGCTCGTCGCGGGTGGACAGTCCTCGCCGGTCTCGAGGTGGAACGGGTCGACGTCCCAGGCGTCCCACGCAGTCGGATGGTCGTCGTAGAGGCGCAGGATGTTCCCGGGGGCGGCGAGCGCCTCCCGGCCACTCCCCAGATGCACGAGCCGGCGGATCGATCCGTCGCGGCCGAGCTCGGCGCTCAGCAGGCCGTTGTGCATGACGAGCAGCTCGCCGCGCGCCTCGATCCGAACCTCGCCAAGGGGGGCGGTCGGCTGCCCGATGCCGTAGGGCGGCGCGGCGATCCACACGAGTTGCCCGTCCGGATGGGCCGCGACCTCGTGCCGCGGGAAGCCGGTGCAATTGACCGGCGAGGTGTGGCTGGCGGGCCGGGCATCGGCGAGCGCGACCAGGGCGGAGTCGCGCAGCGACCGTGCGCTGTCCGCGATCTCGGCGTGATCGCGGGCTGCATCGGCGTACACCTCGCCGATCGACGAGCCGGGGAGGATGTCGTGAAACTGGCCCAGCAGCAGCAGCTGCCACAGACGCTCGAGTTCGCGAGCCGGATAGTCGATCGCGCCGAGCCGCGCGGCTACGGCGGACAGGAACTCGGCGTCGTGCAGGAGCGTTTCCCCGAGACGGTTGCCGCGCTTGGCCGCCGCCTGGCTGGTGTAGGTGCCGCGGTGGTATTCGAAGTAGAGCTCGCCGACGACCGTCATCCGGTCGGCGCTGTCGCGCTCGAGGGCGTCGAAGAACTCCTCGCTGGTGCTGAAGCGGGTGCGGGGCACGCCCTGGAGATCGCCGGCCCGCTGCAGGCGTTCGATCATCTCCGGGGTCGGGCCTCCGCCGCCGTCACCGTGGCCGAACAGGTACAGGCTCTGGCGCGAGCGGTCGTGGTCCTTGTAGTCGCGGGCGCCGGCGCGCAGCTCCGAGATCGTGCCGGCGCCGTTGTAGGTGTCGGCGGGCGGGAAGTGCGCGAGCACCTCCGAGCCGTCCAGTCCCTGCCAGGTGAAGGTGTGGTGAGGAGGCTGGTTGAAGCGGTTCCACGACAGCTTCTGGGTGAGGAAGCGGGTGATCCCGGCGCCGCGCATGATCTGGGGAAGCTGGGCGTTATAGCCGAACACGTCCGGGTTCCAGAACTCGCTGCAGCGCCGGCCGAACTCGCGCTCGAAGAAGCGCTGGCCGAGCAGGAACTGGCGAACGAGCGACTCGCCGGAGGGCAGGTTGCAGTCGGGCTCGACCCAGGTGCCGCCGACCGGGAGCCACCGACCGCTGCCCGCCTGCTCGAGGATGCGGGCGTAGAGCTCGGGCTGCTCGTCTGCGATCCAGGCGTACTGCTGGGCCTGGGAGGCTGCGAAGCGGTACTCCGGGTAGCGCTCGAGGTAGGACAGCTGCGAGCTCCAGGAGCGCACGGCCTTGCGCTTGGTCTCGGCGACAGGCCACAGCCAGGCGGTGTCCAGGTGGGCGTGGCCGATCGCATGCACCTCGTGGGTTCGGCTCGCGTTCGCCCGCGCGAGTAACGGCTCGAGCACCGCATGGGCTTGTGCCCAAGTGCTTCGCTCCTCGGCCCGCCACACGTTGCAGAACCGGTTCAGCTCGGCCAGTAGCTCGCCGCCCCAGCTCTCGTCCAACCCGTGCCCCCGGTCGGCCTCGAGCTCCTGAAGCACGGCGAAATCCCACAACAGCCGCCACGCCTCGGGATCGAAGCGGGCGGCCTCGCAGAGATCCAGACGGGCCGCCTGGGCGCTTCGGTACGGAGCCGGCAAGGCGCCGAATTCGCCGTTACAGGCGACTTCGACCTGCGCTGTGAGCCGCGCTCCGGCACTCGCTTCCCCGGTCAGGATCGCGTCCGTGCGCACCCCGGAGTCCCGGATGTCGCCCGGCGAGCCGACCATTCCCGGCCGGCTGTTCAGGCCCTGCGAGCTTCGCCCGTCGAGCCATAGCGTGGCCTCGCTGTGCGACTCCCAGAGCAGGTCGACACGCTGGCCGGCCCAAGCATCCGGCACCTCGAAGTCGACCTGGAACCAGTACGTCGCCCACAGCGGGCCCAGCTCCAGGCCCAGCTGCGCTTCGTGGTATTCGAGCTCCTGCGCCTGCGCCCACGGGATCCGATCCACCCGTGGGCTCACCAGCAGCCGGCTTGGCGGCCGCCGCTCGGGATACACGAGCTCGTGCAGCCGAGCGACGGTCTGGCGGAGGCGATCGCGGGTGTAGCCGGGGTGCTTGAGCACTCCCCGGGGACACTAACCGCGGGTCACGGGACCAGCACGTCGATGTCGGCATTCGTCTTCGCGCCTGAGACGGAGTCCTGGACGAGCACCTGGAACGCACCCGCGTACGTGCCGCTCGTGACCTTGGTGACCGACACGGTCACGCCATCGGTGTACAGGCACAGGACCGTGCTCACCTCGACGCACTCCTGCGCGCTCCCGAAGGCGATCGTTCCCGGGTTTCCCGGGAAGTTGACCACGTAGAGCCCCTTGCCGACGCGGAGGGCTTGGACCGCCTGACCCGAGCAGTTGTAGGAGTGGGAGACGTCAGGCGAGGCCGTCGTATACGTCGTCGGGAACTTCGGGTCCGTGCCGCGGATCGCGACGTAGCCGTTCACCCTGCCCGGAACGCATCCGTACACGCGCGCCTTCAGTCTCGCGACCTCGCGCTGTGAGGCCAGCGTGATCGATTTGGAGTCCGAGCCGCAGGAGCCGGCGGTGGTGACTCTGAGCGAACCACTGGCAGTGCTGTAGCACGCGGGTATCGCTCCATTGGGAGCCGGTATGACCGCGAGCGCGGTGCCGCCGAGGGCGACGAACAGCGCGACGAGCGCGACCGCCATCGCCGGCGACGGGCGAAGTTGTGAAATCAGCTTGATCATGCCGCCGATCCTCGCCGCGGCCCGCATGCCCCGCATCGGGGAAACAACTGATATTCAGGCCGGCTGGGGGTCCTCTTCGCCGCTGCGCTGCGCGGCGGGGCTCTCGTCCATGCCAGGCTCACGCCGTGCGGCGGGCTGGGCGAGGGTGGTCGGCCCGTCGAACCATGGCATCCCGTGGTTGCTGCGCCGCCGGTCGGGGGTCATGCGCTGCTCGCCGGGCGGGAGATTCAGGGGAACCGCCGAGCCGCTGCGGTGAAGCGAGAGCTCCGCCGCCTCGACCATGCGAACGACCTCCATCCCCAGGCGCATGTCCGACCGGGGCGGCTCGCCGGTGCGGATCGAGGCCGCGAAGTCGGCGAGCTCGGCCCGCAGCGGCTCCTCGGCCGACAGTCGCGGAGAGAGGATGTCGCCGGTCCGGTAGGACACACGGTGGGCGCCGATCGTCGCGCCGTCGACGACTTCGGCGCTGCAGTCGTGGATCCGGATCGGCTCGGGACTCGTGTCCTCGTAGACCAGCATCGCGTTGCGCCCCGCGATCACGGTACGGCGGATCTTCGACGGCGCGAGCCAGGACAGCTCGACGCGCACAAGCGTGCCGGTGGGATAGCCCAGGTCGACGAACACGACGTCCCACTCGCTGCGCACGATCGAATCGCGTCCGATCGCGCGCACGAACAGCGGCGTCCCCATCCAGTACTGGAGGATCGAGAAGTCGTGGGGAGCCAGGTCCTGGACGACGTTGGAGTTGGCGCGGTGGATCCCGAGGTTCACCCGCGTCGAGGTCACGAAATAGATCGGCCCGAGGTCCTGGCGGTCCAGGATCTCCTTGATCGCGACCACGGGTGGCGAGTACAGGAACGTGTGCCCTGGCATCAGGATCAGCTCTCGCTCGGCCGCGCAGCCGATCAGGTCGAGGCACTGTTCAGTGGTCTGGGCCATCGGCTTCTCGACGAACACGTGCTTGCCGCCCTTCAGGCAGCGCAGCGCCAGCTCGTGGTGGGTCTCAGCCGGGCTCGCGATCAGCACTCCGTCGAGCGAGTCCTCCTGGAGCAGATCGTCGACGTCGGTGGTCAGCTTCAGGTACGGGTTGCGCCGGCGCTGCATGGCGAGCCGCTCGGGGTCGAGGTCGCAGATCGCCGCGAGCTCGACGTCTTCGAGGTCCGCGGCGGCGCGCAGCAGGTTGGGTCCCCAATAGCCGAGGCCGATCAGGCCGAGCCGGACTGGCGGTTCGCGCTCCATGCCCCTGGGTTATCGGCACGGACCCGCCGGCTATGAGGCATCGTGTCAGCCGAGAGTCGCCAACCGCCGCGAGGCCTCGTCGATCACACCCTCGCGCTTGCAGAACGCGAAACGGACGAGGGTGGAGGCGGCGTCCTTGTCGTCGTAGAAGACGCTCGTTGGCACGGCCACGACGCCGCACCGCTCGGGGAGCTCCCGGCAGAACTCCACCGCGTCACGGCCGACGTCGGCGTTGACGAAGTAGGTCCCAGCGGGGACGAACGGCTTCAATCCAGCCGCCGCCAAGCCGTCACACAGGCGATCGCGGCGGGCGTGCAGGCTTGTGGCGAGCTCGTCCACGAAGGCGCGCGGAAGCCGCAGTGCGGCGGCGGCCGCATGCTGTAGGGGTGTGCCGCCGGCGAAGGTGAGGTACTGCTTCACCGTGCGCGCCGCGCCCACGAGCTCGGCCGGCCCCGAGCACCAGCCGATCTTCCAGCCGGTGAACGAGAAGGTCTTGCCGACGCTCGAGATCGTCAGCGTGCGCTCGGCCATTCCGGGCAGGGCCGCGATCGGCACGTGCTCCCCGTCGAACACCAGATGCTCGTAGACCTCGTCGCTCACGCAGATGAGGTCGTGCTCCTCGCACGCGTCTGCCACTGCCTGGAGCTCCTCGGCGCTGAACACGCGTCCGGTGGGGTTGTGCGGGGTGTTCAGGAGCAGCACCTTCGCGCGGGGGCCGATCGCGCGGCGCAGCTCGCCAGGGTCGAGGGCGAAATCGGGTGGACGCAGGGTGATCGGCTTTCGGATCGCCCCGGCAAACCCGATGCAGGCGGCGTAGGAGTCGTAGTAGGGCTCGAGTACGACAACTTCGTCGCCGGGGTCGCAGAGCGCGAGCAGCGCGGACGCGATCGCCTCGGTGGCTCCGAATGTGATGAGCACGTCCTCGGGCTCGAGGCCGTAGTACTCGCGCTGGTGCTCGAGCACGGCCTCCCGCAGGGCGGGCACCCCGGGGAGGGGCGCGTACTGGTTCTCGCCTCCGCGCAGCGCGCTGACCGCGGCCTCGATCACCTCGGCTGGGCCGTCGGTGTCCGGAAATCCCTGGCCGAGGTTGATCGCTCCGGTGCGCTGAGCGAGCGCGGTCATCTCGGTGAAGATCGTGGTGCCGAGGCCCTCCAGACGCGCCGCGCGTGGGATCACAGCGCGGGACAGTACCGTTGGGGGCGATGAGCGCCATCGGAGTTCGGGAGCCGCGGCGGGATTCGGCGGCCAAGGTTCGCGGAGCGACTCGGTTCGCGGCCGACATCCCGGTCGTCGGGCTGCTCCACGCCCGCCTGGTACTTGCCTACGAGGCCCATGCCCAGCTGCGCGGCATCGACGCGTCGGCGGCGCTCGAGCTGCCGGGAGTCGTGGCGGTGCTGAGCGCGGCCGACCTGCCGGTCGCGGCCAGCGGGCGGGGTCGTGCCTTCTCGCCGCTCGCGCGCGACGAGGTCGTCTACGCGGGCGAGCCCGTGGCGGTCGTCGTGGCCGAGAGCGAGCACGTGGCCGCCGACGCGATCGAGCTCGTGGCAGTGGAGCTGGAGCCGCTGGAGGCGGTGGTCGACCTCGAGGCGGCCGCGCGGCCCGGGGCGCCGCTCGCCCGGGTCCACCGGGAGACGGGCGCCGGGTCTGACGTGGCCGACGCCCATGCCGCCGTCTCGGCCGAGGCGGCCACCGACGAGGAGCTGTCCGAGAACGTCCTGGGGAGCGCCCGCTTGCACTCAGGCGACGTCGACGCCGCGCTGGCGGCCAGCGATGTCGTTTTGCGCGGGCGCTTCCGCACGCCGTGGATCCATCAGGGCTACCTCGAGACGCAGACCGCCACCGCCTGGCTCGACCCCGATGGCACGCTCGTCGTGAACGCGTCGACGCAGGGCACATTCTCCGCCCGTGACACGCTGTGTGAGGTGTTCGACCTGCCCGCCCACCGCGTGCGCGTGCAGGGCGCGCCGCTCGGCGGGGCTTTCGGCGGCAAGTTCGGCTTGATCGAGCCGCTCGTGGCCGCGATCGCACTGGCCGTGCGCCGGCCAGTGCGCCTGGCGCTGACGCGCAGCGAGGACCTCGCGGCGACTAACCCGGCCGGGGCGGAGCTGATCGACCTCGAGCTCGGTGCAACCCGCGAGGGGAAGCTCACGGCGCTGCGCTCACGCACGCTGTACGACCGCGGGAGCACTGAGGAATTCGGCGTCGAGTCGATCGCGGCGATGCTGTCGGCAGGGCCGTATCTGTGGCCTGCCCACGACCTCGTCTGCCACGGCGTCCAGACGAACCGCGTGAGCTTTGGCGCCTACCGCGCCCCGACTGCCCCGCCGGCCGCGTTCGCGATCGAGTCGCTCCTCGACGAACTGGCCGAGCGATTGGAGATCGATCCGATCGAGCTCCGCCTGCGTAACGTCGCCGGTGAGGGCGATATGTCCGTCGCCGGTCAGCCGTTCCCCGTGTTCGGGGCGCGCGACTGCCTCGAGCGTCTACGCGCCCACGAGCTGTGGCAGCGCCGCGGCTCGCTGCCGCAGGGGGAGGGCGTCGGCGTCGCGATCGGTTGGTGGCCGGGTGGCTACGAGCCCGCCGCCGCGGCCTGCCGCCTCGACGCCGACGGCGGGGTGACCGTCGTCACCGCCGCCGCGGACATGACCGGGGTCGAGACCGCTTTCGCGACCATCGCGGCGGAGGCGTTCGGGGTCGAGCCCGGCCGCGTGCGCGTTGTCCAGGCCGACACCGCGAGCGCTCCCTACGCTGGCTCGAGCGGCGGTAGCAAGGTGACCTACACCGTCGGCCGCGCCGTCGAGGCGGCGGCGCGCGAGGCGAGGCGGCACCTGCTCGAAGTGGCGGCGAACGAGCTCGAGATCTCGGTCGAGGACCTCGAGATCGTCGACGGATCGGTCCAGCCCGTCGGTGATCCGGCTCGCGCCCAGCCGATCGAGCGCCTGGCCCGCAAGACGCTCAGCTTCGGTGGGCCGTATGCCCCTGTGGAGGGTCACGGCCGCGTCGGCTCGGGCCCCCGGGCGCCGCAGTCCGCCGGGCACATCTCGCACGTCCGGGTCGATGCCGACACGGGCGCCGTCCAGGTGCTGGGCCACGTCATCGCGCAGGATGTCGGCCACGCGCTGAACCCGGCTCTGGTCGAAGGCCAGATGCACGGCGGGACCGTTCAGGGGCTCGGCTGGGCGCTGCACGAGGAGCTCGTGCACGACGAGCGCGGCCAGCTCATCACGGGCACGCTCGTGGACTACGGCATGCCGGTTGCGGCCGGGCTCACATTCATCGACACCGAGATCGTCGAGGTCCCGGCGCCGGAGGGCCCGTTCGGCGCCAAGGGCGTCGGCGAGCCGCCGGTGATCGCGGTCGCGCCGGCCGTGGCCAATGCGGTCGCGGCAGCCACGGGCAAGCGACTGCGCGAGCTGCCGATGACGCCCGAGCGGGTGTGGCGGGCGCTGACCGGTTGACGGCGCTCTACCTCGAAAGCCCCGACGACGCGGTGTTGGACGTCGCCGTCTCGCACGCCCTGCTGCGGTCCGGGCGGGCGGCGTTTCGGTTGTGGACGCCGCCGCCGGCTGTGTCGTTCGGGCGGCTCGATCTGCTCTCGCCGGGCGCCGACCGGGCTGTCGCGAGCGCGCGCGATGCGGGACTGACGCCCGTGCGGCGGCTCGCCGGGGGCCGGGTGGCCGCGATCGGCCCGTGGACTGTCTGCGTCGGCGCGGCGGCCCCGGGACCTCACGGTCCGGAGACGAACCGTCCGCGTTACGAGTGGTTGTCTGGAGTGATCGTGCAAGCTCTGCGGTCCCTGCAGGTGGACGCGCGACTCGGTGAACTCGAGGGGGAGTGGTGTCCGGGCTCGTGGAGCGTCCTCGTCGGCTCGAGCAAGGTTGCAGGACTGGCTCAGCGCGTGATCCGCCTCGGCGCCTGGGTCGAGGCGGTGATCGTGGTCGAGGCGCCCGCATCGGCGCGCGGGGCGCTGGATGCGGTGCAGGGGCAGCTGGGAGTCGAGTGGGACCCGGCGACGTTCGGGGGGTTGACCGGTGTGACGAGCGCGGAGGTGGTGCGCGCGCTGCGTCAGAGCCTCGGGCCCGCTCTCGAGACCGGCCTCCCGGCCGAGCTGTGGGAGCTCGCGCACAGCCTCCGGATGGGCCACTTCATCCCGTGAACGTCACGTGGCCCTCGACGTGCGCCCGTGGAGGACCGAGCGCGACGGTGCGGGCGCTGCAGGTGCGCGCGCAGCTCACGGCGACGGTCTGCGCGCCGCCCTCAGCGACCGCCAGCAACTCGCCGGCACGCACGCCGGCCGCGGCCAGCGTGGCGCGCGTCAGGGCGAGGATCAGGTTGTCGCCGGGGTGGGGATTGCCCGGCGTGAGCCGGTCGGCCACGAGCGCAAGGCCGTAGCTCCTCGGGACGAAGCCCTCGCTCTCGACCCCGATGTCCTGTCCGTGGGGAATGCCGGATTGGACGATCGGGGTCGCGGTGCCGTTCGGTGCGATCGCGTAGATCCGGCCCGAGATCTCGTCCGGGGCGATCAGATCGCCGCCGAACCGGCCGAATGCCGCCGGCGCCACGGCGATTCCACCTTCGACGCGCGGTCCGGTGCGGGTCAGCACCTGAACGTGGCCGTGGCAGTCGAGCGCGAACACGGTGGTGTGGCCACGCCTGGTGGCGGTCACGAGCAACCGATGGCCGAAGCCGCCGGTCTGGTCGAACGCGATCCCGTTCTCGAGCCCCGCCGAGGGAAGGCCGGCGAACTTCGAGACCGTGTGGCCGCTGGCGCTGACCACGGTCACGCCGTCGCCGTGGGCGAGGCGCAGGGCGTAGGTCGCGCCGTGGTGGAAGCAGGAGCGGCCTCCCGCGAGCGCGATGTACGCCTCGAGCCCGGCCGGTGAGCCGTAGCCGGGCGCGAACGGCTTCAAGCTGCCGGTCGCGGCGGCCCGGAGCCAGAGGCGCCCGGCTGCAGCCACGACAACGCTCCCGTCTGAGCGCGGCCCGCTCAGGTCGACGACGCCCTTGACGGTCCGCAGGGCGCTCCAGCGGACGGGCTGCGCCGCCTGGATCTGCACGGCCTGAGCGTGTCCGGCCGGCCGGGTCGAGCCGCAGGCGGCCAGAGCCAGGACGGCCAGCACGAGCGGAGTGCGCCTCACCGTCCTCAGACGATACGCGCGCCGGGCACCGGCTGGAGCGCCTGCCGTCTCTACGCGGCCGGGCAGCCGCCCAGCGCCCGCAGCTTGCGCCGGTAGATCTGCATGTCGGCGTGGTCCCAGTCCGCGTGGGTCTGGGTGCGCAGCCAGGGGACGTCCTCGTGGTGGTACGGGCTGGAGAGGCTCTCGTTATGTCCGATCACGTTCGAGATCGAGATGTGGAAGCGGCAGCGCAGCCAGCGCACGAGGTGCAGGCTGGCGGTCAGCTGCGCGCGATCGGACAGAATCTGGCCGTCGGAGAAGCCGACGTGCTCGATCCCGATCGACGTCCAGTTCAGGCCCACGGTGTGACGGCACATGATCCCGAGCGAGACCAGCTGATAGATCCTGCCGTTCGTGTCGATCACGAAGTGCGCGCAGGTGCCCGGTAGCTCGTGGAGCTCGACGTCCGGCACGTCGGCTTCGAACGTGTTCCAGACCGCCTGGAACGGGGCGGCGGCCGTGAAGTGGATGACGATCACGTGCGGGTTCACGAGCCGCCACGTGGGCTTCATGAAGCTCCCGTAGTGACGGCGGGAGTAGGCGACCATCTCCGCCTTGCGCGTGGCCCCGAAGTGGATCGGATCCCACACGATGCGGGGCTTAGGGACCGCCGTCGGCTTGGGCGCCGTGGCCCCGACGGCGGTGAACGCCTCCAGGGCCGAGCAGCCCGAGAGCGCGATCAGGACCCCCGCGATCGCGAGGGCACGACGGGCCGACAGCATCTACACAGTTTGGCGCGCGGGCTGCGACTGCGGCTGCACCGCGCTGAAGTCCACGTCACGCAGGGCCTGGACCTCGTCGAGCTGTTCCTTCTCCGCGGCGAGCCGAGCCCGCTGGCAGGCAGGGCACACTCCGACGTGGTGGGAGTGCTCCGCACAGTGGACAGCGTGCGCGTTGGTCATGAGCTCCTTCCGGTCATGGGAGCGCGTTGCTGGGCGAGTACCCAGTAACGGGCTAGTCCAATCGCAGCGTATATTCGGCGCCGGCTGGTATCGGCCTTGTTCTGGCGCCCGCAAGCTCGGCGGAGCCGACCGTGCGGGGCCGGGGGTCGCCGCGCAGCAGGACTCGCTTACCCGAGTGCGCTCGACGTGGGCGCTCGACGTGGCCGCTCGACGTGGCCGCTCGACGTGGCCGCCGATGCCTCGGATCCGGAGTTGCTGCGCGATGCGGTCGAGCGGTGGTTAAGCCGTCAGCGGGGGCGCGGCCCATTCGGCGCTCGCTCAGTCCGCCCCGGAGGCGGTTCGGCAGCGGTATCAGCGCGCGAGGCCCAGATCGGGGCGAGAGGATTCGTCCGAACGACGCGCCACGGAGGGTGGTTTCGATGCGCGGCGGCGCATAGCGCACTAAATCGATAGGGCTTATTGCTTCTAGGGTGGCCCTATCACGGGGCGGCCGAAGTACGCTCGGGACCGCTGATGGCGGCGCGACTCGATCTCCGTGTGCTGAACGCTCCGGTCGTGCAGGCGGGGATGGGCGGCGTCGCCCGCCACGAGCTGGCCGCGGCCGTGTCAGAGGCCGGCGGGCTGGGCACGATCGCGGGGGCCCAGGCGCCGATCGCACGCGAGCTGGCGGCCGCGCGGGCGCTCACCGGCGGACCGGTGGCCGTCAACCTGTTGCTTCCGTTCCTGCGAGCAGGGGACGTTCGGGCGGCGAGCGCGGCCGACGCGATCGTCACGTTCTCGGGTCCCCCGCGCAGGCTCGCCGAGACGACATGGATCCACCAGTGCGGCTCCATGGCCGAGGCTCAGGCGGCACAGGCCGCCGGGGCCGACGCGGTCATCGTCCAGGGCGTCGAGGCCGGCGGCCACGTACGCGGGGTGACGCCCCTGTTCGACCTGCTCGAGCAGGTCTGCGCGGCGGTGCGAATCCCGGTGCTGGCGGCCGGTGGGATCGTCGACCGCGATGGGGTCCGAGCGGTGCTCGAGGCCGGGGCGGTCGCGGCCGTCGTCGGCACGCGCTTCCTGGTCAGCGACGAGAGCCGGGCTCACCCCGAGTACAAGCGCCGCTGCCAGCAGGAGAGCACGACGCTCCTCACCACGCTGTTCGGCTTTGGCTGGCCCGACGCGCCTCACCGTGTCATTCCGAACGCCGCCACCCGACGGTGGCTGGGGGAGGAGGGGCTCGTGCCGGCCTGGATCCGCCTCGCCAACCGTGTCGGCAGCCCGCTCGCGAGACGACTGCCGCGCTCGGCTCAGGCACGGGCGCTGGCGATGCAGCGACCGGGCGTGCCGTTCCTCGGGCCTCAGCCGCCGACCGACGACGGCCCCGCGAGCCTCGTGGAGTCGGGGCCGCTGTACGCAGGCGCGAACGTCGGGCGGATAACCGAGTCGGCGCCGGCGGCGCGGCTGGTCGCTGAGCTCACGCCGTAGCGCCGGGCTGCGAGCTGCGGGTCGCACGCCGGAGGGCGCGAAAAACGTGCAAGTCCTCGACGTCGCCCCGTCGATTTGCACCTTTCGTGCTGTCAGAGCACGGAACGTGACAATCGTCGGTGTGGGATCGTCGGCTTGCGCCTTTTTTCGCGCCCGGGCGGGGGCGGCGGGGGGTGACCACGGTCAGCGCGCGATGGGGTGACGAGGGCTGGTCGCCGAGCTCACGCCGTAGCGCCGGCTTGCGGGTCGCGCGGCGGAGGCCCGCGAAAAACGTGCAAGCCTTCTACGTCGCCCCGAACGATTTGCACCTTTCGTGCTGTCAGAGCACGGAACGTGCCAATCGTCGGTG
>DATGJM010000125.1:0-20098 GCA_035295205.1 Solirubrobacteraceae bacterium | reverse complement strand
CGCGGATGGTCCCGCCTTACATCGACGTGAGACGAGCGCGCGAGTCGGCTCGCGCGTGCTGGTCGGCTGCGGCGGGCTGGGAGGCGAAGCGCGGGACCTGGGATGGGAGCAGCCAGAGAAACCCGAGCATCGCCCCCGCGGCCGCAGCCCACAGCGTCGCACGCACCCCGACGACGCTGGCCAGGGCGCCGGCGGCCAGCGCCCCCGCCGGGCGGGTGCCGTAGTTCACGGCTTGAAACGCACCCATGACCCGAGCGCGAACCGCGTCCGGGATCACCGCGGCGAAGATCGACCCGATGCTGATGTCGAGGATCATCACCCCGAGACCGGAGGCGAACTCGGCTAGAAACAGCATCCCGAGGATCACCGGCCTCGGGCCGCCCGCCATCGGCACGAGCAGGAGCGGGGCGGGAAAGACGATGCAGCCGGCCAGGAACGTCCACCCGAGTCCGATCGCGCGCGAGAGCCGCTTGGTGAGCATCGCGCCGAGCAGCCCGCCGACCGCGCCGGCGCCGAGCACGAGGCCGAGCGCGCCCGGCTGGACATGCAGCCCGCGGACCGCGTAGAGGACGAACAGCGCCACCAGCGCGAAGTCGAAGAAGTTGATCGTGGCGACTGCGCACAGAGCCGGCCTGACGATCGGGGACCTCACGATGAACCTGACGCCCGCCCAGAGCGCTCGCTCCTCGGCGGGCGCCGGCGGGGGCTCGACCGGCCTGACTCGATGCAGAAGCAGCGCCGAGCCGAGGAACGACACGGCATCCGCCACTAGCGCGAACGGCGCTGTGAACCACTGCACGAGCACGCCGGCGACGCTCGGGCCGCCGACGAACGACAGCGCCCGGCTCCCGTGCAGCAGCGAGTTGCCTTCGACGTACTCCTGCGGTGGCACGAGCGCGACGAACAGCGTGCTGTCCGAGACGTCGAAGAACACGGCGAGCAGGCCCGAGCAGAACGCGACCACGTACAGCTGTAGAAGCGTGACGACACCGATGGCGTAGGCGACCGGCACGCTCGCAAGCAGCGTGAACCGCCCCAGGTCGGCGGCGATCATCACCGCACGGCGACGGGCGCGGCGGTCCACCCATGCCCCCGCGTGCATCCCGAACAGCAGGCTGGGCAGCCACAGCAGCGCGGTCAGATACCCCATCTGGACGGCGCCGGCCTTGAGCACGAGGACCGCCGCGAGCGGCAGGGCGACCGAGGAGATCTGATCCCCGAACATGGAGACCGTCTGCGCGGTCCAGTAACGGCGAAAGTCCGGTCCTCGCAGCAGCGCGGGCACGCTCGCGCTCGCCCGGCGGCGAAGCCGAGCGCCGGGCCGCTCACCCGCGATCGCCATCGTCGCCCGCTCCCAGCGGAATCGCTGTCCCCGGGAAGACGAGGTGCAGATAGCTCACCAGGCGAGCGCCCGGGGGTCGAAGCTCCGGGCTCGTCTGGCGCTCGAGAAAGCGGTCGAGCAGGGCCTGCTCCGCGCGGGCCAGCTCGCGCAGCTCCTCGGCGGTGACCCACAGGAACGTATCGCCGAACTGAGCCGCCTCCTGCCACTCGGCAGGCTCGCTTTCGCGGCGCTCCAGCCAGCGCATCAGCTGCTCGAAGTAGCCCTCGGCGATGACCGCGCTCAGCAGGCCGCTGGCGGCGGCCAGCTCGGGCGTGTCCGCCACTTCCGGCCAGCCGGTGAACATCGTCGTCGCGCGCCATGGGCGCTCTCGGCCCTGACCGCCGCCGGCCTCCTCGACCAAACCGTATTTGGCCAGCTGGCGCAGGTGAAACGAGGTGCTGGCTGAGCTCTCGCCGAGGAGCTCCGCGGCTCGTGTCGCGGTGAGCGGGCCATGAAGCCGGAGCACTCCGACCAGCTTGAGCCGGAGTGGATGGGCGAGCGCTCGCAGCGCCCTGGGATCGGTGAGGCGGGTGACGGTCCGTCGTTCGCTTGGCATACGTCCCATCATACCTTTGCAAAGACTTCTTTGCAAAGACTACTTTGGATCCGCGACAGGGGCCGGTCACCCGCTCGCTAACCGCGACCGGCGAAGCGGCGCAGCGCGTCGATCACGGCGGACTTCATCGCCTGCCCGCCGCGATGGCCCTCGGTGTCGACGACGATCAGCTCCGCGCCCGGCCAGGCCCGCGCCAGCCGCCAGGGGACATCCACGGGAGCGCTCAGGTCGAGCCTGCCGTGGACGAGCACGGCAGGTATCCCGCCGAGGGCGCCGGCGCCGGCGATCAGCGAGCCCTCCTCGAGCCAGGCGGCGTTTGCCCAGTAATGCGTGACCAGCCGCGCGAAGCAGAGCCGGAACACGGGATCCTCGAAGCGCTCGTCGGGCGGGTCGTCGGGATGCGTGCGCATGTGGAAGTCCTCCCAGCGGCACCAGTCGATCGCCGCCCGCTCGCAGACCTCGGCGTCGGAGCCGGTGAGCAGGCGGCTGTAGGCGAGCGCCAGGTTGCCCTCGCGATCGCGCGGCGGGACTCCGTCGCGCAGGCGCTCCCACTCGCCTGGGAAGTACCGCCCCACGTGCCGGGTCACCCACTCGACCTCGCGGCGAGTCGTCGTGACCACCGACCACAGCACGATCTCCGAGACGGACTCCGGGTGCGCCTGCGCGTAGGCGAGCCCGAGCGTCGAGCCCCATGAGGCGCCGAGCACCAGCCAGCGCTCGATGCGCAACGTCTCCCGCAGCCGTTCGAGGTCGGCGATCAGGTGATGCGTGGTGTTGGCCTGCAGCGCGGCGAGGTCGTGCCCGGCGTGCGGGAGGCTCCGCCCGCACCCGCGCTGGTCGACCAGCACGACGCGATAGGCGTCCAGGTCGAACCGGGTCGTCCACCACGAGTCGCACCCAGATCCGGGCCCGCCGTGCAGGACGACCGCCGGCTTGCCGGCCGGCGAGCCCCACTCCTCCCAGTAGACGCGGTGCCCGTCGCCGGCGTCGAGCCGGCCGGAGTCGCGCGGACCCATCGCTCAGCCGCTCCCCGGGAAGACGGTCGGTCTTGACGCTGACCAACGCAGCTGGGCGGCGGCCACGGGCCCCATTAGCGCCGACAGACCGAGTAGCGTCGCGGGTAAAGCGATTCGCCGCCTGGGGCCAGCAGTGCTCACGTCCACATACTCGACCATCGTCCGCCGCCGCGCGATGTCGTGGGGCGGCGCTCGGCGGATAGGGTCGGCGCTCCTCGCCGCGCTCGCCGCGCTCGCCGTCTTCGCGCCCAGCGCCTCCGCGCACCTGCGCTCCGGCACGCTCGCCGTCGACTATCGGGTGAGCCTCCAGGACGCCTCGACGCCCGCTTACGCCGCCCGCATCTACCAGAGCGACCACGGCCTCACGCTCACGGTGCGCCCCGGCCATGTGGTCGTCCTCGTCGGCTACCTGGGCGAGCCGGTGTTCCGCCTCGACAGCGCGGGGCTTTCGATCAACGCCGCCTCGCCGACGGCGGTGGCGGTCCGGCTGCTCCGCAAGCAGGCCGCGGTCAATGGCTCCGCGCCGGTGTGGCGAACGCAGGCCGGCCGGCGCACGGCGACGTGGCACGACGCCCGCGCCCAGGGCCTGCCGCCCGGCCTGCGCACGGGCGTGTGGCACGTGCCACTGCTCGTCGACGGCCGTCCCGCCCGGCTCGAGGGCGAGCTTCGCCGATTCGCCCGGCCGGCCGCGTGGTTGTGGGTGATGGTGCTCGCGGTGTGGCTTGCGGCGGGCGGCGCGCTGCTCACGACCCGGCGCGTGGCGGATCGGCGCACGGCTGCGGCGTTCTCGCTGGTCGGGGCGGCGGCGGCGACGCTGGCCACGATCGGCTTCGCTGTCGACGCCTATGCCTCGCCCGGCACCTGGATCCTCGGCTTCGACGCGATCGTGTTCCTGGTCGCCGGCTTGGCCGTCGTGCTGCGCGGTCCCGAGCACCTGCGCCCGGCGGGCGCGATCGGCACCGGCCTGGTCGCGCTGGCGATCGGCCTGTTCATGATCCCGGTCTTCCTGCACCCGATCGTGCTCTCGGCCCTGCCGGGCACGCTCACCCGGCTGCTGACGGTCGGCGCGATCGGCAGCGGGCTGGACGCCGCTGCGCTCGGCGGCCGGCTGTACGTGCAGCACGCGGCGGCGTCGGCCCGCGCCGAGCCGGAGGCCTGGCCGCTGCTCTGAGACGGGGTCTTAGCACCGTGTCCCGGGGGGTGCATGCACCCCCCGGCTAGAGCGGGCTTCTCGCGAACTAACTCCTGAGTCGCGCCAGGAAGAGCCGTTCCGAACCTCGGTACGGTGTAGCCGAGAACCTCTCCTCCGCCAGAACCAATAGCCAACAGAGCAAGGACTTCTCCGCTTGCGCCTGATTTGAGGCAGGACCTCGGGGCGATCCTAAGCCGATTCACGACCAATGGCTGCCTGGACCCGGCCCCAGGGAAACCAGTCAGTGTGGTGGCTCGGCCGAATGGACCGAGCTCCGTGCAGCTGCCATCGCCTCGGTGAGCGTCGGGTGCTCCGTCGCGGTGTAGCCGTCGCCGGTCACAACGTACTTCTCTGCCGGGTCCCCCAGGTACGGACCCAGCTTTGCAACCTGCCGGATGATCGCCCCCTCGCGAAGAACGAGCGTCCATACCGTCGGGGTTACCTGAACCCAGCGCACCGGACCTTGAGGCTACCGGCGCGGGGACCCAGCTTGTGCCTTGATCGATTTCCAGGTGTCTCACGCTCAGGAGGTCCTGGGGACGCCCGGGCGCTACTTCTGTTCCGCCGGTCGGGTTAGTTCCAGAGGGACACGTCCTAGCCCGGCGGTGCATGCACCGCCGGGGGCAGCGGCGCATGCGCCGCTGCCTGCAGTTCAATCAGCGGTTGGCGAACGCGCTCTCCAGGGCCGAGCGCAGCCCGACCGCCAGCGCGCCGGTGAGCACCGCCGCGTCCCCCAGGCTCGAGACCTCGACGCGGGGCGGAAACGGCAGCTGGCGAGCCAGGAGCTCGCGGATCGGCGCCAGCAACAGGTCTCCGTTCACACCGATCCCTCCTCCCAGCACGATCAGCTCGACGTCGGCGACGGCCGCGATCGGCAGGACGTAGCCCGCGATCCGGCGGGCCGCCTCGTCGACGACCGCGCGTGCGAGCTCGTCGCCGGCGCGGGCGGCGCCGAAGATCGCGGGCACGGTGTAGGGCGGGCGCAGGTCAGTGGCAAGTCGACCCTCGGCGGCGAGCGCGGCGGCGTGGGCGGCGATCGGCTGGGCCCCCAGGTCGTCGTGGGTCGGGCTCGCCAGCGCGTAGTCGAGCTCGCCGGCTGCCCCGTGCTGGCCCGTGAGCAGCTCACCGCGCAGCACGAGCCCCGCCCCCAGGCCGGTGCCCACGGACAGGAAGGCGAAGCTGTCGACGCCGCGGCCGACGCCGCGCCAGCGCTCGCCGACCGCGGCCATGTTTATGTCGTTGTGCACCGAGACGGCGATGCCGAGTCGCGCCTCGAGCTCGCGGCTCACCTCGAGCCCCTCGAGGCCCGGGATGTTGCCGGCCAGGCGGACCACGCCGCTGACGGGATCGATCGCGCCGGGCACCGCGAGCACGGCGCCGTCGATCGCCTCGGGCGGGAGCTCGGACGTGGCGATCAGCTGGTCCTTCAGCGCCACCGCCGCGTCGAGGAGCTGGGAGATCTCGCAGCCGGCGGTCTCGAGGTCCTGGCGGGCGCGGACCTGGCCGTCGAGGTCGCAGATCGCCCCGCGCAGGAACCGTGCCCCCATGTCCAGTCCGAGCACGAGCCGCGCCTCGGGCACGGCCTCGAACAGGGTTGCGCCGTAGCGCCCGCGGGCATCCCCATCGACCTCGCGCACGAGCCGGGCCTCGAGCAGCGAGCGCAGCGCCAGCGACACGGTCGGCTTGGAGATCCCCACCCGGCGCGAGATCTCGGCGCGGGAGATCGGCGCGTCGGCGCGGATCGCCTCGAGCACGGTGCGCTCGTTCAGCGTCCGCAGCATCGCGGGCGTCGCCGAAGATGTCGCGGACACGACTGCTAGCCCAGGCGCTCGCCGGTGTCGGGACTGAAGACGTGCGCCTCGCCGGCTCGCGGCGAGAGGGCCACGAGCTCGCCTCGCTCGGGGGGCTTTCGCCAGTCGGTGCGCGCGATCAGCTTGGTCTCGGAGTTCTGAAGCTCGGTCACGCAGAACGCGAACGCGTCGGCGCCCAGCTCCTCGACAACCTCGACCCGTGCCCTGATGCCCTCTGAGCCGTTGATCTCGAGCGACTCCGGACGCAGCCCGATCACCACTTCGTTCAGGTGGCGGTCGGCGATCGCTGCCAGCGTCGACTCGGGCAGGGACACCTTCACGCCTCCGAGGTCCGCGCTGCCGTCGCCACCGACGGGGGCCGGGCACAGGTTCATCGCCGGCGAGCCGATGAACCCGGCCACGAACATGTTGACCGGGCGCGTGTACAGCTCGCGCGGGGGCCCGACCTGCTGCAGGCGCCCTTCCCGCAGCACCGCGACGCGCTGGCCCATGGTCATGGCCTCGACCTGGTCGTGGGTGACGTAGAGCATCGTCACGGCGAGCTCGCGCTGCAGCGCGGCGATGTCCACGCGCATCTTGACCCGCAGCTTGGCGTCGAGGTTCGACAGCGGCTCGTCCATCAGGAACACCTGCGGGTTACGCACGATCGCCCGCCCCATCGCGGTGCGCTGGCGCTCGCCCCCTGAGAGCTCGCCGGGCTTTCGGTGAAGCAGCGGCGTCAGCCCGAGCATCTCGGCCGCGTCGGCCACGCGGCGCTCGCGCTCTGCCTTGCCCACCCCGGACATCTTCAGCGGGAAACCGATGTTCGCGCGCACGTCCATGTACGGGTAGAGCGCGTAGTTCTGGAACACCATCGCGATGTCGCGGTGCTTCGGCGCAACGTCGGTGACGTCCCGACCGCCGATGTAGATCGCCCCGGCGTCAACCTCCTCGAGCCCGGCCAGCATCCGCAGCGCGGTGGACTTGCCCGAGCCCGACGGGCCGACAAGCACGAGGAGCTCACCGTCTGAGAGCTCGAGGTCGAGCGCGTCGACGGCCGGAGCCTCCGCCCCACGGAAGATGCGCGTTGCCTGCTCGTAACGAACCTCAGCCATCGATCTGCCTCTCAGGGATTGGACTACGCGGGGCGATCGGGCCGCCGCCGTTCTGGACGCGGCTGCCGTCGCCTTCGACCTCCACGAACGCCGCTCCGAGCTCGCGCCGGGCGCGGTCGGCGACCGCCCCATCGACGCCGAGCTCGTCGAGCGCCAGCAACGCGGCGCCCACGATCGGGGCGCTCGCCGCCAACAGGACCTGCGCCTGCGGCGCGACAGCGCGGATCCCGGAGCCGATTCGCTCGATCGCCACTGCGGGCGCCGCGCGCAGCAGCCCGCCGCCGAGCACGACGTCCACCTCGCTGTCGGTCAGCTCGAGTCGCTCCACGGTCGCGGTCGCGAACGCCACCACCTCGTCGGCCAGACGCCCGACGATGCCGGCCGCAACCGCGTCCTCGGTCACGTTGGCGAACACGACGCGCGCCAGCTCGCCCAGGCGCTCGGCCTCGAGCTCGCCGAGGTGGATGGCCCGCGCGACGTCGAAGGGCTCGCGCATCCCGAAGTAGGCGGGGACGGCGTGCTCGAGCACGGTCCACGGACCCCGGCCGTCCGCGCTGCGGGAAGCGGCGGTCTGGGCGGCCAGGCCGACGGCGTAGCCACCGCCCCAGTCGCCGGTGATCGCGCCCAGCGACGGGTACCTCACCTCGCGACCGTCGGGCGCCAGCCCGACGCAATTGATGCCACCGCCGCAGACCACGGCCACCCCCCAGCCGCGATCGGTGCCAGAGCGCAGCAGCGCGAAGGTGTCGTTGTCCACGCCGAGGCGCCGCGCCCAGTGGCGCTTCTCGATCTCGGCTCGCAGCGCGGCCAGCTCCTCCGGCAGATCCGCCCCCGCCACGAGGATCTGCGCGGCGGCCGCATCCAGCGGGGACGCAGCTTCCAGCCCGGCGCTCGCCAGCGCCTGCGCCAGCAGCGACTCGAGCAGGTCGATGCACCCGTCGACGCCGATGTAATGCGGCGAGCTGCGCCCACCGCGAACCAGCGCGAGCACCGCGCCGTCGTCGCGGAGCAGCGCCAGGTCCGTCTTGACGTTCCCGCCGTCGACCGCAAGCACGAGGTCTGAGCTCACGATGCCCTCCCCGCCTGCAGGCCCTGGCGCCGGTGCTCGGTTTCGGCCAGCCGCTCCTGCAGATCGCTGGCCAGCCCGTACTCGCGCACGAGCGGATTGGTCAGGAGCGCGATCCGCGCGGCCTCGCTGTCACCGCTGAGCGCCGCCTGCACGGCCAAGCGCTCATACGCCGCGACGTGCTGCACCAGACCGAGCAGCTCGGGCGCAAGTGGCCGCTGGGGCAGCGGCACGGGACCGCCGGCCTCGATCCGCGCCGGCAGCTCGACGACGTCGTCCTCGGCCAGCCCGGGAATCGCCTGTCCGTTGCGGACATCGACCACCTGCACGTCGCCGCTGTCGCCCCGCAGCGAGGCGACGAGCTGGGTCGCCGCCTCGCTGTAGAACGCGCCCCCGCGCTGCTCGAGCAGCGCAGGCTTCTGCTTGAGCTCGGGATCGCGGTACAGCTCGAGCAGCTCACGTTCGATGTTGGCCACGGTCTGCGCCCGCGGCTCGTGCGTCCTCTGCTCCTCGACGACCTGGCGCTCGGCGTAGAAGTAGCGCAGGTAATAGGAGGGAATCGCGCCGAGGTCGTCGAGCAGCGCTCGCGGCAGCCCGATCTCGTGCGCGAGGTGGTCGCCGAACGACTCCAGCACCTCGTCCAGGACGTCGCGACCGTCGACCCACACGGCGCGGATCCAGGTCAGGTGGTTGAGGCCCACCTGGTCGACCAGCACCTGCTCGGGCTGCAGGCCGAGGTGGCGGGCGATCTGGCGCTGGAAGTTGATGGCGACGTTGCACAGCCCCACGGCCCGGTGGCCGGCGTCGAGCAGGGCGCGGGTGACGATGCCCACGGGATTCGTGAAATCGACGATCCATGCGTCGTCGGCGGCGAGCTCACGCGCCCGGTCGGCGATGTCGAGAACGACCGGCACCGTCCGCAGCGCCTTGGCCAGTCCCCCGGCGCCGGTCGTCTCCTGCCCCACACATCCGCAGGCGGCGGGAATCGTCTCGTCAGTGAGCCGTGCCGCCTGCCCCCCAACCCTGATCTGGATCAGAACCGCCTCGGCGCCGTCGAGCGCCCGGTCGAGCTCGCCCGTGACCTCGAGCTCCCCGTCGTAGCCCTGGCCCTCGAGGATCCGTCCGGCGAGGCCACCGACCACCTCGCGCCGCATGGGGTCGATGTCGTGCAGCGCCAGCTCGTGCACGCCGATCCGCTCCTGCTCGCGCACGAGCCCGGAGACCAGCTCGGGTGTGTACGTCGAGCCGGCACCGATGACCGCGAGCTTCACCCCTTCACCCCCGTCAGCGTGATCCCCTCGACGAACGCCTTCTGCGCGAAGAAGAAGAGCAGGATCACCGGAGCCATGAACACGATCGTTCCGGCCATCACCAGGTTCCACTGGACCGAGTACTGGTTGCGGAACTGCGAGAGCCCGACCGACAGGGTCCAGTGGGCGGGGTTCTGAAGCGTGTACAGCAGCGGGCCGAAGAAGTCGTTCCAGCACAGCAGCACGCTGAACAGCGCGACCGCGGCGATCGCCGGCTTGGCCATCCGCGCGACGACCTGGAACATGATCCGCAGCTCGCCGCAGCCGTCGATGCGGGCGGCGTCCAGGTACTCGTTCGGAATCGTCATGAAGAACTGGCGCAGCAGGAAGATCGAGAACGCGTCCCCGAACCAGTTCGGGATGATCAGCGGCCACACCGTGCCCACGAGGTGCAGGTGGGCGAACATCACGTACACCGGGATGATCGTCACCTGCGGCGGCAGCATCATCGCCAGCAGCACGCAGATGAACGCGAGATTGCGCCCGCGCCAGCGCAGACAGGCCAGCGCGTAGGCCACCGGCACGCTCGACACGACCAGCCCGAGCGTGGCCAGCGAGGCGTACATGAACGTGTTCCCGGCGTAGCGGAGCATCGGGGCGGTGTCGAACACGTGCGTGACGTTGCTGAACTTGAAGGGCTGCGGCCACAGGTGCGTGGTCAGCGCCTGCTGGTTGCTCATCAGCGCCGTCAGCACGATGAACACGAACGGCGCGAGGAACACGATCGCGAGCGCGATCAGGATGCTGTGGTCGGCGATCGCGACCAGCAGGCGCCTGCGCCTGACCGACCAGGGGATCGTGCGCCGGATGACCGGGGCTCGCACCTCCGAGGCGACCGTGGCCATGGTTAGCGGACCCCTCCGGCCGCGTGCACCCAGCGCTTGGAGTTACGCAGGATCAGCAGCGTCACGGCCAGCGAGACGACGAGCAGCAGCATCGAGAGCGCGGCCGCGTAGCCCATGTTGAAGAAGCCGAAGCCCTGCTGGTAGAGGTAGAGCGGGTAGAAGAGCGTCGAGCCCTGGGGGTAGCCGAGGTTCTCGCTCACGTTGTCACCGGCGTTGCCCAG
Organism: Solirubrobacteraceae bacterium; assembly: GCA_035295205.1. Taxonomy (GTDB): domain Bacteria; phylum Actinomycetota; class Thermoleophilia; order Solirubrobacterales; family Solirubrobacteraceae; genus Palsa-465. Next base: position 9,606 of record DATGJM010000125.1, on the reverse strand, counting down.
CGACCCGGGGGCGGCCGAGGTGCTCGCGATGTAGGCCTGGTCGAAGTACTGAAGCCCCTGAATGACGGCGATCACGATCGAGAACAGGATCACCGGGCTGATGCTCGGCAGCGTCACGTAGTAGAGCCGCCGCAGGGCGTTGGCGCCGTCGATCTGCGCCGACTCGTAGAGATGCTTGGGCACGTCGAGGATCGCGGCCAGGAAGATCACCATCGCGTTGCCGACACCCCACAGGCTCAGCAGGGTCAGGCTCGGCTTGGCCCAGTGCGGATCCTGGAACCAGGACGGCCCATTGATCCCGAGCTTCGAGAGCAGGCTGTTGATCGGTCCGGTCGCCGGGTTGAACAGGAACACGAATCCCAGGGTGGCCGCGACGGTCGGGGTGAGCGTCGGCAGGTAGAAGATCGTGCGGAAGATGCCCACCCCCATCTTCGCCCGGGTGATCATCATCGCCAGCCCGAAGGCGAACAGCACCTGCAGCGGCACCGCGATGGCCAGGAACCACAGTGTGTTCGACACAGCCGGCCACACCTGCTGATCGCCGCCGAACAGATAGCGGTAGTTGGCCAGGCCGATCCATACCGGACTCGAGAGCAGGTCGTAGTGGGTGAACGACAGGTACAGGTTGTCGAGCATCGGATAGGCGAAGAACACGCTGAACCCGACGATCCACGGGCTCATGAACAGCAGCACCGTGCGCCGCCGGCGCCAGGCGGCCCTGCGCTTGGCGCGGCGTCGCGAGGGGCTCAGTGGCGGCGGCGCCATCGAGCGAGGCGCCGCCGCCACGGGCAGAGTGCTCACGCTAAGCACTCCTCGTGATTGGCTCTGGCCACGTGACCGGAGAGTCCGTCGGTCACGGGGCCTTGCCAATCGTCGAGTTTGCAACCTGAGCGTCGATCGCCGAGTCGACGCTCTTCAGGCCGGCCGTGAGGTCGCTGACCGAGCCGGCCTCCCACTTCTGCTGCCAGTTGCCCTCCATCGTCTGGTTGGCCGATCCGATCGCGGTGATCGGGTCGGAAGCCGTGTTCGGGTTACCGAAGATCTTCAGGAACACCGCGAAGTGCGGATCGCCGGTGAGCACCGGGTCACTCAGCGCCGAGGTCAGGGTCGGAACGTTACGCAGGCCCTCGGCGAACTTCTCGACCGCGCCGTTGTTGAACGCGAGGTACTTGAGCAGCAGCCATGCCGCGGCCTTGTGCTTGGCGTCCCGCGGGATCCCGAGCACGTTTCCGGTCGTGTAGCCCGCGCCGTACAGCTGCGGCTGAGCGGGATCGACGGGCATCGGAGCGGTGCCGTAGTCGACATTGGATTTGTCCGAGGTGACGAACGCCACGCGCCACTCACCATCGAGGTTCATGGCCACGCGCCCGCGCTCGAAGTCGTTCTGGGGCGAGAACTCGTTACCCGCGCCCGAGACGAACTTCGTGAGCTTGCTGACGCCGTACCAGTCGATCAGCTGCTTCTCCCAGGTGAGGTACTTGGCCCAGCCGGGGTCGGTGGCGAACGCAGACTTGCCATTGATGTCCCAGTGTGCGTTCCACAGTGGCGCGTAGTGCGCCGCCGCGTTCTCGTAGTAGGTGCTGACGGGAACGAAGCCGGCGATCTTGATCGAGCCGTCGGGGTTGAACACCGTGAGCTTCTTGGCGTCCGCCGTGAGCTCGTCGAAGGTCTTCGGCGGCGAGGTGATGCCGGCCTTGGCGAGCATCGTCTTGTTGTAGTAGAGGCCGTAGGCGTCGGCGAGGTCGGGCAGCGCGCAGCGGTCGCCGCTGAACTGCGTGTACTGCTGGACGGCCGTCGGGAACGCGCTCGCGCTCAGGTGATCGGCTGCGAGGTAGGGCGCGAGGTTGATCCAGGCCCCGGTCCCGCAGTATTCCCCGAGGTTGTCCGAGGACTGCGAGAAGGCCACGTCGGGCGGGTTCCCGCTGCGGATCGCGGCGATGATGTTCTGGTCGGAGATGCCTCCGCGGCTCACGACCTTGATGTTCGGATACTGCTTCTCGAAGTCGGCGACGATCGCGTTCATGTCGTCGGCCTGGCGCTGTGTGAACGGGTGCCAGAACGTGATCGTGACGGGCTTGCCGTCGTACTTCGGCGGCGCGGAACCACCGCCGCTGCCGCCGGTGGTCGACGCCGAGCTCGAGCCTCCCCCGCACGCGCTGATCGCCAGCACGCCAAGGATCGCTGCCAACAGGGCCAGGGTACGCCGCATCCTCCACTCCCTCTGTGTCTGCCGTGGGCGCCGCTCGGGTGCTATCGCCGCCTCTGGCGGGTTCTCCTCGGACGATCTAGTTAGGAACCTTTCCTAACTCGGCGCACTATAGGCCGGGTTGACGAGCCTTGTCAAGGGCGGCACCGAATTCTCGTAAATGCCCCTAACGGCCTGCTGCCACGTCTAACGACTCGGCGCCGGCGACGGCGCCGGCCTGCCCGCGGTCTCCTGGCGCAGGGGCCCGTGGGGCGAGGTGGACTGAAATCGGCCGCGCTAGACGCGATGCTCGGGATTCTCGTATTCGAACCGGCAGCCGGCGTCCCACAGGCTCTTCTGGTTGCCGTGCGCCGGGATTCCCCCGGCGTCCTTGATCATCCGCGCCAGGTGCAGCAGGTTCCAGGTCAGGAACGTCGTGTTGCGGTTGGTGAAGTCGTTCTCGGGCCCACCCGAGCCAGGGTCGAGGTAGCTGGGCCCCGGACCCGCCTCCCCCAGCCATGCCGAGTCGGCCTGGGGCGGGATCACGTAGCCCAGGTGCTGCAGCGAGTAGAGGATGTTCATCGCGCAGTGCTTGGCGCCGTCCTCGTTGCCGGTGATGATGCACCCGCCGACGCGCCCGTAGTACGCCCACTGCCCGGCCTGGTTGAGCAGGTGGCTGTTTCCGTACAGGCGCTCGATCACACGGGTGCAAACCGAGGACTTCTCTCCCAGCCAGATCGGTGAGAGCAGCACGAGGACGTCCGCTGCCAGCACCTGCTCGAAGATCGCCGGCCAATCGTCGCGCTCCCAGCCGTGTTCGGTCATGTCCGGGTAGACGCCGCTCGCGACCTCGTGGTCCACCGCCCGAATCGTGCTCACCCCGACGCCCAGCCGCTTCATGATCGCGATCGAGCGATCAGCGAGCCCCTGGGTGTTCGAGGGCTCCGGGGAGCGCTTCAGCGTGCAGTTGATGTAGATCGCCTTGAGGTCCGAGAAGTCCCAGCGGGACAGCTCGCACATCCGCTCGTCCACCTCGCTCAGCTGGGTCACGAGGCGGACCTTATAGCCGTGGCGCGCCTCAGTCGACCTCGGCGGCGGCCAGGTGCGTGCCGACGCGCCTGAAGCCCGCCCGCTCGTACACCCGCGCCACCTCGTCGCTTCCGGCTGAGAGCAGCACGAGCGTGACGCCACGCCGGCGCGCCTCGGCCACGAGCGCCCGGGTGATGGCGCCCGCGAGACCACGTCGGCGGTGAGCGGGGAGGGTGGCCACGCCGACGATCTCCGCCGTGTCGCCGACCGGGATCAGCGTGCCGGTGGCGTTCTGATCCAAGGTGACCGCGGTCACCATCAGGCCGGCGCGAATCTGTCGCCTGACGTGGTCGCGGACCTCCTGGCGGACCTTCGCCGCCCGCTCGTCTCGTTCCCGCTCACCGGCCGCCCCCACCTCGGTCCCAGGAGTCCCGAAGCCAACGTCGGCGATCGCTCGCGAGGCCGGCAGCCGTGGGTCGTCGGCGTCCAGGATCTCAACGGCAGGGTCGGGCTCGGCGCTCGTCTCGCTGCTGTCGAGCACGAGCAGCGGATGCACCTCGACTTCGAGGCCGGCCGCGCGGGCGAGCGGCTCGAGCGAGGGAGTGACCTCGCCCACCCACTCGATCGCGAGCGGCAGGTCGAGCTCGCGGCAGCGGTCGGCGAGCCGTCCCAGATCGGCGGAGTCGATCGCGCGCTGCAGTCCGATGCGCGGGCGGGCGTAGTACGGCCACGGCGCCCGGCTGCGAAAGAGCGTGAACGGCCCGACCTCCTCCGGCTCGGCGCTCGAGCGCGGTGCGGCGTCGAGGTAGCGGTCGAGGCGTTCGGTCAGGGAGGGCATCTCACTGCAATCGTTAGCAGACCCAAACCCGCCGTGTTCGCCGGCGAACCCGGCCAGATGCAGGGTCTTCACATTTTGTTAACGCCGTGCTAAGTTGCCGCGCGCTCGTTCAACCGGGGGGAATCGAGAGTCCATCGGCACCACCGCTCCCGGGCGGCGCCACATCAGGAAGGCGAGTCAACTTTGTCCTACATGCACTGTCCGAGTTGTGGGCTGAGCGTGCACATTCGCGCGCACTACCTCACGCTCGACCGCTGCCCGCGCTGCCTGGCCCGGCGCGGGGCGATCGTGGCCATGGAGCTCTCGGACCGGCCGGCCGGCGCCGGCTCGTCGCGCCCGCCTGCCCGCCCAGCGCCGAGCGCCGACGCCCTGCGCTCCGCTTCCGGCGGCTGAGTACCCCGGCGACCCCCGCGGCGTTCGTCTCTCTCCCCGCGGGGCTCGCCGGCGTTCATCGCCGGGCGTTGGCCTGGATCGCATCGTGCACGTACCGCGCCAGCCCGGGGGCCTGCTGGTCGTAGTGCCGCGCGAAGCGCTCGTCGGAGATGTAGAGCGCAGCAAGCCCGGTGTGCATCTGGGTGCTGCAGTCGTAGAACCACCTGCAGATGTGCTGCCGGTGCGCCTCGGCGGCGTCCATCGCGCGCGGCGAATCCGGCGGCGCGCCCTCGCGCAGCGCCTGCGCGAAGGCCTCGAGGTTCCCGTCACCTTCGCGCTTGATCAGGGTCCAGTCCTCCTTCGTGTAGGCAGCGGCCCGCCGTTGCGACTCGCGCCACGCGTCCGTATCGCCCCAGCGCTGGTTCGCCTCCTCGGTCCACCGCTCGGCCTGGTCGGTCCCGAAGACCTCGAGCTGCTCTTCGGGGGTAAGGGAAATGCCCATAGCACGTGCCTCCATCTCGCGTTCGATTGCTTCGAGCAGAGCGTCGATTCTCTGGCGGCGCCCGCGCAGCAGCCGGTGCTGGCGACGCAGGTGGTCATCGTGCGGCTCTTCGAGGACCGCGGCGATCGCCTCCAGGCTGAAGTCGAGTTCGCGGTAGAACAGGATCTGGCGCAGCCGCGCCAGATCCTCGCCCGAGTACAGGCGATACCCGGCGTCGCTGCGCCCGCTCGGCGCCAGCAACCCGATCTCGTCGTAGTGATGCAGGGTGCGCACGGAGACGCCCGCCAGGCGGGCCAGATCTCCGACGGTGTGCTCGCTCATGCGAGTCATCTTCGGGCCTCACGTTACGTGAGAGTCAAGCGAAAAAGTCGTCCGCAGAGGCATGTGCACGATTACAGATGGGACCGCTCCGTCCGATCTACTGTCCATGGCCACCTCGCACCGCGGGGCACAGGGCGATCCAATCGCTCCGGAATCCGGTGTCCTTGCCGAACTGCAGGGGGCGGTCCTCGACGCCCTCGACAGCGCCGTGACCGCGTGCGACAGCCAGGGCCGGGTGACGTTCGCCAACGCCACGGCGGCCGGGCTGTGGCCGGCTCAGCCCGGCGCGGTGCCCGGCTGGACCCGCTTCGAGCTGCTCGATGAGACCGGCGCCACCGTCGGCCCCGACCGCCATCCCCTGCAACGGGCACTGGGCGGCGAGCGCGTGGAGGAGCTCTATTACGTCACTGGCACCGAGGGCCACGTCGTGCCGGTGCTCGTGCGCGCGACCCCGCTGGAGTGCGCCGGGGTCGGGCGCAGCGGCGCGATGATGTCCGCCTGCGAGCAGGGCGAGTCCGAGGGCGAGGCCCGGCTGCGCAACTACATCTCCGATTTCGAGATCCTCACCGAGGTCAGCCGGATGCTGGCCGACGTGCAGGATGCCGAGGCGGCCGCAAGCGTCATCTGCACGGTCGCGATCGGCTTCACCGGTGCCATCGCGGTTCTGCTCTGGGAGCTGCAGGACGGCGCGCTCGTCCTGCGCGGGCAGGAGGGCATGGTCACCGGGGCTGAGCTGGCGACGCTGACCGAGCGCTCGCGCTTGGGAGCCGCCGTGGCGGTCGCCGAGGCTGCGACGCGGGTGGACGAGTCCGCCCCCGGCGAGCCGGCGGGTACCGCCTGGCACGAGCTGCTGTTCACGGGCGGGCGCGCCACGGGCGCGCTGTCGATCGTCTGGCCCGGGATCCTGGCTGACCGCAGCCGGCCCCAGTGGCTGATCGAGGCGCTGGCCCACCACGCCGCCACCGCGCTGGAGCGCGCGGATCTCGTCCGGCGGCTCGACTCCGCGGCCCGCACGGATCCCCTGACCGGGCTGCCGAACCGCCGCGTGTGGGACGAGCGGGTTCAGTACGAGCTCGCGCGTGCCGGCCGCGACCACGAGCCGCTCAGCATGGTCCTGCTCGATATGGACCGCTTCAAGCGCTACAACGACCGCTTCGGCCACCCCCAGGGCGACCGCCTGCTGCGCGACGCCGCGCTGGCCTGGGCGCCTCAGCTGCGCACCACCGACCTGCTGGCGCGAGTGGGCGGCGAGGAGTTCGCGGTCCTGCTGCCCTGCTGTCCGCTCGAGGACGCCTGCCGCGTCGCCGAGCGCCTGCGCACCGCCACCCCCCATGGCGAGACCTGCTCGCTGGGCGTGGCGGAGTGGGACGGCGCGGCCAGCGCTTCGGCGCTTTATGCGATCGCCGACGAGGCGCTGTATCGCGCCAAGGAGGGCGGGCGCAATCGCCTCGAGGTCGCCCGCCCGGCGAACCGGCCGGGCCTTCGGCTCGGCTGAGGTTCACCAGGTTTCTGCGGCCCGGGGGGTGAAATCCCGGTCGCTGGGGGCTCTTAACTACATGGAGCCCAATCCGGACGCCGAGCCCGCTCCCGCCGACTTTCGTTACCACCCACCGGCCGGGTCGGTCGGTGGTAACAAAACCCCTCCCGGAGACGAGGAAAGTGACGACCGACGCGGGCCGGCGGACGTTCGTCACGAAAGTCGGTGGCGGATTGTCGGCGAGGTGGCGTCACGACAGAGGGGCCTTGCGACCACGGGACAGCTCGCCTCGCTGGGCCTGAGCCGCCAGCAGATCTCCGTCGCGGCCGAGACCGGCCGCCTGCACCGCCTGCACCGAGGCGTCTACCTGGTCGGCCACACGGCGATGGCACCCCTGGCCCGCGAGCAGGCCGCGCTGCTGGCCTGCGGCGATGGGGCCATCCTCAGCCACCAGACAGCAGCCGGCCTCTGGAAGCTGTGGACGCAGTCGCTGATCGTCGATGTCACCGTGGTCGGCAGGCGAGTCCGCCACCGCAAGGCGGTCCGCCTTCACGTCGTTGGCGAGATCGATCCGGCCGACACCGCACAGCGGCACGGCCTGCCCGTGACCTCCCCGGCCCGGACGCTGGTCGATCTCGCAGCCATCCTCGAGCCGGAGCCGCTCGAGGCGGCGCTGAGCGAGGCCTACGCGCTCAGGCTGATCACCGAGCGAAAGCTCCACGCCGCGCTGCAGCGAAACCACGGGCGCCCGGGCGCCGCGGCGCTCCGGGCGCTGCTGGAGGCCCAGGAGGGACCCACGATCACGAAATCCAGGGCCGAACGCCTGCTGCGGGCGCTGCTGCGCAAGGCCGGCCTCCCCCAGCCGCTCAGCAACCAATTCGTCCTCGGCTGCTCCCCGGACCTGCTGTGGCCTGAGCAGCGCCTGATCGTCGAGTTCGACGGCTTCCAGTGGCACGGGCATCGAGCGAGGTTCGAGACAGACCGAGCCCGGGACGCGAGGCTCGTCGCGGCCGGCTACCGGGTGATCCGCATCACCTGGCGCCAGCTGACCGAAACGCCATTCGTGGTGATCGCCAACATCGCCCGGGCCCTGGGGGGCGTCTAGCTCTCGCCGCGCTCGCGCCGCTCTTCGCGCTGCTTGGCGAAGCCCTCCTGCCGGCGTTCCTCGCGAGCCGCCCGGGTGGCGTTCGAACGACGCGCGGCGGCCCCCCGCAACCCGACCCCGAACGGCCCCGCGAAGCTTCCGAGCAGCCGCTCAGGCTCGGGAGAACCACACCGCGGGCAGGCCGGCAGTTCCTGCACCGGGACGAGCTCTTCGAAGCGCTCGCCGCACTGGCGGCAGCGAAAGTCGTACAGCGGCACCCGTTAAACGCTACGCGCCCCTCAGCCGGCGGGATATGAGGCCGAACTGATCAGGGGCGCGTGGCTGGAGGAGAGGTGTTGCGCAACGCATGATGACGGGCCGCGCTTTAGTTGTCCAAGACAGGAATCGACTGGAACTGATAAGTGGCAGTTATGAAACCACGCGCGGCTTGTAGCGGTGATGCAGCATCAGCGCATTGCCGTCCGGGTCTCGGAAGAAGGCCATGTGGCAGACGCCGGTGTCGAGGACATCGCCGAAGAACTCGACGCCGCGCTCCTCCAAAGCGACTCGGGCGGCGGCCACGTCATCCACATGCAGCGCGATCGGGTTCGGATTGGGGTTGTGCGGGCGCCCGACCGCCTCCATGTTGAAGACGCTGAGCGTCAGGTTGCCGGTTTCGAACTCCGCGAAGCCGCGCTCGGGCATGTGCACCGAGCGGCGCAGGCCGAGGACGTCGCCGTAGAACTCAACCGCCGCCTCCAGGTCCCGCGTCGGCACCGACATGAAATCCACCCCGCTGATCACAGCTCCCCGTCCCAGTAGTCCAGGTGCGAGTCGGACCGGCGCGCCATGATCCTGTCCTCCTTGACGTCGCCCCCTGGCCAGACCCCGATCTTGTCGCCGTCCGGATAGACGGCGACGGCCGGCTCCCGCGAGCTCGAGAACATCATCACCCGGGCGGTCTCGGTGCCGGGGTTCGTGAGCTTGTGCGCGCCTGCCGGTCCGACGGGGAAGCAGACGACCTCGCCGCGCGGGAGGTCCCGCTCGCCATCCGGCGCGCGCAGGCGCACCGAACCCTCGAGCACGATCAGCCACTCCTCGACGTACTCGTAGTGATACGGGCAGAGGTTCTGGCCGGCCGGCATCTCGAACACGTTGACGTTGATCTCCTTGCCCCCGAGCGGTCCCGCCAGGCGGACGGCACCGCACCGCCACCCGTCCGGATCGGACGCGTCGTACTCGAACTCCAAGCCGAAGAGATTCACAGTGGCGGCCTCCGATCGGACCATGGGCGCGCGGCCTCGATTTGGCCGGCGAGCGAGTAGAGGAGGTCTTCGGCGCCGGGCCGGCCCACCAGCTGCACGCTCAGTGGGAGGCCGTCCGAGCCGAACCCGGCCGGAAGCGCGAGCGCCGGCTGGCCGGTGAGGTTGAAGACCGGGGTGAACGGGGTGAAGCGCCCGGCGCGGTCGAGCGCCGCCGGGAAGTGCCGGCCGTATCCGCCCTCGGCCCGGATCGCGGTGGTGGCGAGCTGGGGCGTGACGAGCACGTCGACCTCGTCCCACAGCGCGACGATGCGCGCGGTCGTCTGGGCGCGCCGGGCGAGCAGCCTGTCGCGGCGGCGCTCGGAGACCATGCGCCGCCCGAGCCAGGCCGCCTCCCGGGTCAGGGGCTCGAGCTGCGAGGGGTCGGGCACGCGCGTGGACGCCTCGTAGATCGCCCGAAGCCACGTCTGGATGAACTCCAGCTGCACCATCCCATACGCCGGGTCGCGCTGCACGACCTCGTGGCCGAGTTCCTC
>DATGJM010000124.1:0-18516 GCA_035295205.1 Solirubrobacteraceae bacterium | reverse complement strand
ACGGCGAGACCGTCTGGGGCCTGGCACCGGACGGCAACCCAACCATCACGATCGTGCTCGCGAGCGGCGCTCGCCGAGCCGTCCCGGTACTCGACAACGTCTACTCGGTCACCGGACGAATCCGCGCGATCAACCTCAGAGACGCCGCGGGCCGCCGGATCGCCCTCAGACCGCCCGGATAGCTACATCCCGGGCATCGGCAGGAACTCATAGGTGACGATCGTGCCGCCGTGAGTGGTGTGTGGGTGGCCGTCGAGAAGGGCGGAGAGTGCCTCAGGAGACTCGGCTTGCAGAATCGAGTAGCCGCCGACCGTGCCGTCGCCGCCCGCCAGCGGCGCGCCCCCGTCGACGATCGCGCTGCCGGCCCTGCCGAACCACTCCATCCAGAGCTGCATTCCGGCCTCCTGCTCCTCAGGGGTGGCTGCGGCCATGCGCGCCGCGGCGTCCTCGTCGGATCGATAAAGGACTAGGTACTTCTTCATTGAGGCCCTCCGTTCGGGGTTGACGATCTGAAGACGCTCGACGCGACCGCTTCCTTCCGTCAGCTCCGAAGCGCGAGGCTGGTCACGGTCCCGCGCCACTTGGCCGGGCTCACACCTTCTTCGTCTTCGGGGCCCGGCGCGGGTCCACGAACGGCTCCCGCTCGGCCGGCTGGCCGGCCTCGAGCCGCCGTCCACGTTCGAGCTCTGCGTTGAACTCCGCGCCCAGCAGCACCGCTGTATTCGAGATCCACAGCCAGACCAGGAAGATGATCACGCCGGCCAGCGCGCCGTAGGTCTTGTCGTAGGAAGAGAAGTTCGCGACGTAGAGCGCGAATGCGCCGGAGGCGATCACCCACACTGCGACGGCGAACACGCCGCCCGGGCTCAGCCACCTGAACCCTGGGTGCTTCACGTTAGGGGCTGCCCAGTACAGGATCGAGAACATGAAGCTCACGATCACGAGCAGCACCGGCCACTTGACGATGTCCCAGATCGTCACGGCGCTGCCACCGATGCCGAAGAGCTTGCCGACCTGCGTCGCCAGGCCGCCGGTGAGGACGACCGCGAAGGCGCTGAGCGCCAGCAGCACGAGCAGGACGATCGTCGTCCCCACGCGTACGGGCAGGGTCATCCAGATCGGGCGACCCTCCTCGATGTCGTAAATCTGGTTGGAGGCCCGCATGAAAGCCGCGACATAGCCTGAAGCGGACCAGATCGCGCCCGCGATCCCCACGATGAACAGCACCCCCGCGGAGCCGCGGCTGCGCTGCAGACCATTGATGGCGTTGGTGAAGATCGTTTTCGCCGGGCCAGGGGCCAGCTTGTCGAGGTTCTGGATCAGCGGCTGGGTCGCCGAGTGGCCGATCAACCCGAGGACGGAGACGAGTGCGATCAGCGCGGGGAAGATCGCCAGGATCCCGTAATAGGTAAGAGCGGCCGCGAGATCGGTCAGGTTGTCAGCGCGGAACTCGGAAACCGTTCGCTTGATCACCCCGAACCACGAACGTGGCCTGAGCTGAGTTGGAGCCTCCGGGGCGCCGGCGGACGTGGGCGACCCGAGCGCTTGGCTGGGTGCCTCGCGCGAGGTTGGCTCTCGTGTCCGGCTGGCCATCTGGTCAGCCCTTGGTCAGCCGCCCGGCCAGGAAGCCGAGGGCGAACGCTGCGCCGGCTGCTACCGGGATCGGATTCTCCCGCGCTTTCTGGGTTGCGCTCGAAGCGGCGGAGGCGGCCGTATCCGGTGAGGCCTCCTTGGCCTTCCCGAGCAGTTCCCCCTTCTTCGCGGCGACCTGAGCCTTGGTCTGAGCCACCTTGCGCTTGGCTTGCGCCTTTACGTCGGTCTTGGCTGCGAGCGCCTCGACGGTGTCGCCCAGCTCGTCGCGTGTGGCCTGGATCTCCTCTCTGATCTGGGTCGGGTCCTTGGTCTCGGTCATGAACGGCCCGCCTGTGCTCGCGTCTTTGTCATCTGCACGTCCTCCTTCACGCTCTCGGTCGCCTGTTCGGGGACCGGGGGTGTGGCCTGCTGGATCTTCGACTTGCCCTGCAGCGCCAGCACACCGGCGATCGCCGCGAGCACCACGGCGACGATCAGCGCCGCCAGCCACGCCGCGAGCGCCGTGGCAAGTGCCAGGATGGCCGTCGCGACCAGCGCACCGAGGGCGTAGAACCCGAACATCCCGGCGCCGCCGAACATCCCGGCGCCGATCCCGGCCCGCTTGCCCTTTACCTGGAGCTCCGCCTTGGCGAGCTCCGCTTCCTGGCGAGCCAAACGGCTCGTCTGCTCCGAAAGCTGCTTGACCAGCTCGGCGACCGAGGCATCCGAGGACTGGCCGTTCTCGGTCCGGGCCACGTCAGCCATCCCATTCCTCCTTCACAACGGTTAGCTCCGGCCTTCCCGATGAGGGATGGGCTAAACGATTCGGGTGAACTACGGGATGCGGCGCCGGCGGATGATCAGGTCGGCCACCAGCCCCGTCCAGCCAGTCTGGTGCGAGGCCCCGAGGCCCGCGCCGGTGTCGCCGTGAAAGTACTCGTGGAAGGGGATCAGGTCGCGCCAGGCCGGATCCTCGTGGAACAGGCGGTAGTCGCCGAAGACGGGCCGGGAACCGTCCGCGCCGCGCAGGAAGATCGCGATCAGGCGGCCCGCCAGCTCCTCCGCCACCTGCTCGAGCGTCATCAGCTGCTCCGCTCCGGTCGGGCACTGCACCTGGAAGGAGTCGCCCAGGTAGCGGTGGTAGACGCGCAGCGTCTCGAGCAGCAGGTAATTGATCGGGAACCACACCGGCCCACGCCAGTTCGAGTTACCGCCGAACAGTCCGCTGGTCGACTCGGCCGGCTCATAGTCCAGCGTGGCTGTCGCACCGTCCAGAACGACCTCCAGCGGGTGCTCCAGGTGGACGCGCGAGAGCGCCCGCAGGCCGTGCGGCGAGAGGAACTCGGCCGGGTCGAGCATCGGACCCAGCAGCCGCCGGAGCCGCTCCTCGTCCACGATCGAGAGCATGCGCCAGCCGGCATGGGCCGGAGCCTCCGTGTGCCGGACCACATGCTGCGCCTCGGGGCGGTTGTCGCAGAACCACTCCAGGCGCGTCATGAATTCGGGCAGGCGGGCCATCGTCGCGGGCCCCAGCGTGGTCACCGCGGCCATCGGCATGAGTCCGACCACCGACCGAGCGCGGAGCGGGATCGCCGTCCCGTCCCGGCGGAGCACGTCGTAGTAGAAGCCGTCCTGCTCGTCCCACAGCCCCTTGTCGTTGACCGCCGAAGCGATCAGCGCGAAGTGCTCGAAGAACTTCGTCGCCATGTCCTCGTAGGTGTCGTCGTGGTCGGCCAGCAGCAGTGCCAGCTCGAGCATGTTCTGGCAGTACATGGCCATCCAGGCCGTGCCGTCGGACTGCTCGAGCACGCCGCCGATCGGAAGCGCGGAGCGGTCGAACGGGCCGATGTTGTCAAGACCGAGGAAGCCGCCCTCGAACAGGTTGTTGCCTTCCGCGTCCTTGCGGTTCACCCACCAGGTGAAGTTCAAGAGCAGCTTGTGGAAGATCCGCTCGAGGAAGTGGAAGTCCTCGCCACCGGCGATCTCGTGGATGCGCAGCGCGGCCCAGGCGTGAACGGGCGGATTGACATCCCCGAACGCCCACTCGTAGGCCGGGAGCTGGCCGTTCGGATGCATGTACCACTCGCGGCAGAGCAGGATCAGCTGTGCCTTGGCGAACTCGGGATCCACATGCGCCAAGGCCACGCAGTGGAAGGCCAGGTCCCAGGCCGCGTACCAGGGGTACTCCCACTTGTCGGGCATCGAGATCACGTCTCGGTTGTTCAGGTGGACCCACTCGTGATTACGCCCGGCCCAGCGCGATGGCGGGGGAGTCGGCCCGGCCGGGTCGCCCTCGAGCCACCGCAGGACGTCGTAGTGGAAGAACTGCTTTGACCACAGCATTCCGGCCAGCGCCTGGCGCAGCACCAGCGCCTCGTCCGTCGAGGCCTCCGCCGGTGTGAGCGAGCGGTAGAACTCGTCCGCCTCTCGCTCTCGCTCGGCCATCACCGAGTCGAAGTCATCTCCCAGGCCCCCGGGATCTGGCCGCAGCCGGAGCTTGATCACGGCGGTCTCGCCAGGCCCGAGGTCGAGGTGGTAGAGCAGCGCGGCCTTGGTGCCGGTGTGGGCCGGGTTCACGCTCGGCGCGCCGTGCAGGAGATGGTCGCCGATCCCATCCTTCGCAAACGGGGTGCCCGAGGGCACCCCGTACAGGCGCTGCAGGTTCGTCTCGTTCTCGCAGAACAGCGCTTGCGCCCAGGGCGTGCCCGCCAGAACGCGCCAGCCGAGCTGGTCATGCTCGGCCACGAGCCCGTGGGGCCCGAGCTCGATCGTGGGCCTGCGCGAGTCAAGGCCCCATGACCACGTGTTGCGAAACCACAGTGTCGGCAGCACATCCAGCGACGCGGCCTCGGGCCCGGCGTTTCGCACCGACAAGCGGATCAGGATGTCCTCGGGTGAGGCCTTGGCGTAGTCGGCGGTGATCTCCCAGTAGCGGCCGTCGTCGAACACGCCTGTGTCGACGAGCTCGAATTCCGGGTCGAGCTTTCCGCGGCGCCGGTTCTCTGACAGCAGCCGGTCGTAGGGAAACTCCGCTTGCGGATAGAAGTAGCGCCAGCGCATCCACGAGTGGGTCGGCGTCGAGTCGAGGTAGAACCAGTACTCCTTGGCGTCCTCGCCGTGATTGCCCTCGTTGCCGGTGAGACCGAAGATGCGCTCCTTCAGGATCGGGTCGCGGCCATTCCAGAAGGCGAGCGCGAGGCACAGCCACTGGCGGTCATCGCAGATCCCGGCGAGCCCGTCCTCGTTCCAGCGGTAGGCCCGCGAGCGCGCGTGGTCGTGGGGAAAGTAGTCCCAGGCCTCTCCGGTGGCGCTGTAGTCCTCGCGCACCGTGCCCCATCCGCGCTCGCTCAGGTAAGGGCCCCAGTGCCGCCACGGGGCCCGCCCGTGCGGAATCTCGGCCAGGCGGTCTCGTTCTGCGCTCATACCCGGCGAGAATCTACGCGGTGATGCGCTTCGGCCGCCAACTCTGCGGAGACCTCGACGCGTCCTGCGCCCGCGAGTGGCTGGTCGCGGACGGTACGGGCGGCTTCGCAATGGGAACCGTCGGTGGGTTGCGCACGCGCCGCTACCACGGATTGCTCGTGGTCGCGGCTCAGCCGCCCACGGGACGGATGCTCGGCCTGGCCGCACTCGATCCGGTGCTCGTGGTCGGCGACATGCGCGTGCGGCTCGCCGTTCACGAGTGGGCGAGCGGAGCGATCGACCCGGCAGGAAACGTCCATCTGGCCTCGTTCGAGCTGGAAGACGGCGTTCCGCGCTGGCGCTGGCAGGTTGGCGAGGTGATCCTCGAGCGCGAGCTGGCGATGGCCCACGGACGGCCGGCGGTCGCGGTCACCCACCGTCTGGTGAGTGCCCCGTCACGCACGCGGGTCGAGCTAGCCGCACTGGCGACCTGGCGCGACGCGCACGGCGAGCGCTTCGGGCCGAGCCCGCCGGCGGTCGCGAACCAGGAGGACGGGTTCGTCTTCGAGGAGGCCTACCGCGTCCAAGGTCCGGACTTTACGGCGGCCGGCGGCTGGTACGAGGGCGTCCGCTACCGCGAAGAGGCTGCCAGAGGGCTGAACGACCGAGAGGACCTCTGGCACGCGGGAGACTTCATCGCCGAGCTCGATCCTGGCGAGGCCCTCACGGTGCACGCCTGGGCGGGCGATCTGCGCGAGCCCCCGGCGGAGGACGTGGTGCGCGTGCAGCGTGACCGCGCCCGCAGGCTGATGGCGCCCGCACACGACGCCGTCGACGCCCAGCTGCTCCTCGCCGCAGATCAGTTCATCGTCCACGGGCCGACCGTGGTGGCGGGCTACCCCTGGTTCGGCGACTGGTCGCGCGACACGATGACCTCCTACGAGGGGCTGTTTCTCGAGACGGGCCGCGAGCACGAGGGCCGAGCGCTTCTGGCGCGTAACGCAGCCACGCTGTCCGAGGGCATGCTCGCCAACACCGCTGACACCGGCAAGCTCGAGTACAACACCGCCGACGGCACCCTCTGGTTTCTGCATGCGGTCGGGCGCCACGTGGAGCGCACCGGCGACGAAGACCTCGCGGCCGAGCTGGCCGGCGCCCTGACGGCGGTCGTCGACGCGCACGTCAGAGGCACCCGATACGGGATCGCCGTCGATCCCGCCGACGGATTGCTTACCCAGGGCGCCGACGGCCTGGCCCTCACCTGGATGGACGCCCGGGTCGACGGGCGGCCGGTCACGCAGCGCGCCGGCAAGGCGGTGGAGCTGGGCGCCCTCTGGATCAACGGCCTCGCGACCATCGCCGGCCTGCTCGAGCGCCTGAAGCGCGACGCGAGCGCGATCCGCGCCCACGAGCGCCGGGCTCGCGACTCGTATGCCGCGGCGTTCCTGCGCGAGGGGCGTTGCTGGGACGTCCTGGGGGACCCGGCGCTGAGGCCCAACCAGCTGATAGCGGTCTCGCTGCCGTACGCCCCGCTGGCTGAGCGGGCGATCGTCGAGGCCTGCGCGCCACTGCTCACGAGCGTCGGGCTGCGCAGCCTCGATCCAGCCGATCCGGCCTACCGCGGCCGCCATCGCGGCACGCCGGCGGAGCGCGACGCGGCCTATCACCAGGGGACCGTCTGGCCCTGGCTGATCGGCCCCTACGTGCAGGCGGCGCTCAAGACCGGCGCGCCGTGCGACGGCGTGCTCGATGGGCTCGAGGCCCACCTGAGCGAGTTCGGCCTGGGGTCGATCTCGGAAACCGCCGACGGCGACGCCCCGCATGGTGCCACCGGATGCCCGTTCCAGGCATGGTCCGTTGGCGAGACGTTAAGGGCCAGGAGGCTTCTCATGACCGCCGGTTGACACCCGCCAGGCGCGTGACTATCGTTTCGCTGCAATCGTTTGCAGTACCGGCTGCTTGGAGAGAGGGGAGACTGGGAATGTTGAGCCTTCGCGTGCTGATCAGGGCCGCAGCGGTAGTCGCGGCGGTGTCCGCGCTGGCCGCCTGCGGTGGTTCGAGCGGCGGTAGCTCGAGCAGCTCCGGCGGGTCGAGCTCGAGCGGTGGTTCGAGCACCTCCGGCGGTTCGAGCAGCTCCGGCGGGTCGAGCTCGAGCGGCGGGTCGATCACGATCGGCACCTCGCTATCGCTGTCCGGCGACTTCTCCGCCGATGGCCAGGCGTTCGAGCGCGGCTACAAGCTATGGGCCGCGGATCAGAACGCCAAGGGCGGCCTGCTCGGAAAGCAGATCAAGCTCCAGGTGCTCTCCGACGCGTCCGACCCCGGGCAGGTGGTCACCAACTACCAGAACCTGATCGGCTCCAGCCACGACGCGCTCGTGTTCGGTCCGTTCTCGACTCTGCTCACACTGCCGTCATCGCGCGTCGCCGCGCGCTACGGATACGCGTTCGTCGAGGGCGCGGGCGGCGGGCCGTCCGTCTTCGGCGCCGGGCTTCACAACGTCTTCGACGTTTCGATCCCGATCAAGAACAACCTCGTGACCTTCGCCCAGTGGGTGGCTTCGCTACCCGCCGCCCAGCGGCCGAAGACGGCCGCCTACGCGACCGTCAACGACCCCTTCACCCAGCCCCAGATCCCGGTCGCTCAGACCATCCTCCAGGGAGCCGGAGTGAAGACCGTGCTCTCGAAGGTGTTCCCGGCAGAGGTCACCGACTACACGCCGATCGCCACCCAGATCGCCGGCGCCAAGCCGGATCTCGTGATCCTCGGCTCGGTCGACGTGCCCACGGTCTCGGCGTTCGTGCACGCCTTCATCCAGCAGCACTTCAATCCCAAGGCCTTCATCGCCACCTCGGGTCCCGATCAGGGCGCCGCGTTCATCAAGGCGGTCGGCACCGGAAACGAGAACGGGATCTTCGTGCCGAACGGCTGGTACCCGGGCTTCAAGAAGGCCGACAGCCAGAAGATGGTCCAGGAGTACATCGCCAAGTACGGCGGCTCGGCGTCGGACATCAACGCCGACGTCGCCGAGGCCTATTCGGTCGGACAGGTGATCACCCAGGCGGTGCAGGCCACGCACAGCCTCGACAATGCGAAGATCATCGCCTACCTGCACAGCGGCGTCACGCTCGACAGCGTGCAGGGCCCAGTCAAGTTCGACTCGCTGGGCGAGAACACGGCACAGCAGACGCTGACCTTCCAGTGGCAGAACGGCAATCTCGTGCAGGCCATCCCGACGTCGGTCGCGGGCTCGAGCCCGCCGCAGTTCCCGAAGCCCGCCTGGGCGGGTTAGCGGCCTAGCGGATGTCGGCCACCGCGCTGCTGCAGGCGATCGTCGATGGGGTCCTGACTGGCGGCGTATACGCGCTGATGGCCGCCGGCCTGACCCTGATCTTCGGGGTCATGGACATCATCAACATCGCCCAGGGCGCGATGGTCGTGCTCGGCGCCTACCTGAGCTACGAGCTCTCGGTTCACGCCGGGATCAGCCTGCTACCCGGGCTGGTGATCACGGTGCCGGCGATGTTCGTGCTCGGGATGGCGATCGAGTACTGCTTCATGCGCAGAGTGCGCGAGTCAGACCGCACGGCGATGTCGGTCCTGGTCACGTTCGCGGTGGCGATCGTGATCGAGGGCGTGCTGAGCGCGGTCTACGGCGTCGACTACGTGCAACTGCACGCCTCCTACGTCGACAAGTCGGTGTACGTGCTCGGCTTCTACCTCCCCTGGATCTACCTGATCGCCTTCGGGCTTGCGGTCGCGCTGCTGGCCGGGCTCTACGCGCTGCTGTACCGGACGCGATTCGGACGTGCGGTCCGGGCATCTCTGCAGAACCGCACCGCCGCCGACCTGATCGGCGTCGACGTCAGCCGCACGCGGACGATCGCGGTGGGGATCGGAGTCGCGGTGACCGCGGTCGGCGGCTTCGCGTTCGGGGCCACCAACGCGTTCAATCCGAACAGCGGTTACGACCTGATCTCGCGCCTGCTGGCGATCGTGATTCTGGGCGGGATGGGAAGTATCGGCGGCGCGATGGGCGCGGCTGTGTTGATGCTCGTGGTCAACGACGTCGTCGCCGTCGCGTGGTCACCGACATGGGCGCCGCTGGTGTTCTTCGCCGCGCTCGTGGTCGTGCTGTCCGTGCGCCCGCAGGGCCTGTTCGGACGCGTCGGGGCCAGGGCACAGTGAGGCGCCGCGCGCCCGCTCTGGGGGCGATCGGTCTGGCGGTCGCCGTGCTCGGGCTGTTCCCGGTCGTGATCACCGATCCGACCGCGACCTCGATCGCCGTGTTCACCGTGATCTTCATGGTCGCCACTACCTCGTGGAACATCTTCAGCGGCTACTCCGGCTACCTGGCCCTCGGCCACGCGGTGTTCTTCGGCAGCGGCGGCTACGCGGTGGCGCTGGCCGCGCGCGACTGGCACTTCAAGGGGGGATGGGACGTCTTCGCGCTGCTGCCGTTCGGCGGGCTCATCGCGGCGCTGATCGCAGTGCCCGTCGGGCTGGTGGCGCTGCGAACGCGGCGGCACACGTTCGTCGTCGTGACGATCGCGATCTTCTTCATCTTCCAGCTGGCCGCCTTCAACCTCGGCTTCACCGGCGGCACCTCGGGGATCTTCCTGCCGATCGCGTCCTTCTCGGCGGCGACGTACAACAACCCCTTCTACTACGTCGGCGCGGTGATCCTGGTCTTGACCGTGATCATGTCCTGGGCGGTACGGCGTTCGCGCTTCGGGCTCCAGCTCCTCGCGATCCGCGACGATGAGGACCGGGCGCTCGGGTTGGGGGTGCGCACCCGCCGGGTGAAGCTGATCGCGTTCGTGCTCTCGGCCTTCCCCGTGGGCATGGTGGGTGGGCTCGACTTCTACTTCGTGGGTCAGGTCTATCCGCAGTTCGCCTACAACCCGTTGTTCGACGTGTCGCTGGCGCTGATGGGCTTCCTGGGCGGGATCGGAACGATCGCCGGCCCGCTGCTCGGCGCGCTCGTGCTGGAGGCGCTTCAGCAGTACTTCACCCAGACGTTCTCGGGCTCCGGGGCGTACCTGATCATCTACGGGGCGCTGTTCCTGGCCGTGATCCTGCTGCTGCCGCAGGGGGTGATCCCCGGACTCGCCGGCCTCTGGCGGCGCTGGCAGACTCGAGATGCGCGGGCGGCCCCGGCGCCGGCGCCGGGGGCGCTGCCATGAGCGCGCTGCTCGAGGTCGATGGCGTCTCGAAGGCCTTCGGCGGGGTCAAGGCGCTGTCCTCGTGCGGCTTGGAGGTGCACGAGGGGAAGATCAACGGACTGATCGGCCCCAACGGTTCGGGCAAGACGACGCTGTTCAACGTGATCACCGGCTACGAGCGGGTCCAGGAGGGCCGGGTCGTGTTCGCCGGGCGCGAGATCACCAACGCGCGACCCGACCGGGTCTTCGGGCTCGGGATCGGGCGGACGTTCCAGCTCACGCGCCTGTTCTCCCGGCTCACGGTCCTCGAGAACATGCTCGTCGCCACCCAGCGCGCCGAAGGGTGGCTGCGCAGCGTCGTGCGCCGCGCCGGGTCGGCCTCCGAGAGGCGCCGGGCGATGGAGTTGCTCGAGTTCGTGGGAATCGCCAGGCTCGCCGCCGAGCCGGCGGGCACGCTGTCCTACGGCCAGCGCAAGCTGCTCGAGCTGGCTTCGCTGCTCGTGGCCGACCCGTCGGTGCTGCTGCTCGACGAGCCCGCCGGAGGCGTGAACCCGACGCTGATCGGGGTGCTCGCCGACCGCATCGCCGAGCTGAACCGGGCTGGCAAGACCTTCCTCGTGGTCGAGCACAACATGGAGTTCGTGATGGGCCTCTGCCATCGCGTGACCGTGCTCGACCAGGGAACCGCGCTCGTCTCGGGCGCGCCCGAGGAGGTCCGCCGCAACCCGGCCGTGCTCGACGCCTACCTGGGCGGGGAGGACTCGGAGCCGGCGGCGGTTCTCGACGAGCGGCGGCCCGAGCCGCGGCCCGCGGCGGTGGGCATGGGCCTGCGCCTGCGGCCCCGGCCAGCCCCGGCCAGACGCGATGACCTGCTGGAGCTGCGCGGTGTGTACGCCGGATACGGCGGAGGCGACATCCTCAAGGATGTCTCGATCAAGGTCCCCGCAGGCGAGATCACCTGTGTGGTCGGGCCGAACGGAGCCGGGAAGTCGACGATGCTGGCCGCGATCAGCGGCCTCCTACGTCCGCGGCAGGGGCAGGTCTCCTTCCAGGGCGAGCTCATCACCGGCCTGCCGCCGGGGGACGTCCTGGCGCTGGGGATCGCGCTCGTGCCTCAGGCGCACAGCCTGTTCGGGGAGATGACGGTGCGGGAGAACGTCGAGATGGGGGCGTTCACGGTCCGGGACCAGGCGCTCGTGCGCCGGCGGCTGGCGGCCGTCGAGGAGCTCTATCCGATCGTCCGCGAGCGGGCCGGCGAGCGTGCGGCGAGCCTGTCCGGCGGGCAGCAGCGGCTGGTCGAGTTCGCGCGCTGTCTGATGCTCGAGCCCAAGCTGATCATCCTCGACGAGCCCTCGATGGGCCTCGACCCGCAGACGCGGGCCGTCGTGTTCGAGATGATCGAGCTGATGCGCGACCAGGGACGCACGGTGCTTCTCGTGGAGCAGAACGCGCGCGCCGGGCTGAAGCTCAGCTCCCAGGGGATCGTGCTCGAGAACGGCACCGTCCGCCTGACCGGCTCCGGCCGCGAAGTGCTCGAGCACCCGGAGATCGGGGCCCTCTATCTGGGCGGGGGCGTCTCGGTCGGTCTTCAGGCCACTTCATAATGGAACGCGTGCGTACGGCGGTGACGATCCGCGACGTCGCCCGCGAGGCTCAGGTTCACCCCGGCACCGTCTCGCGGGCGCTGAACGAGCAGACCCGGACGCTGGTCAACCCCGAGACCGCAGAGCGCGTCCTGCAGGTCGCCGAACGGCTGGGGTATCGCCCCAACCGGATCGCCCGTGGGCTGAAGACCAATCGCACGTACACGATCGGCGTCCTCATCCCGGACATCACCAACCCGCTGTTCCCGCCGATCCTGCGCGGGATCGAGGACCGGCTCCTGGACGAGGGCTACACGGCCTTGGTGGTGAACACCGACAACGACCCCGTGCGCGAGCGCACGCACGTCGAGGCTATGCGCGCGCGGCAGGTGGACGGCTTCATCTCCGCCACGGCTCGACTCGACCGCGAGCTCCTGGACGAGGTCGGAGCCGCCGACGTGCCGCTGGTGCTCGTCAACCGCAGCCTCGAGGACGGCTCCGTGCCCGCCGTCACCGTCGACGACCGACAGGCGATCAAGCTCGCGGTCGACCACGTGGTGGGCCTGGGGCATTCGAGGATCGGCCATGTGGCCGGGCCACAGAACCTGTCCACAGGCCACCGCCGCTATCAGGGGTTCAAGGAGGCGATGGCCGCGGCCGGCCTGCCCGTGTCCGAGGATTCGGTGCGCTTCTGTCGCACGTTCACCGAGGAGGAGGGGGCTCGGGCCTGCGCCGAGCTGCTCGACGCCTCGGGTGGCGAGCTCACCGCGATCGTGGCCGGCAACGACCTGCTGGCGATCGGCTGCTACGACGTCCTCGAGGAGCGGGGCCTCAGCTGTCCTGGCTATCTCTCGATCGTGGGGTACAACGACATGCCTTTCGTCGACCGGTTGAGGCCGCCGCTGACCACGGTCCATGTGCCCCAGCGGGAGATCGGGGCGGTCGCCGCCGACCTCGTCCTGCAGCTCCAGGGCGGCCCGATCGAGGGGCTGGACGAGATCCTGCTCGACCCCGAACTCGTGGTTCGCGAATCGACCGGGCCGCCGCGGGGGTGAGGGCGGGCGGGCACGGCTCCGGCGGCGGGTCCTCGCTCACCCGTGCGCGCCGAACATGGCGGTGAGCAGGTGGGGTGCGCCGTAGACCTCCCACAGCGCGGCGAGGACCAGCGCCGGCACCGCAAGCGAGACGGTCACGAGCGTGGCCGCGAGGAGCCGCTCCCACTCGCCGCGGCGGCTGGCCTGGATCCACGCCGCCAGCGGCAGGAAGAGCGCCATCAGCTCGGGCAGGGCGTGGGGCAGGAGCCCGACGAGCAGTAGGGCGGGGGAGACATGAAGCGCGGCGGCATCCTGCGCTGTGGCCCGGCCGATCGTGTAGGCCTGGAGGCTGAGCGAGAACAGCGTCGCGGCGGCGACGAACGCGATCGCCACGGCGGGACCGCGTTCGTGAAGCGCGCGCATCCGCCCGGTGTGCTGTCCCGCTTGCAGCGGCAGTGAGCTCCCGGCAATGAAGCCGGCCACGCACGCCATCGCGTGGAGAGCGAGGACCAGGCCGTTGGCCCGCAGGATCTGGATCACATCGCTCGGACCTCCGCGCTGAAACGGCGGCCCGGAGAGCGAGACCGAGCCCGGGGACGCCGGTGAGATGAACGCCACCGCGAGGACCGCGAGCAGGAGCAGGGCGGTCACCGAGAGCGCGCCGCCGGCCCATCGCTTCAGAATCGCTCGCGGGTTCGCGCGCCAGCCGGCGAGCGTCGCCCGGGTGCGGCGCAGGCCGTGCACGAACGCGTATTGCGACGCCTCCACCTAACCCGAGATCGGCCGGTGGCGGCGGTTCCTTGATCCGCATCGGCATGCGCCAGCCGGCTGGCACGGCGGTCGCGCGGCCACCTCGACCGGACCTGCAATCGTTTGCAACAATGACTCGGGAGGCTGAGGGATGGCCATCGACGTCCATGCCCATGTGATCGTGCCCGAGCTGCTGCGCCACGACGGCGCCGCCGAGTCCTGGCGCCCACAGCTGCGCGGCCGGGACGGCGGGACGACGGTGGAGATCGACGGCCGCACGATCAGCTCATTCGTGCACGACCCTGCCTCGATCGACTGCCTGCTGAACAGCCAGCGGGCTCGGGGGATCGAGCACACGCTCGTCTCGCCGTGGGTGCCGCTGCTGTTCGCCGAGCACGAGGCGGATGTCGCCGCTGCGCGCTGCGACCTTCAGAACGAGGGCCTGGCCCGCCTGCGCGAGCGGGCTCCCGAGGCGGTGAGCGTGCTCGGCGCGGTCACCCTGAAGGACCCGGTGCTCGGCGCGCGCGAGCTTCGCGCGCTCATGAGCTCCGGATTCGCCGGCGTCGAGGTCCCGGCGAGCGTCGGCGGCCGCTACCTCGGCGATCCGATCTTCGAGCCGCTGTGGGCGGCCGCGGAGGAGGAGCACGCGCTGGTGTTCGTGCATCCCACCACGCGCGGCTTCGAGGACCCGGTGTTCGCCGAGCACTACCTCTGGAACCTGGTCGGGAATCCGGTCGAGACCACGATCGCGGCCGCGCATCTGGTGATGACCGGCACGGTCGAGCGCCATCCCGGGATGCGGATCCTGCTGGCCCACGGCGGTGGCGCCATCCTGGCTCTGCGCGGGCGGCTGCGCCACGGCCAGCGCGCGGTGAAGCAGGCGGGCGCGCGCCTCGCCAAGCCCGCCGACCAGGCGATCGGCAGCTTCCTGTTCGACACCGTGACCCATGATCCGCACGTTCTGCGCACGCTGATCGAAGCCGTCGGTCGCGATCAGGTGCTGCTCGGCTCTGACTATCCGTTCGACATGGGCGATCCCGACCCGGTCGGGACGGTGCGCGCCGCAGGTCTCGGGCCGGATGCCGAGTGCGCGATCCTGGGTGGCAATGCCGAGCGGCTGCTGGGTCTCGCGGCCCGCGTGGCGAGTTGAGCACAGGCGCCCGGGATCCGAGGGTCGAGGCGGCGATCGCGAACTGGGCGCCGCGGCTGATCGCCAACGGCGTGGACTACAACGACTTCGTGCGCACCACGGCCGGGGTCGAGCGCTGGGAGCAGTGGCTGCCGGCGTGGACGGAGACCGCCGAGATGCACGAGCGGCTCGCCGTCGAGGCCCGGGAGCTGGCCAACCAGCGAAGCGCAGGTGAGGCCTTCCTGCGAGCCGCGGTCAGCTACCACTTCGCCAAGTTCGTGTGGACGCTCGATCCAGCTCGCAACCGGGCGGCCACGGAGGCGGCGGTGCGTGCGCTGCGGGCCGCTCACGCGCTGCTCGATCCGACCGCCGAGCGGATCGAGTCTCCCCCCGTGGTGGCCAACCTGCGCCGTCCGCCTGGCGTGGCCCGGCCGCCGCTGGTCGTCCTCATTCCCGGCCTGGACTCGACCAAGGAGGAGTTCTTCCTCTGGGAGTCGGTGTTCCTGAACCGCGGCCTGGCCACGCTCTCGGTCGACGGACCGGGGCAGGGGGAATCAGGCTTCGAGGCTCCGATCCGTCACGACTACGAAGTAGCGGTGGGCGCCGCGCTGGACGGAATCGGCGATCGCCCGGACCTCGACCTGAGGCGGGTGGGCGCGGTCGGCGTCAGCCTGGGCGGCTACTACGTGGTACGGGCCGCCGCCTTCGAGCCGCGTCTGAAGGCGATCGCGGGCGTCAGCGGGCCGTTCAACGCCGCGGCGCAGTGGGAGTCCATGCCCTCGCTGACGCGGGATGCGTTCATCCACCACACCGGCGCGGGGAGCGAGTCCGAGGGGCGTGAGCGGGCCGCGGCGCTCGACCTCGATGGCGTAGCCGAGCTCGTGCGCCAGCCCTGCCTGGTGGTCACCGGAAGGCGCGATCGAGTGATCCCCTGGGAGCAGACTCGCCGGATCGCGGGGGCCGTCCCGGGCGCCGAGTGGGTCCTCTATGACGACGGCACCCATGTCTGTAACAACATCCCGTTCAAGTACCGCCCGCTGGTGGCGGACTGGATTCGCGGTCAGCTCGCGTGATCGGGGCCTCGCTCCGCCGGCGAGAGGACCCGCGCTTGGTGTCCGGCGCCGGGTGCTACGTCGACGACCTCCGGCCGCCGGACCTCGTGCATGCCGCGTTCGTCCGCTCGCCCCATGCACATGCCGAGATCTCCGCGATCAGAGCGCCGGACTCGGCTCCCGGGCTCGTCGCGGTGATCACCGCCGCCGACCTCGGCGAGGACGTGCGGCCGCTGACTGTCGGGGGGCCACCCGGCACGGAGCTGGCTGACGAGCCACATCCGCTTCTCGCCCGCGACGAGGTCCGGTACGTCGGGCAGCCGGTCGCGGCGGTGATCGCCCGCACACGGGCGCAGGCCGAGGACGCAGTCGAGCTCATCGAGGTCGACTACCAGCCTCTCCCGGCCGTGGTGGAGCCCGACCGCTCCGAGCGGCAGCTCGCGCGCTGGGAGCGCTCCGGCGGGGACGTCGACGCCGCCTTCGCCGCTGCCGCCCATGTCGTGCGTGGGCGCTACGGGCTTCCCCGCGTGGCGCCAGTGCCGATCGAGGTCCGGGGCGCCGTCTCGGCCTACGATCGCGAGCAGGACCGGCTGACGGTCTGGTGCTCGGCTCAGGACACGCACCGGCCGCTGGCCCAGCTCGCGCACGTGCTCGGGCGTCGTGAGGACACGATCCGGGTGATCGTGCCCGACGTCGGCGGCGCCTTCGGCAGCAAGGGTGTGATCGCGCCCGAGATCGCCGTGAGCGCGATCGCATCGATGCGCCTCGGGCTTTCGGTGAAGTGGGTCGAGGATCGAAGCGAGAGCATGCTTGCCGCCTACCAGGGCCGCGGGATGACGGGCGAGCTCGAGCTCGCGCTCTCCGGAGACGGCCAGATGCTCGGCCTGCGAGCGCGGCTGCGGGCCGACCTCGGCGCGTATCTGCTGGCCACGACCGCGGTGCCGCAGGTCACGGCTGCGAGCGGGATCACCGGGGTTTACGAGATCCCGGCCGCCGCCGTGACGGCCGTCGGGGTGCAGACGAACAAGGTCCCGACCGGGCCCTACCGGGGCGCCGGTCGCCCCGAGGCGTCGTGCTTCATCGAGCGCCTGGTCGATGATGCCGCCCGGCAGCTGGGGGTCGATCGGATCGAGCTGCGCCGGCGGAACCTGATCCGGGAGTTCCCCTACGAGACCCCGCTCGGGCTCACCTACGACTCGGGTGATTTCGAGCGCTGCCTGGACACCGCGCTGGGGCTGTCTCGCGCGCGTGGTGTCAAGACCGCGCCGGGCCGGCTGCGCGGGATCGGCGTGGCGGTGTTCGTCGAACGCTCAGGCGGGATGTTCGAGAGCGCGGAGGCGCGTCTCGACGGCCGGGGTGGCGTCGTGATCGCCGCGAGCTCCTCCCCTCACGGGCAGGGTCACGACATCACCTTCGCCCAGATCGCCGCCGACCGCCTCGACCTCGAGCCCGGGCAGATCGAGCTGCGCTTCGGAGACAGCGCGGTTGTTCCGGCCGGCGTGGGCACGTTCGGCAGCCGCTCGGTGGCCGTCGCGGGCTCGGCCGTCGCGCTGGCGAGCGAGCAGCTCCTCGGGCGCGCCCGGGCTGCCGCGGCCGAGAGGCTGGGCGTGGAGCCGGAGGCGCTCGGCTATGCCGGCGGGCGCTTCGAGGCCGGGAGCCGCGCGGTGAGCCTGCGCGACCTGGGCGAGCTTTGCGTCCTGGTTCGCTTCGACTCCGAGCGCGTGTTCTCCTCGGGCGCCTACATTGCCGAGGTCTCGATCGAGACTGACACCGGCGACCTGGACGTGCACAGGATCGTGGCGGTCGACGACGCGGGCACGATCATCAACCCGCTGCTCGCCCGTGGCCAGGTCGTCGGCGGCGTCGCCCAGGGCCTCGGCGAGTGCCTGCTCGAAGAGGTCGTGCACGACGCCGACGGGCAGGTCCGGGGCGCGACGCTGATGGACTATCTGCTGCCGAGCGCCGCCGAGATGCCGGAGATCGTGCACGGCGAGGTGGTGAGTCCCACGCCGCTGAACCCGCTCGGAGCGAAGGGCACGGGGGAAGGGGGCACGATCGGTGCGGTGGCGGCGATTTCGAACGCCGTGATCGACGCGCTGGGAGGGCGGCAGATCGATCCGCCGTTCACGCCCGAGAAGCTGTGGCGGGCGCTTCGCTCCTGACCGTCGCCTCGTGCGTTTCGCTGTCGAGCTCGGTGTTCAGGTTCGACTGGGTCTCCCGCTCCAGCGGCAGGGAACCGCCGGCCGTGAAGTAGGGCTTGCCGGCGATCACCAGATCCTCGGCCGGGAAGCGCGTTATCACCTCGCAGCCGTCGGCGGTGACCACCAGCTGCTCCTCGATCCGGGCTGCCGACCAGCCGTCGCTGGCCGGCCAGAACGTCTCGAGCGCGAACACCATGCCCTCGCGGACCTCCTCCGGGTGATCGAGCGAGACCAGCCGGCTGAAAACGGGCTTCTCCCAGATCGAGAGCCCGACGCCGTGGCCGAACTGCAGCGCGAACGCGGCCTCCTCGTTGGGGAAGCCGAATTCCTGGGCCGTCGGCCAGATACTTGCGACCTCCGCCGTCGTCACCCCCGGGCGGATGAGGTCGATCGCCGCGTCCAGGTAGTAGCGGCATCGCTTGTAGGCGTCGATCAGCGCTCTGGACGCGCTGGCGACCGCGAACGTGCGGTAGTAGCACGTGCGGTAGCCCATATAGCTGTGCAGGATGTCGAAGTAGGCGGGATCGCCGGGCCGCAGCGCCCGGTCGGTGAAGACGTGCGGGTGGGGGCTGCAGCGCTCGCCGGAGATCGCGTTCACGCCCTCGACGAACTCGGAGCCCATCTCGTA
>DATGJM010000123.1:0-9666 GCA_035295205.1 Solirubrobacteraceae bacterium | reverse complement strand
GTCGAGCACGATACGACTGGAGGTGGCGACGCTGCGAAGCGCGACCCGTCATGTCGTGGCCACTGCCACCTCGTTCTCACAAAGGCGCCACGCGGCCAAGCGGGCCCGCGCGATTCACCGCCGCGCTCCCATCGGCTGAGTAAGCCACGGGGTTGAAAGCCTCACCCTGGGGTGATTGTTGACAATCACCTCAACGCGCATCATCCAGTCATGTTCAAGCGCGTAACTCATACAACCATCACCGCGGGCCTCATCGGCGTCGTCGCCCTCCTCGGCGCCGGGAGCGCAATTGCAGGATCCTCGAGCCACACCGCGTCGATCCCGCCCTGCCGCACGCCTGACCTGTCGGCCCGCATCGTTCCCGGCTCGCCGGGCGCCGGCCAGCGCTACGGCACCCTGGTGCTGACCAACCGCTCCAACCGCACCTGTCATACCTACGGCTATGTGGGGATGCTTCTGCTGAACCGCCACTACGGCGCCATGGCCACGAACGTCGTGCGCGACAGCGTCATCCGTCCACACCGCGTCGTGCTCGCGCCGGGCGGGCACGCGACCACGCTGCTGCACTGGGCCGCGGTCCAGGGCGTCGGCGACCGGACCGGCCCGTGCGTGACTCCGCCGCGCTACGTCGAGATCACCCCGCCCGACATGACGACCCACCTGACGATCGCCTGGCACGGCGGGATCGTCTGCGAGCGCGGGCAGATCGACGTCCGCGCGCTCTCCCTCTCCCACTGACGTGCCCCCGGTCTGGCGCGCCGGTCACTCTCCGGCCGGCGCGCCAAGCCCGGCGCGCCAGGCACGCTCGGCGAGCTCGAGGCGCTTTCGGTTCTGAGGCAGGTCGGCTATGCCGAAGCGCTCGGAGAGCGTGCGCAGCTGGCTCTTGACGCCTTCGACGCTCAGATGCACGGCCTCGGCGATCTCCCGGTTGCTGGCGGGCGGGGCGATCCCGCCGGCGAGCACCAGCGGGCGGCACAGCGCGGCCAGGATCCGCCTCTGCGTGGGCGTGAGCTCCTCGATCGCCGGCCCGAGCGCTGAGGCCGGGAGCGTGGCGCCGGCACCCGGCAGCAGCGGCGCGGCGAACGCGAGAACAGTCTGGCCGAGGCGCAGGCAGTCGCCATCACGGAGCCGCCGGCGGCCGCGCACCGGCTGGCCGTTGACGAACGTGCCGTTTCGCGAGAGCCCGTCGTCCTCGACGACCCACTGGCCGCCGACGTACTCGAGCTCGGCGTGGGCGCGGGAGATCTCCTGGTCCCACCCGAGCGACACGTCGTTGGCCGAGTCGCGGCCGACCGTGTAGCGCTTCTGGCCCACCGAGAGGGGCACGATCTGCTGCTCGTCGTGCTCGTCGCGGAACAGCAGGAACGGCATGCCGGCGCGCTCGGCGGTCAGCCGTGCGGCCAGTTCGCGCCCGGTCCGAGGGCGTGGCGCTTGGTGGTCGATCGGTTCGGCGCTCATCGTGGGGTGAGAGATGCTGCGACCGACATCGTGACCGATTGGACGTCGGCCAGGGTGGGAGCGCTCCCGAGGACCGCATAGTCATCGGCGCCGAGCTCCAGGAAGATGTCGACCTTCGCCGGGCCGGGCCCCGGACCGGAGACGCTGAACTGCCACACGAACGCGTCGTGGCCGGCGATGGTCCTGCTGTACGAGGAGCCGGGCGCATAACCGGGGGTGGTCTCGGTCGCGGCCTGAACCTGGATGAACTTCTGCTCCGGAGGAAGCCGCTCGCCAGGTGTGCGGTCGATGAGCACTGACTCGGTGTCGCCCTGGCTGGCGACCAGGGTGCGCTGGAACGAGCCGTGGGTCACGTCGTTCTCGACCAGGCGCCAGCCGAGCGGATAGCTGAAGGAGTAGTGGTTGCCCGTGAAGTGACTGAGCTGAGCAGGCGGCGTGAGCTGATGGTGGGTTTGCGTGGCCGGGCTGGATGACGAGCTCAGCAGCACGGCCGCCGTGGCGGCGCCCCCCAACAGGATCAGGGCGAGGATCGCAACCCCGACCCGGCTGACACCGCGTCGGCGGGCAACGGGTGGGCTCGGGGGCGGTGGAGGCGGGCGCCGGTGCACCGTCGTGGGGTGCTCAGCCACCGGCATGACCCCGCCCAGCGCCGCGTGTGCGGCTGCGGCCAGGTCGCGTGCGCTGCGAAAGCGCTGCTCGGGGCTCACCGCCATGCCACGCGCGATGACTTCGTCCATGGCGGGAATGCCCACCGCCGGCCGCGGCGAGTTGACGTGAGCCCAGGCCGTGGCCGTGGGGTTATCGCGCCGGAATGGCCGCTCGCCGGTCACGGCGGTGTAGAGGACGCCGGTCAGCGAGTAGATGTCAGCGCGTCCGTCGACCGGGCGCCCCTCGACCTGCTCCGGGGCGACGTAGTCGATCGACCCGACCCATTCATCCACGCGGGTGATCGCGGTGGCGTCGACCGTTCGGCGCATGAGCCCGAAATCCGACAGGTAGGCGTGCTCGCCCTCGTCGTACTCGACCAGGATGTTTCCGGGCTTGACGTCGCGGTGGACGAGCCCGGCGGCGTGGGCGGCGTCGAGCGCGCCGGCCACCTGCCCGATCAGCCGCACCGCTCGCGCGGGTTCCAGCGGCCCTTCCCGTGCGATCAACCCGCCGAGGTCCGGACCGTCGACCAGCCGCATGACCAGGTACAGGAGGCCATCCTCCTCGCCCGCGGCGTAGATCGGGATGCTGTTCGGGTGCTCCAGTGCGGCCGCGGTGCGGGCCTCCCGCTTGAAGCGCGCGACGAGTGTCTGCTCCACGGAGCCGGCCGGCACGACCTTGACCGCCACCTCGCGGCCAAGCGCCAGCTGGGTGGCCCGGTAGACCGTGCCCATCCCGCCGCGACCGAGCAGCGATTCCAGCCGGCAGCCACCGATCACGACCCCGGCCATAGGCATGTCTGACTGCGCCTCACTCACGAGCTCTCGTCCCCGTGATGACAGTAGCTAAGGCGGGGGCGGCACGGGGGTGCGGGCGTTCCGCCCCCGCGGGTCGCAGGCGAAGCTGCGGCTCAGCTCAGCGTCCCGCGCCGGCCCGTACGGCCGCGCGCCCGCGCAACTGCTCGTGCTCGACCAGCCTACGCAGCTGGTCGAGGCTGCGGCGAACGTGGCCGCCGACGATCGGCCCCGCCAGCCGCTCCGCGATCCATCCCGAGATCCCCGCACCGGCCACCCCGTACGCCAGCCGGAACTCGACCTTCGTGCGCCCGGGGCCCGCCTCGCGCAGCCGCCAGCGCCCGCGCTGGTCGATCCCGGTCACCGAGGTCCAGGCGAGCTCGCAGGGCGGCGCCCACTCGACGATCTCGATCAGACCCCCGATCTCCGCCGACCCGACGCGGAACAGGATCCGGTAGCGATCGCCCAGGCCATTACGCTGCTCGCTCGCCTGCTCCCATCGCGTGACGCCGTACATGAAGTCGAGAACACGCTCGGGATCAGACACGATCGACCACGCGAGATCGATCGGCGCCGACAGGTGTGCGCTGGCCCCGACCCTCATCCGATCACCGGCAGCCGCCGCTCGCTGGCCAGGGCGTCGAGGGCGTCCTGCATGATGCGTGTCAGATGGTCATAGACCTCGTTCGGGTCGGGCTCATGTCCGAACTCGGCCCGCAGGTCGATCGGCGGCAGGGTCTCGATGGTGATCTTGGCCGGCAGCGGGATGTGGCCGAGCATGTCGCCCACGTTCAGGCCCCAGGGGAAGGCAATCGAGATCGGCAGCACCTTCAGGCGGAACAGCCTGTCCAGGGCAAGCAGGCGGGCCAGCCGCTCGCCGCGGGTCAGGAACAGGGCCGTCTCCTGTCCGCCGATCGAGACCACCGGCACGATCGGCACGTTCTGCTCGATCGCCAGCCGGATGAAGCCCTTGCGCCCGCCGAAGTCGACGCGGTTGCGCAGCCAGCTCGGGCGATGGACGTCGTAGTCGCCGCCGGGGTAGACGAGCAGCGCTGCGCCTGAGTCCAGAGCCTTGCGGGCATTTGCGTGCGAGGCCGCGACCGTGCCGAACTTGCGCAGGAAGCCCAGCCCGGGCATCGAGAGCACGAGGTTGTGCGCGAGCTGGAAGAACGACCGCTCCACTCCAAAATAGGTGCTGAAGGCGAGCGTGAACACGAGCGTGTCCGGCGTCATGTTGCCGCCGGAGTGGTTGCCGACCAGCAGCACCGGCCCGCTGTCGGGCACGTTGCCCAGCCCGCGCACCTCTCCGCGGTACCAGAGGCTGGCCGCCAGCCACAGCTGCGGCAGCTTCTCCCGGATGTAGTCGGGGTCGCGCTCGTCGAGGTCGGCGCGGGGGATGCCGCGCTGGACCTGCTCGGCGACCCCGCCGATCAGGCGCGAGAGCAGCGAGGGTTCGCCGGCCGCCGCCGGGTGGCCGGTCTCGTGCCCGTTGCGGGAGCGCTCAGCGGTAGTAGCCACCTATGCGGCCTCGGCATCGACCGGCCGCACGCGCGGCCCCCGCGCGGCGACGAGCCGCTCGGCACGGGCGAAGAAGTTCAGCAGCAGCTCATTGGTTCGCTCCGGGCACTCGACCTGCGGAACATGGCCGCAGCCCTCGAGCGTCACCTGCTCTGCGCTCGGCAGCCACTTGCGAACATGCCGCTCGAACGCGGCCGGGACCAGCGGATCGTGGTCACCCCAGATGAACAGCGCCGGGGGCTCGAGCTCGGACAGCCGGGGGTAGAAGCCGTGGCGGCCGTAGGGGGACTCGAGGTAGATGTTGCGGGCGCTGGCCAGGAACGCATAGCGAGCCCCGCGGCTCTGGTAGATGCGGCGGAACTCGTCCACCATCAGGTCGCCGATCGCCGGATCGATCACGCCCTGATCGTGGAAGATGCCCCAGAACTGGCGGGACACGGTGCTGCGGCGGAAGTTGTGGGGCAGCATCCCGAATTCCGGGCGCAGGACGCGGACGATCGGGTGATAGCCGCGGCGGATCCAGGCCACCGCCGGGCACAGCAGCCCGAGCGCGCCCACCCGGTCGGGACGGGTGAGGCCGAGCTCGATCGCGATCCGCCCACCCATCGAGTTGCCCACCACGTGTGCCTCCTCGATCTCGAGCGAGTCCATCAGCGCCGTCATCACCTCGGCGAACCAGCGCGCGTTATAGCCGCCGATCGCGGGCTTGCAGGAGGACCCGAACCCGGGCAGGTCGGGGGCGTGGACGCGATAGCGGCGGCTGAGGCCGGCTGCCATCTCGAGCAGTGAGGCCCGAGTGCCGCCGAGGCCGTGCAGCAGCAGGACGTCCGGACCGTTGCCCATGGTCAGGGTCGAGATGCGGTGGCGGCCCGCCGGCACCTGGCGGATGTGCAGGAGCGGCCGCCGGCCGCCGACGAGCCGGAACAGGCCCTCGAAGGCGATCGCATGGTCGAGATTTCCCGTCACGCCCAAGCGCCGCTGGGTGAAGGCGTCGACACCCGAGAGCTCGCCCCGGCGCAGGGCCAGCCAGGTCTGCGAATCGGTCGAGATCGTGACGTCGGGGCGGCGCCGCGTTCCGCCCTTGCACACCCGCGCCGCCTGGCGCGTGCAGCGCACCTCCCAGGTCAGTCCCAGGTCGCGCAGGCGGATGCGGTAGGTGACGTCGAACCCCGCATCGGCGCCGAGGTAGCGCTCGGGAAGCGAGCAGAAAGCCTTCTCCACCTCTGCCAAGCGGGGAGCCTTCCCAGCCACGTCGGGCACCCTATCGGCCCGCCCGGAGGGATGATCCGGCTAGCGATAGGGTTGCCGGACTGTGCGCACTATTTCCCTTCACGACACGCGCAGTGGCCAGGTGCGCCCGCTCGAGCCCGCCGAGCCGGGCCGGGTGCGGATCTACGCCTGCGGCCCGACCGTGTACGGGCCGATCCACGTCGGGAACGCCCGGCCGTTCGTGGTCTTCTCGCTGCTGAAGCGCTATCTCGAACATGAGGGCTACCGGGTGATGCTCGTGGCCAACATCACGGACATCAACGACAAGATCTACGCCGCGGCCCAGAAGGCCGGCGTTCCGAGCGTCGAGCTCGCCGCGGAGATGACGGCTCGCTACCTCGCCGACACCGACGGGCTCGGGCTCGGGCGCCCGGACCGCGAGCCGTTGGCCAGCGAGACCATTCCGGAGATCGTGGCTTTGATCACGAGCTTGGTGGAGCGGGGGCATGCGTACGAGGCTGGGGGCGACGTCTACTTCTCGGTGCGGTCCTACCCGCAATACGGGGAGCTGTCGCACCAAAAAGTCGATGATATGGATCAGGGCGAGGGCGTCGAGGGCGCGGATCGCAAGCGCGACCCCCTCGACTTCGCCCTCTGGAAGGCCCAGAAGCCGGGCGAGGACACGGCCTGGGACTCTCCGTGGGGCCAGGGGCGGCCGGGCTGGCACATCGAGTGCTCGGCGATGGCCGAGACCCTGCTCGGGGTCGACTTCGAGATCCACGGCGGGGGCACCGACCTCGTCTTCCCCCATCACGAGAACGAGGCTGCCCAGACGTGCGCGGCCCGCGGTGCGCCGCTGGCCCGAATGTGGGTGCACAACGGCATGATCCGGCTCGATCAGGCGAAGATGTCGAAGTCCGAGGGCAACATCTTCGTGCTCTCCGAGGCGCTGGAGACCTACGGGCGCGACGCGCTGCTCATGTACTTCCTGGGCGGGCACTATCGCCAGCCGGTGGAGTTCGACGATGAGCGCCTGGAGCAGGCGAAGGCGAACGCGAAGCGGGTGCGCGAGGCGGGCCGCAAGCTCCGCAGCGGCCCCTCGCCGGACTGGTCCGCGCCGCTGAGAGATCGGTTCTTCACGGCGCTGGCCAACGACTTCGACACGCCAGGGGCGATGGCCGCCATCTGGGACTGGGTCAGGCAGGCGAACCGAGCCAGCGGTGAGGTGGGCGACGCAGACTTGAGGGAGATGCTGCTCGTGTTCGGCCTGGACAACCTGCTCGAGGCCGACACCGCAGACGCTCCGCGGGAGGTCGTCGAGCTGGCAGAGTACCGTGAGCAGGCCCGCCGCGATCGCGACTTCGCGCGCGCCGACGAGCTCCGCGAGGAGATCCGCCGGCACGGATGGGAGGTGCGAGACGGCCCCGAGGGGCCCGAGCTGCTCCCCGCGGCGTGATCGTCTACGGCCGTAATCCAGTCCGCGAGGCGCTGCGGGGGCCGCGCCAGGTGACCCAGGTCTGGGCCAGCCATGGTGCCGCCCGCGAGCCCTGGCTGCTCGAGCACGAGCCCCGGCTGTCAGTCGTCGGCCCCGAGGAGCTCGATCGCCGGGCCGGCACGACCGCCCATCAGGGGCTATGCGCCGACGTGTCGCCGTTTCACTATGCGAGCGGCGAGAGCCTGCTGGGCGGCGAGCGCGGCGTGATCGTGGCCCTCGACCAGGTCCAGGATCCGCAGAACTTGGGGGCAATCTGCCGCAGCGCCGAGTGTGCAGGCGCGCTCGGAGTGGTGATCACCGAGCGCCGGGCGGCCGAGGTGACGCCGGCCGTGTGCAAGGCCTCGGCGGGTGCGGTCGAGCACCTACCGGTCGCCCGCGTGCGCAACCTCACCGACTTCCTGGAGCACGCCAAGCGGGCGAGCTGGTGGTGCTACGGCGCCGACGGTGGCGCGCCGCAGCGCTACGACGCCGTGGACTACGGCGAGCGCGTGGTGCTGGTGCTCGGAGCCGAGGGCCACGGTCTTCGCCCGCGGGTCGCGGCCGCCTGCGATGCCCTCGTCTCGATCCCGCTGCTCGGGCGAATCGAGTCGCTCAGCGTCGGGGCGGCTGCGGCGATCCTTTTATACGCCGCAGCAAATTCCTCTTCCGGGCTTGACAGAGAGCGCACGGCTATGTAAACCTCGCGGGCGGGAGATAAGGATCAAGTCGAGCTTTAGGCTAGACCTGGTCAGAGGGTGAGCCGCCGATTCAGGCCGGCGACACCTGACACGCGAAAATCCCATACCGGTGCGGCGCCAGGGGAGGTAACGCGCCACGAACTCGGGGCCTACGGGAAGTAGGCCCGGAAAGGCGCATCTCGTGGCTCGACTCTCTGCTTCAAGTAACTCTCAACCTCAGGTAGAGGATGGGTACCTGATCGCGCTGGCCAAGCAGGGCCATGCCGACGCCTACGACCGGATCGTGCGCCGGTACTACGGGTTCGTCCGGCTCAAGGCCTCGTCGTACTTCCTCGCCGGCGGCGACTCCGACGACTTGATCCAGGAGGGCCTGGTCGGTCTCTACAAGGCGGTCCGCGACTACCGCACAGACCGCGAATCGAGCTTCCGGAACTTCGCCGAGCTCTGCATCACGCGGCAGATCATCACCGCGGTCAAGACGGCCACGCGTAACAAGCACACGCCGCTTAACCAGTACGTCTCGTTCTCGAGCAGCCCCGCCGGGGGGATCGAGGACTCGGAGCCCACGCTGGACGAGGTCATCCCCGGCTCGCCCGTCCACGACCCGGTGAACCAGGTCATCTCGTCCGAGGAGCTGCGCGCGCTCGTGGCCTGCATCTCCACCGCGCTCTCGGAGCTCGAGTCACGGGTGCTGGCTCTCTACCTCGACGGCTATTCCTACGAGGACGTGGGTCGCCGACTCGGGTGCGACTGTAAGACGGTCGACAACGCCCTGCAGCGGGTCAAGCGAAAGGTCGGCCAGCACCTGGCGTCGCGGAGCGTTCCCGCCTAGCGAGGCGCACCACGAACTCGGCACCCGGTCCGCCCGGGCGCGACCGGGCCTCGACAGTGGCGCCCATCGCGCGCGCGAGCTCCTCGACGATCGCGAGCCCGAGCCCGGAGCCCACCGCGCGCTCGCTTCGGTATCGCTCGTGGAGGTAGAAGCGCTCGAACGCCCGGGGCAGATCCTCGGGCGCGAGTCCCGGCCCTGTGTCCAGGACCGCCAGCTCCGACGGCCCGTAGCGCACCGACACGCTCCCGCCGGCCGGCGTCAGCCGTAGCGCGTTCTCGATCAGGTTGGAGACCACCTGAAGCAGGCGGTCCTCGTCGCCCCACGCGGGCGCCGGTTCGGTGCCGTCCGCGCTCAGCTCGATCCCAAGCTGAGCAGCCTCCGGGCGGTGGCGTTCCAGCGCGCGAGCCGCCAGCGCCGCCAGGTCGACGTCTGCGCACTGCACGGTGAAGCCGTCGCGCCCGAGTCGGGCGAGCTCGAGCAGGTCGGCGACCAGGCGCTCGAGCCGCCCCGCCTCGGCCGCGATCACGCAGGCGCCCTGCTCCGGCGTGACCGCGCCCTCCTCGAGCGCCTCGGCATAGCCCCGGATCGAGGTCAGCGGCGTGCGCAGCTCGTGCGAGACCGACTCGAGAAAGCGCCGCTGACCGGCCCGAGCGGTGGTGAGGGCGAAGGACATCTCGTTGAACGAGCGGCCGAGATCGGCGAGCTCATCCTCACCGCCGACGGGCACCGCCACGTCAGCCTCACCCGCGGCCACCCGCCTCGTCGCGGCGGCCAGGTCGGCCACCGGCCGGCTGAGGCGGCGGGCGAGCACGATCGCCAGCAGGGCGGCCAGCAGCGCACCGCCGGCGCCGGCGATCAGGAGGCTGATGAGGAAGGGCCGGAACTCGGCGAAGGTCGTGCCGGCAGGCCCGACCACCACCACCCGCCCCAGCAGCGACGGCCGCGTCACGTAGTCGACGGTGCGCCGTGCGATCGTCAGCGTGCCGTCCGCGGTGTCGCTCGCCGGGATGGCCGCAAGCACGTCCGCGGCCGCGC
>DATGJM010000122.1:0-9997 GCA_035295205.1 Solirubrobacteraceae bacterium | reverse complement strand
CGAAGGCCGAGGACAGCCTGCGGGCCGCGCTTGACTCGATCGGCGCCGGCGAGATCGAGCCCAAGGCGCGCGTGCTCCTCGACCGGGCACTGACGGTCGGGGAGCAGCTCGTCGACGCGCTGCGCGCCCACCCGGCGTCCGAGCGGGTGGAGCTCGCCGGCTCGGCGCGACGCATGGTCGAGACCGTCAAGGACCTGGACGTGATCGCGACCGCCGGCGACCCGCTTGCCCTGTCGCGGGCGGCTACGGAGCTCGAGCTCGTGGAGTCCGCCGGCACCGCGAGCGAGGCGGGCGTGAAGCTGCGCACGCACACCGGGCTGGCCGTCGATCTGCGGATCGTGGCTCCCAACCAATTCGGGAACCTGCTCCAGCACCTGACCGGTTCCAAGCAGCACAACATGGCCTTGCGCGACGCGGCCGTCCGCAAGGGCCTTCACGTCTCCGAGTACGGCGTGCTGGACGACGCCAGCGGCGAGACTCATCGGTGCGCGAGCGAGGCCGAGGTCTACGAGCTGCTCGGGCTGGCCTACATCGAGCCCGAGCTGCGCGAGAACCGCGGCGAGCTCGAAGCCGCAGCCGCGGGGAAGCTCCCGGCGCTGATCGAGAGGACCGACCTGCGCGGCGATCTGCACTGCCACACGACGGCCTCGGACGGCACGGCGTCGATCGAGGAGATGGCGCTCGCGGCGCGCGAGGCCGGGTACGAGTATCTGGCGATCACAGACCACTCGGCGAGCTTCGGCTTCGGCGACGACCTCTCCCCCGCCCGCCTGCGCGAGCACGTCGCGGCGATTCGGGCCGTGTCGGTCGACGGTCTAAGGCTCTTGGCGGGCTCGGAGGTCAACATCCTTCCCGATGGCCGGCTCGACTACGACGACGAGCTGCTGGCCGAGCTCGACTGGGTGATCGCCTCAGTGCACTCCTCCTTCCGCATGGACGGCGAGACGATGACCGAGCGGATCGTGCGCGCGATCGAGCATCCTCTGGTCGACGCGATCGGTCACCCGTCGGGGCGAAAGCTCTCCCGCCGCCCGCCCTACGAGCTTCACTTCGAGCGACTTGTCGACGCGGCAGCCCGGACCGGCACGATGCTCGAAATCAACTCGAACCCCGACCGCCGTGACCTGAACGAGGTCCACGCCCGGGCCGCCGCCGCGGCGGGCGTCCCGATCGTCATCAACACGGACTCCCACCGCACCGCCGGCTTCTCGGTGGCGCGTTACGGCGTCGCCACCGCCCGGCGTGCGTGGCTGACCGCCGACGACGTGGTCAACACCCGGCCGTGGGCCGACGTCCAGGCGCTCCGGCCCCGGAACCGGTCGTAACGCTGCCGGCTAGCGGCGCCGGCCTGCTGGCCGGGCCTTGGCGCGTGAGGGCTTGGCCGCCGGGCGCCCCTGGCCGGGCTTCGCCCGGGTCCCCCCGCCACTGCCGCCGTCGCGGTCGCGCCGCCAGGGCAGCTCCCACTCCCGCTGGATGCCCACGAACCACAGCAGGCCGGCCAGGACGAGCAGCGAGGCGATCCAGAAGTTCAAGCGCATCCCGAGGACGTAGTTCGAGTAGTCGATGCGCAGCGTCTCCTCGAAGATCCGGAACGCCGAATACCCGGCGACGTAGAGCGCGAGCAGCCCGGGCGGCTTGATCTTCCTGTGGTGCCCGAGCCACACCAGGAAGGCCGCGAGGGAGAGGTTCCAGATGATCTCGTAGAGGAACGTGGGCTGGAAGGTGGCGAACCGCTCGTATCCGGGCGGGCGATGCGCGGGGTCGATCTTCAGCGCCCAGGGCAGCGTCGAGGGCTTGCCGAACAGCTCCTGGTTGAAGTAGTTGCCGATCCGGCCGATCGCCTGGGCGACGAGCAGGCCCGGTGCCGCGGCGTCCATGAACCGGCGGACGTCCTCGCGCGACAGGCGGCGGTGGAGGACGAACAGTCCCCCGGCGACGCCGGCGGCGATCCCGCCCCAGATCCCCAGCCCACCCTTCCAGATCGCAAATGGTCCCCACCAGTGCGGCGGCACCTGACTCGGTGTGGTGATCAGGAAGTAGATCCGCCCGCCGATCAGGCCCGCGGGGAATCCCCACATCGCCACTTCGTAGACGAGGTCCGGATCGCCGCCCTCCTTCCCCCAGCGCCGGCGGGCCACCACGATCGCCGCGACGACAGCGAACACGTATGCCAGCCCATAGGCGTGCACGAACAGGGGGCCGATGTAGAAGCCGTTGTGCGAGGGGCTGGGGATGAATGCGGTTGGCATCAGCTGGCGCTCCAT
Source organism: Solirubrobacteraceae bacterium (assembly GCA_035295205.1). GTDB lineage: Bacteria > Actinomycetota > Thermoleophilia > Solirubrobacterales > Solirubrobacteraceae > Palsa-465. Next base: position 7,733 of record DATGJM010000122.1, on the reverse strand, counting down.
CCTGGCAGCAATCGGGGCAGCACGTCATGCGCAAGGACGCGGTCCACCGCGGCACGTGAAAACGGCTCGAGCAGCTCGGCCGCGCGCTCGGCGTAGCCCGCCACCGGGTCATCCAGGGCGGCGCGAAGCGCGGGCGCGAGATCGTCGCTCACCAGCCGCGGGTCGAGGGCCCGCGCCAGGTCGAGCGCCGGGTAGCCGCCGGGAGAGGGCGTCGTCACGAGCATGCACCCGTCGGCCAGCGCCTCGAGCGGCGCGATCCCGTAGTCCTCGCGGGTCGGCGCGGCCACGAAAACGCGTGCCCTGCGCAGCAGCGCGCGGTACTGATCCGGCGCCATCCGCCCGGCCACCTCGACCCCGGTCCCGGCCTGCAGGCCATCGATCCCGGCGACCACCAGTCGCTCCCCATCACGCTGCGCGCGCGACCAGGCCTCGAGCACGTAGTCCAGGCGCTTCTTGGCCGGGTTGGCTCCGTAGGCGACGGCGTCGACGTCGCGCTCATCGCTGCGCTCCCCCGAGCCCTCGACCGGGGTCGGAACCACCACGACGGGTCCGTCGAACCAGGGAGCGCCCTGCAGCGCGCGGTGGCTCATCGCCAGCACCAGCGAGGCGTGACCGAGCCGGCGGCGCTCGACGACCCGTTGCCAGACCCCGTGCCGCCCGGGACGGTTCTCGGCCGCCACCGCGTCGAGCCAGATCGCCCCCGGCTCAGGCCACAGCAGCGCAGCCGTCATCGAGCAGTACACGATCGCTCCGACCGGCCCGTCGGCCAGTGCGGCCTGCGCGGCCCTTCGCGCTGCCCGTGCCTCGACGTAATCGGTGAGCCCGAAGGTGCGGACGCGCGGCGTACGGGCGGCCTCGGCCACGCGCACCCGTACGCCGACCCGCTCGAAGCCGGCCGCCAGCTCAGCGACAGCTGCGCGCCAGCCGGTCGTGCTGGGCACGGTCACGAGCAGGATGTCGGTGCTCACACCCGCGGCCGGACCCCGGGCGCGCGGCCCGCGGCCCCGTTCAGCTCGAACAGATTCGAGCGGAAGCCCGGTGTGCGCACGAGCCTGATCGGCTTCAGCGGCGAGGTGCGCTCGATGTAGAAGCGGGCGCCGTCGCGCCCCTCGATCGCGGCCACGGCAGAGGACTGCCGGCGCCAGGCCAGCGCCCAGATGATCGCGAATCCGGCCGCCACCGCCGGCACCTGGGGGAGCGCGAACGCCACGGCGCCGGATGCGAGCGTACCCACGAGCAGCGGCCAGAGCCGGTTCAGCAGCGTGCGCGCCGGATTGACCTCGGGCAACGAGGTGAGCGTGCGCGCGCCCGCGAGCAGCGAGGCGATCGGGGGTGAGGCCTCGGCCCGGCGACCGGCCCAGATCCCGATCAGCGCCGCCACCACCCACCAGGCAGCGCCGAACAGGAGCACCGTATCGGCGCCGCCATTGGCCACGCTCGCCGCCGTCACCGCGGCGAGCAGGGTGGCCGAGCCGGCACACAGCACGACGGTCGTGCGCAGGAAGTCCGTGAACCTCATTCGTGGTCAGCCAGCGCCGCCAACAGCTGCTTCACGCCCTCGGTCCCATCGACCACCAGATCGGCCTGGGCGACGATCTCCTCAGGTCCCTCGTCCGACCTGACGCCGACCTTGACCGCTCGCGAGAGGTGCCCGTCGCGCACGAGCTGGTCGAGTGCCGCGAACGCGTCGAGATCGGTGGAGTCGTCGCCGGCGTAGAGGGCGACGTCGAGATCGGTTCCGTTCAGGAAGCTCTCGATTCCAGCTCCCTTGTCGATCCGCACCGGCGGGCGAACCTCCAGAACCTTCCGGCCCCAGTGCGTCTCGAGTCCGGAGCGCGCGGCCGCCGCCGCCAGCGCGTCGACCGCCGCGACCGCTTGGTCCTCCTCCGGCGCGCCGCGCCAGTGGAAGGCAACGATCGGACCCTTGTCCTCGATCCGTACCCGCCGGCGGCGCAGATGGGCCGTGTCGGCCTCGCGAGCAAACTCGGAGATCCGAGCCGACCAGCGCTCGAGCGCCGGATCGAGCTGAGCGTGCGTCGAGCCCGCGCGAAGGAGCTCGGCGCCGTGCGAGCCCAGATAGGAGATCGAGCCGATCGAGACCATCGCCCGAGCCTGCGAGGCCTGCCGCCCGCTCACGCACGCCACCAGCCCATAACGACGCGCAACCTCGATCAGCAGGTGCCGGGTGCCTTCGGGAACGTGCGCGTCGGCCGCATGCTCGACGATCGGGGCCAGCGTTCCGTCGATGTCCAGGAGAATCGCGGCACGCTTGGGATGGGCGCGGAGCGGCGCGAGCGCCTCGGAGAGGAGCGCTGACGTCACCTCCCTAGTATGGCTCACGCGATGAGCAAGCAGCCCGCCGAGCTGGCCCTGCTCCTGCACGGTCAGCCCGGTGCAGCCAGGGATTGGGAACGAGTCCAGTCGTTCGTCGACGGCCGCATGAGAACGCTGGCCATCGACCGTCCCGGATGGCGGCCAGGGAGCGAGCCGACCGACCTCGCGGGCAACGCGGCTGCGGCGCTGGCTGCGCTCGACGCCCACGGCGCCAGGCGGGCGGTCGTGGTCGGTCACAGCCTCGGCGCCGCGGTCGCCGCCTGGCTGGCGGCGGAACGGCCCGAGCGGGTCTCGCGCCTCGTGCTCGCCGCCCCGGCCGCCAACCGCGCCTCACTCGTCCCGCTCGACTACTGGCTGGCCCGGCCGATGGCGGGAGAGCTCGCGGGCGCGGTCGGCATGGCGGTGGGCGGGTTGGCCCTGCTGGCAGCTCCGGTCCGGCAGCGGATCGCGCGTGCGCTCGCGCTGGAGGAGCGCTATCTGACGGCGACCGCTCGGGGGCTGCTCTCCCCCTCGGCGTGGAGGGCGTTCGCGGCCGACCAGCGCGCGCTGGTGCGTGATCTCCCCGCCCTCGAGCAGCGCCTCCCGACGATCGCCGCGCCGACGACGATCGTGGCCGGCAGCGCCGACCGGATCGTGCCGCCGTCCTCGGCCCGGGCGCTCGCGAGCGCGATCCCGAGCGCGCAGCTGGTCGTGCTCGAGGGCGCGGGGCACCTGCTCACCCAGCGCCAGGCGCCCCGGCTGGCCGAGCTGATCGTGGCCTGAGCCGAGTCAGTCGTCATCCTTGCCGGGCTGGCGCTCGGGCACGACCGGTGTGGCCGGCTCGTCGTGATCGGGCACCACGGCCGGCTGCTCGGGATCGGCCGGGGTCCCGGGATCGGGATCCACCGGAGCGATCGGCGCGTCGGGGACGGCGGGGGTCACGGGCTCGCCTGGGGTTGGGACCTCGGCATTCATTTGCCTGCGGTCTACCCGGATCTTGCGCGCCGGACTACACTAAACCGCATGGTTAAGCATTCCGCAGCGCAGTCCGGCGAGCTCGATGCGATCTTCGCGGCGCTGGCGGACCCCACCCGGCGGGCGATCGTCGTGCGCCTGTCCGAAGGCGAAGCGTCCGTGTCGGAGCTGGCCCAACCGTTCGAGGTCTCGCTGCCTGCGGTGACGAAGCATCTCGCGGTGCTCGAGCGCGCCGGATTACTGAAGCACCAAAAGCGAGGGCGAGTGCGCCATTGTCGGCTCGTCGCCGAGCCGATGCGCATGGCCGACGAGTGGCTCAGCACGTATCGGGTGTTCTGGGAGCGGCGCCTGGATTCGCTCGCCGAGCATCTGAAACCGACCAAGGAGAAGACATGAGCACCGACGAGGTCCGGATCTCGCGGATCATCGATGCTTCACCGGAGGACATCTTCCGTGCCTGGACCGATCCCGAGCAGCTCCGCCGCTGGTGGGGTCCGGGAGAGTTCACCTGCCCCGAGGCCGAGGTCGACCTGCGCCCCGGCGGGAACTACCGGCTCGTGATGCAGCCCGGAGCCGGAGATCCGTTCGTTCTCGAAGGCACATACCGCGAAGTCGAGCCGCCCGCACGTCTTGTCTACACCTGGCGCTGGGTGACGGGGCCTGCAGCCGACGGCTCGGAGTCGCTCGTGTGCGTCGAGTTCAACGCGCGCGGCGATCAGACCGAGCTCGTCCTCACCCACAGCGAGTTCCCGGCCAGCCATGGCCCGGCGCCTTACGAGATGGGCTGGCAGGGAGGCCTTGACAAATTCCAAGCTCTGTTCGAAGGGAGCAACATCGGTGCCTGAAGCCACCAACACGGTCGAGATCGCCCGTCCCCCCGCTGAGGTGTTCGCCTTCCTGGCCGACGCCACGAACGAGCGGCAGTGGCGCTCGGGGATCATCGACATCGCCCGGAAGTCCGGCGACGGCGTGGGGACGGTCTACGAGCACGGCGTCAAGGGACCGTTCGGGCGCCGCGTCCCTGCTGACTTCGAGATCACGGCCCTGGACCCCGAGCGCCGCATCGCGTTTCGCACGCTCGCCGGCCCGGTGCGCCCCGAAGGCTCATTCGAGCTCGAGCCGGCGGCGGCGGGCACGCGGGTCACCTTCACTCTTCGATGCACACCGACCGGCATGGCAAAGCTCATGACCCCGATGGTGACCAAGACGATGCGCTCGGAGGTCGGGCAGCTTGAGCGCCTGCGCGAGGTCCTCGAGGGCTGAGCCCTACCGCGCTGTGACCGCGGGCTGGCGCCGGGCCACCTCGGCACGGACCAGCGGCGCGACCTGGGTCGCGAACAGCTCGATCGACCGCATGACGTCGGCGTGGGCGACCGCGCCGACGCTCATCTGTGCGATGTAGCGCTGGTGGCCGAAGAGCTCGTGCTCGAAGAGGATCTTCTCGGCCACCAGCTCGGGATCGCCGACTGCGAGGGCGCCCCGTGGCGAGCGCAGCGCCTCGTACTCGGGCAGTCCGGAGGGAGGCCAGCCCCGTTCGCGGCCGATCCGGTTCATCATCGCCAGGTACGAGGAGGCGAAGGCGCGATCGGCGGCGGCGGCGGTCTCGCCCACGAAGGCGTGGGTGTTGATCGCGACCCGAGCTGCTGCCGGGTCGTGGCCGGCGGCCTCGAACGCCTGGCGATAGAGGTCGACCAGCGGCACGAAGCGCTCCGGCTGGCCGCCGATGATCGCCAGGGTGAGTGGAAGGCCCAGCCCTCCCGCCCGCACGACCGACTGCGGGGTGCCCCCGACGGCGACCCAGATCGGCAGCGGGTCCTGCACTGCTCGCGGCCACACGCCCGCGTCGCGCAGCGGCGCGCGGTGGCGTCCTGACCACGTGACGCTCGTGGACTCGCGGATCGCGAGCAGCAGCTCGAGCTTCTCCGCGAACAGCTCGTCGTAGTCGTCGAGGTCGTAGCCGAACAGCGGGAAGGACTCGATGAACGAGCCGCGGCCCGCCATGATCTCGGCGCGGCCGCCCGAGATCAGATCCACATGGGCGAACTGCTGAAACACGCGCACTGGATCGTCGGAGCTGAGCACCGTGACCGCGCTCGAGAGCCGGATCCGCTCGGTTCGAGCGGCGATCGCGCCCAGCGCCACCGCGGGAGCCGATACGAGAAAGTCCGGCCGGTGATGCTCCCCGAGCGCGAACACGTCCAGCCCGAGCTCATCGGCCAGCTGCGCCTCCTCGAGCAGGTCGCGCATTCGCTGCTCCGGCGACACTCCGCTGGCAAGGTCGGCAAAGGTCGCGATTCCAAGCTCCATGCCGAGCACGATAGCAGATAGTTGAACGCACAACTATCTGCACGGGTAGGATGCTCAAGATGCCCGAAGCCCTGCTCCTGTTCGGAGATACCGAGCGATCGCCCGCGCTCCGCCATGAGCTTCCCCTGGCGATCATGGATGAGCTGCTGTTCGTGGATCTCGGTGAGCGCGTAGTCGTCGTGACGAGCGACCTCGAACGCACCCGCGTGGCCAGAGCGCGGCCGGATGCCGACGTCCGGCTGTTCGAGGCCTTCGGCTGGCGCGAGCTCATCGACGCCGGCGCGAGCTGGCAGGAAGCCACGCTCGAGACCGTCGCTCGCGCGGCTCGGGAACTCGGGATCAGCGAAGCGGTCGTGCCCGGAGACTTCCCGCTCTCGGTAGCCGACCGGCTGCGCGGTGAGGGCGTGCACCTCAGGATCGACAGCGCGGCCGTGGAGGCCCGCCGCCGCGTCAAGTCGGGAGCCGAACTGGATGGCGTGCGCGCGGCGCAACGCGCGGCGGAGGCGGCGATGGCGGCGGTGGCGGCGATGCTCACACGCGCGGAGCCGGGTGATGACGGGCACATCCACCTTGGCGGCGCGCTGCTCGAGGCCGAGCACGTGCGGGCCGCCCTGCGCGAGACCTGCGCAGCCCACGGAGCCGCCTGTCCGCCCGACGTGATGGTCTCCTCGGTGCGCAGCGGCTTCGGCCACGAGCCCGGCAGCGGTCCGCTTCCCGCAGGCGTGCCAATCGAGATCGACCTGTGGCCCCGGGATGAGGCGACCGGCTGCTGGGCCGACATGACTCGTACGTTCATCGTCGGCGACCCGAGGCCTGAGCACGCGGAAGAGATCGCCAAGCAGGAACGGCTGGTGCGCACGGCGCTCGAGGACGCGCGGCGCGCCGTGCGCCCGGGCGTCACCGGCCGCGAGCTTCACGACGCCACCTGCGATCTCTTCGAGGCGGCGGGCTACCGGACGCAGCGCACGGGTCCGGGCGAGGATCCGAGCGAGGGCTTTCAGTTCTCGCTGGGTCATGGCGTCGGCCTCGAGGTCCATGAGGCTCCATACCTCGGACGCGCCGGGCGCGAGCCGCTGGTCGCCGGTGACGTGGTCGCGGTCGAGCCCGGCCTGTGGGACCGGCGGATCGGCGGAGTGCGGTTCGAGGACCTGTTACTCGTCACCGACGACGGCTGCGAGACGCTGACGCGGTTCCCGTATAACCTGGAGCCCTCATCGTGAAGCTCGCGCTCCTCTTGACCCTCGCCGCGCTCGCGGCATTCCCAGCTTCCGCCGCAGCGCGTCGCCCGGTCACTCGGCCGCCGCTGGTGCCGGGCTCGACATACCTCGCCCTCGGAGACTCCGTCACGTTCGGCTACCAGGAGCCATCAGTCGTCCCCGCGCCCAACTACCACGACGCCGCCAGCTTCCTCGGCTACCCGGAGCACATCGCCCGGGAGCTGCGCGTCAATGTCGTGAACCCGGCCTGCCCGGGCGAGACGAGCTCGAGCCTGATCGACAACAAGGCCGAGAGCAACGGCTGCGAGAACGTCCACGGCGCGCCAGGCGGCTACCGAACCTCATTCCCGCTGCACGTGCGCTACAGCGGCTCGCAGCTGGCCTTCGCGGTCCATTACCTGAAGACTCATCACAACGTGCGCCTGGTCTCGCTCATGATCGGTGCGAACGACGGCTTCATCTGCCAGGAGACGACGCCCAACCACTGCACGAGCTCGGACGAGATCAAAGCGCTCGCCGCTCAGATCACCCGCAACGTCCGGGTCATCCTGAAGGCGATCCGCGCCCACTACCGCGGGCAGCTGGCGATCGTCAACTACTTCTCGACCGACTACGCCAACCCCGTCGACAACCTAGACAGCCAGTTCCTCGATCAGACCGTCGACAAGGCGGCCAAGCCCTTCCGGGTCGAGATCGCCGACGGCTACGGCGCGTTCCAGGCTCAGGCGCTGAAGTTCGGCGGGGATACCTGCCGGGCGGGTCTGCTCACGCAGTGGCTTCCGGGACCCATGTGCGGGGTGCACCCGAGCTACGCCGGCCAGGCCCTGCTGGCCGAGGCGCTACTTCGCGCCGTCCGCCTTTAGCGTCGCGCGCAGTGCGTCGAGCGAGGTGTAGCGCGGCTTCCAGCCGAGCTCCTTGCGA
>DATGJM010000121.1:0-5714 GCA_035295205.1 Solirubrobacteraceae bacterium | reverse complement strand
CGACCGGCCTGCGCTACTGCATCAACTCCTGCGCGCTCGAGCTCGAGCCGCAGCCCCAGCCGCAGCAGACGCCCGAGTCCTGAGGACTCACACCACCGGAGCCTCGCGAACCAGCTCGCCGAGCCGAACGGGCGGTCCACCGGCCGCCCCGGCCTCGGCGTGCGCCGCCTTCCAGTAGGCCCGCATCCGGCGGACGAACGTCCCCGTGCTCTCGGCGTACACCCGGCGCCCGGACGAGAAGGCCTGCTCCCGCAGCTGCTCGCGGCGATGGTCGATCAGCGCAAGCACCGGACCCACGTCGGCGGTGACCTCAGCGGAGAACGCACCGATCGTGTCGCGCAGGACAGCCAGGTCGTGGTCGTCGCCCAGCAGGTCCGCCAGCTCGTGGGCAGCCTTCACCTCGCCGCGCAGGATGCGCGGCGCCGTCGGCTCGAGCAGCCGCAGGTCATACCAGAGGTCCTTCGCGCGCTTGCGCCACTCATGCAGGTTCTCGTCCGTGGGGTGGCGCTGCGCTCGAGCCAGTCCCCGGCGCCCGCGGCGGTAGGCCCATCGCACACCGCCGGAGATCGCCTTCCAGCCGCCGGCGTCCAGCTTCCAGTTCTCGACACGACCGCGGACGGCCCGTAGCTGCTCGGTCACGGTCTCGATCGCCCGCGCTCCGTCGCGCTCAGCTGTGAGCCGCTCCCGGTCGGCCCGCAACCGCGCCCGGATGGCCTTGACGGTCGCCGCCGGGACCTGTCCGGTGTATCGCTCGGCTAGGTCGTCGAGAGCCTCGACCATCACGTCGGCGTCCCGAGCGCCGGACAGCAGCGCTGCCGCGCCCCGCAGGGCGGCGTTCTCGCGGCGGCGAAGGCCGGGTTTCAGGCCGGTTCGGACGAGCCGCAGCAGTGCCCGCTCCATCTTCAGCGCCTTGCGCGCTTCGTGCACCGCCTCGACCGGATCGGCCTTTACGCCCTCGGTCAGCTCTCGGATCGCGCGGTCGAGTTCGTCCCGGGCGCAGCGGCGAAAGCTCTCGCGCGTGGACTCCTCCACCTCGAATCTGTAGGCCATCGCTTCCCTCTCCAGGTTCGTTCGCTTGCAACAGAGGAACTACCCCGGCGCCCGCCGGCCATGCGCTCAGTCCGAGCTGCGACGCTCGCGCACCTTGAAGTAGATGAGCGTGCCGACGATCATCAGCCCGAGGACGATCGCGCCGCCGATCCCGACCTGTCCGAGCACGTTGGCTGCGGCGTGGCCGCCGTAATAGCCGACGAGCCCGAAGGTGATCGCCCACGTGATGCCACCGAGGGCGTTCCAGATGAAGAACACCGGGAAGCGCATGTGGTTGATTCCGGCCAGCCACGCCGTGGCGACGCGGATCAGCGCGATCCAGCGCCCCAGGAACACGGTGAAGCCGCCGTAGCGCTTGAAGAACCGGTCGCCGGCCTCGAGCGCACGCGCGCGATAGGCATGGAAGGGACCGCGCGCAGACAGGACCTCACGGCCGACCCTGCGGCCGAGCAGGTAGCCGATGTTGTCGCCGACGATCGCCGAGGCGGCGCCGATCACGATCACGAGCCAGATCTGGAGCTTGCCCTGGCTGGCCAGCACCGCCGCTGCCACGAGCGCGGTCTCGCCGGGGGACGGGATGCCCATCGACTCGAGCCCGATGATGGCCGGCAGCAGGTAACCAAGGCTGTTCGAGATCCCGAAGATCGCGCCGACGGCGAGGCTCGCGGAGACCGCGGCGCTCACAGCGAGCGCGCGGCCGCCGGGTTGGCGAGCACCGCCAGCAGCGACAGGCCGGCCGGGAGGGTGCGGCCGCGCGCGAGCAGGGCCGCCTCGAGCGCCAGCGGTCGCTCCAGGACGGAGTTCAGCCACGCTGGGCCGAGCTGGAGGTCCGGCTTGTAATCGGAGGGTGAACGCCAGCGCTGCAGCAGCCGCACGGCCGCGGCTGGGGGGAGCAGGAGGCTGTTGAACGATGTGATCCGGCTCACCGACCACCCGGCGTCGGTCGCCGCGGCCCGGAGCATGCGCCGGTTATAGCGGCGGAAGTGGTGGTTGGCCTCATCGTGCTGCGACCACAGCGCCTGGTAGGCCGGAACCGTCACGAGCAGATGACCGCCGGGCTTGCACACACGGCGAAGCTCGCGCAGGGTCACGCGATCGTCCGGCGTGTGCTCGATCACGTCCAGGCAGGTGATCAGGTCGAAGGTCGCCTCCGGCCAGGGCAGCTCCTCGAGCCTGCCCTCGTGCACCTCGCCGGCACCGCGGGCGCGGGCGGCCTGCGCGGCCTCGGGATCGAGCTCGATCCCGAACACCGTGCCGTACCTGACGAGCTCCTCCAGCGTGCGCCCAGAGCCGCAGCCCGCGTCGAGGATCTGGGCGTCGGAGGGCAGGGCCAGCCGGTCGAGCTCGGCTCGGATCACCTTACGGCGGCCGCGGTACCACCAGTGGTGCTCGTCGACCGCGAGCATCGTCTGCATCAATCGTTCATCCATCGGAGATTGATGCTGTCAGGCGCGGGGCTTGGGCGCGGCGTGGCCGGCATGCGAGGATTGCCCGCATGAGCCACATCAGCGTCTCGCGGCTGGCCTACGCCCACCCTGGCGGTGAGCTCCTGTTCTCAGACGTCTCCTTCAGGATCGGGCCCGGTCAGCATGTCGGCCTCGTGGGGACCAATGGCGTCGGCAAGAGCACGCTGCTGAGGATCCTCGCGGGAGAGCTGAGCGCCGACGAGGGTGAGGTCGCGCTCGGGGGGAGGATCGGCTACATGCCGCAGGACGTCGGCGTGGCGGACGAGGAGCGCACGGTACGAGGGCTGCTGCTCTCGCTCGCGCCCGCGGCGCTTCGCTCGGCGGGAGAGCGGGTGCTCGAGGCCGAAGCCCACCTGGCGGCGGGGGACGCCGAGGCCGGCATGCATCTCGGGACCGCGATCGCCGACTACGCCGGGCTGGGCGGCTACGAGCTCGAGGGCCAGTGGGACGCGGCGTGCCGGCGGATCGTCCGGGCCCCCTTCGAGGAGGTCGCCGACCGGCCGGCGGTGACGCTGTCCGGCGGGGAGCGCAAGCGGCTCGTGCTCGACCTGCTGATGAGCTCGGACGCCGAGGTGCTGCTGCTCGACGAGCCCGACAACTTCCTCGACGTCCCCGCCAAGCTGGCTCTGGAGCGCCAGGTGCGCTCGTGCAAGCAGACCGTGGTCATGGTCTCCCACGACCGCGAGGTGCTGAACGGCGCCGTCGACGTGATCGTCACGCTCGAGGGCAGCGGCGCCTGGCTTCACCATGGGCCCTACTCCGCCTACCCGCAGGCTCGCGAGGAGCGCCAGCGCAAGCTCGGCGACGCCGTCACTCGGTGGCGCGACGAGGAGCGGCGGCTGTATCGGCTGATGAAGACCTTCAAGGAGCGGGCGCGGTACTCGGCTGACTGGGCGAAGAAGGCCAACGCCGCCGAGAGCCGCTGGCGGCGCTTCGCGGAGGGCGGTCCTCCTCCTGCCCCGGTGGTCGACGCCTCGATCCGGGTCCGCCTGCGGGGCGGGGACTCCGCCCGGCGAGTGCTCGACCTGCGCTCGGTCGGCATCGACGGCCTCGTGGCCCCGTTCGTGGACGAGATCCACTTCGGGGAGCGCGTCGGGCTGATCGGGCCGAACGGCTCGGGCAAGACGGCGCTGATGAGGGTCATGGCCGGGGAGCGCGCGCCCGACGCGGGCGAGGTCGTGGTCGGCCCTCGTGTGTCCACCGGCTTCTTCACGCAACTGCAGAGTCGCGGCGACTTCGCGGGCCGCAGCGCGATCGACATCGTGCTGGCCCGTGTGATCGGGGGCGGTGGCGTCCAGGCGGCGATGGGCGCGCTGGCCCGATACGGCCTCGCCGAGGCGGCGCGACGGCGCTACGACGTTCTGAGCGGCGGTGAGAAGGCGCGCCTCGAGGTGCTGGTGCTCGAACTCGAGGGCCACAACCTCCTGCTGCTCGACGAGCCCACCGACAACCTCGACATCGACTCGAGCGAAGCCCTGGAGCAGGCGCTCGAGGGCTTCCAGGGCACGGTGGTCGCGGTGTCGCACGACCGGGCGTTCCTGCGCACGATGGATCGCTACCTGATGGTCCTCCACGACGGGACCGTCCTGATGCTGCCGGCCTACGAGGACGCGCTCGAAGCGATCGTGGATCCCGACCGGGCGGCAGCTCGCAGCTAGCCCGCTAACGGCTTCTCCCAGATCGCGGCCCCATTGCGCCGCGCCAGGCCGGCCCGCTCGTACATCCGGACGGCGACCGGGTTGTCCGAGGCCACTTCCAGGCGTGCCTCGCGCAGTCCCGTGCGCGCGAACGCCGCGAGCGCGTAGCCGACGATCGCGGCTCCGAGCCCGAGCCCGCGCTCGTCCTCGCAGACGCCGAGAACGTCGACATAGCCGATCTGACCGGGCAGGCGCTGACATAACGCGTAGCCGGCGACGGCCCCGCGCCGGCGCGCCACGACGCTGGCCTCGGGGTCGAACTGAGCCGTGGCCAGATGCTCGGTGCGGAAGTCCTCGAACGTCTCGGCCACGTAGTCCGGGTTCTTGGCGAATATCGCCGCATCGGCGGCGTGGATCGCTTCGGCGTCGCGGATGCGGTCGATCGGCTCGAACGTCACGCCCTCGGGCGGGGATGGAGGGGTGACGACGCTCGTCAGGGGGCTTGCCATCTGCCACACGGTGCGGACATGGGCATAGCCCGCGGTCCCGAGTAACGCCGCCGCGGTGGCGTTCGTGTGGGCCACGCGCTGGCGGTGGGTAGCCGCGCCGCGCTGCGTCTCGCGCTGCTCGGTCCATGCCAGCAGGCGCGCGCCGATGCCCCGGCCCTCTCGTTCACGAGCGACGAATGCCAGAGCACCGACGTTGAAGACCGCGGCGTAGCCGGCGATCGCGCCGGCGTGCTCGGCGATTACCGAGTCGGCCGCTGGGTCGAAGCCGCCGGTCTGCCAGCGCGCGAGTATTTCGGCGCGTGTGAATGACGGATCGCCGTAGTCGTGGGCGTCGCGGGCGGCGAGCGCCCGCAGGATGGCGGCGGTGTCGTCGTCGCCCGGCGCCTGCAGGGCCACGAGATCGAGCGCGCCTTCGGACATGTCCAAATGATGACTCGGGCAGAAAGGTGCTGACTTTCGCCGTGCGCCCGCGTGTCGATAAGAGCAATAAGCAAACCCGTCCGAAGACGGAGACGAAATCCAGGGGCGCGGGACCGATGCGCGCCGAATTGCCGCAAGGAGGTACTACGTGAAAGTCAAAGTCGAAGCGATCGCCGCGATCGCGGCAGCCGCCACGCTCGCCGTCGCAGTGCCCGCCGCCGCCCACCCCGGCCCCGGCGATCATCACAGCGGCTCCAGCCACTCGCAGGCGACCGAGCACTCGAAGCGCTCAGAGCACTCCCGCAAGTGCATGGCCCATCACCCGGCCTTCGTCGAGTCCGGAACGGTCGACAGCACGACCCCGTCCACGCTGGCCAAGAACGCCGACGGCACCTGGTCGGGCACCCTCGTTCTCGACGTGACCCGGACGAACCACTGGGCCCGCGCCGATAAGAGCAAGACGGTGACCTACACGTTCACCAACGCCAAGCTCACGGTCAAGTTCGACAACGGCACGACCGGCTTCACCGCAGGTGAGCGCGTCAAGCTGATCGGCCACATCGCCGCCGAGGGCAGGCACTGCACGTCCACCGGCACCGCCGCCGCTCCGGAGTTCCGGATGGTCATCGTGC
>DATGJM010000120.1:0-21778 GCA_035295205.1 Solirubrobacteraceae bacterium | reverse complement strand
GATCCTGGCCGGGGTGCTCTACACCGGCGGCCCGCGTCCGTACGGCTACGAGGGCCTCGGCGAGGTGTTCGTGTTCCTGTTCTTCGGGATCGTCGCCGTCGCCGGGTCGTTCTTCGTGCAAGTGCGCCATCTGGAGTGGGAGGCCTTCGCGCTCGCCGTGCCGGTCGGCCTGATCGCAGCCGGCATCCTCGTCGTCAATAACGTCCGCGACATCGACTCCGACCGTCGGGCCCGCAAGCGCACGCTGGCCGTGCGCCTCGGGAGGGCGCGCACCCGCGTCATGTTCGCGGTGATCGTGTACCTGGCGTACGTGCTTGCGCCCGTGACGTGGGTGTTCGGCCCGCTGAAGCCGTGGGTCCTGCTCCCCTGGCTCACGCTGCCGCTGGCGGCGCGGGTCGTGCGAACCGTCCGCACTCGGGTCGACGGTCCGTCGCTGAACGGGGCTCTGGCCCGGACCGGGATGCTCCAGCTCGTGTTCTGCGCGCTGCTCTCAGCCGGGCTGCTGCTCAGCCGATAGCCCGGTGAGCGGGAAAAACCTCCCCCGCGAGCTCGCGAATCCGCCGATTGGGACGATGTTCCCGCTGAGCGGGAACTCCAGCCCAGCCGGCACCTCGAGCGTCACGGGGCGGAGGTTCTTCCCGTGAGGGTCAGGGTCGAGGTGTTCGAAGCCGGGCTGCGAGCGGACTTCTCGGCGGCGTGGGGTTCGGTGACCACACGGGAGCTCGTTCTCCTGACGGTGCAGGACCAGAGCGGCATCGAGGGCTACGGCGAGGCGGCGCCACTGCCCGGCTATGACGGGGCGACGATCGACGACGTCCTGGCCGGACTCCACGCCTGCCGGCCGGTGCTCGAGGCGGGCGGGGAGCCCGAGCAGCTGCGCGCCCAGTGCGCCGAGCTGACGGTGATGCCGCAGGCTCTGGCGGCGATCGACCTCGCCCTCTGGGACCTGGCCGGCAGGCGAGCCGGCGTTCCCGTCTGGCAGCTCCTGGGCGCGGCCGAAACGGCCCCTGTGCCAGCGAACTACACGATCGCTTCGGCCGATCGGGCTGGTGCCGCCCGCGAGGCGGCCGCCGCCCGGCAGGCCGGCTTCGCCTGCGTGAAGCTCAAGGCGGGGATCGGGGACGACGCCGGCCGCCTCGCCGCCGTCCGCGCCGTCGCCGGGCCCGAGATCGCGATCCGCCTGGACGCCAACGGCGCCTGGTCGGTGCCCGAGGCCCGGGCCTCGCTGCGCGCGCTGGCCCCCGCCGGCATCGAGCTGTGCGAGGAGCCCGTGAAAGGGCTCGCCGCGACCGTCGAGCTCGAGGCCACCACCGAGGTCGCGCTGGCCATCGACGAGACGACGGCCGAGCCCGGCGCGCTCGATCGCCGCGTGTGCGAGGCCGTGTGCCTGAAGCTTTCGCGCTGCGGCGGGATCACCGGCCTGCTGGCGGCGGCCCGGCGCGCCCGCGCCGTCGGCTACGAGGTGTACCTGGCCTCGACGCTCGACGGCCCGCTCGGGATCGCGGCGGCGCTTCACGCGGCATCCGCGATCAGGCCTGATCGGCCGTGCGGCCTGGCCACGCTCGGGATGTTCCAGCGACCGGTCGGCGAACTGCACCCGCGCCGGGGCACCCTCGTCCCGCCTCCTGGCGCGGGCCTTGGAGACGGCTTGCGGCAGTGGTACGGCCCGACCGCGTGAACTTCCGTTCACACCAGTCCAGCTCTGGTGACCGGAAAAAGATCGCTCGCGAGTCGCTAGGCCAGGACCGAGATGCCCGAGCGCTCCTCGGGCGGATCCTCCACGGCCCGCCCCGCCGCCGTATAGGCGTGGGCGACCACGCTCCGTCGCGGAGTCGTGGCGCTGTCGGGCGCCTGCTCGGGGTGCGCGGCCTCGCGGCGGCGGGCGCCATCGGCGTCAGAGGAAGCCGGCCCGGGGTGCGGCTGAGCGGGCGCCTGGGCAGGCGCCGGCATCCCCTGAGTTCCGACCGATTGGACCTGCACCGCTGCCGTACCTCCGACTCGTCCGCTGAGAAGTTCATCGTCACCGGACTCACTCGGCTTGAGTACGCGCGATGACCTCGGCGACGATGTCGGGCGCCTCCAGGTGGACGGCGTGTCCGCACCCGCGGGCGACCACGATCGAGGCCCGTCGCAGATGATCGGCCATCTCGGTTGCGATCTTCCGGAACTTCTCGTCGCGCTCGCCGACGACGAGAACCACCGGCGCCTCGAGCTCGCCCAGCCGATCCCATAGCGACGGCAGCGCGCCGGTGCCGAGACCGCGCAGCGCGCGGGCCAGGCCCACGGGCGTGTTCCGAAGGCGGTCGGCGTGCGCCCGCCGAGCCACCTCGGGCGGCGCCCCGGCGAGTACCGGCGTGCGGGCCCAGCGTCCGGCGAACTCCTCGATCGGCAGGTCCTCGATCTCCGCGGCCAGACGCTCGTCCTGCTCCCGCCGCGCGGCGCGCTCAGCAGGGTCGCGCAGGCCTGGGCTCGCGCCGACCAGCACCAGCCGCTGCACCCGATCCGGCAGGGCGAGTGCCGCGTGCAGGGCGATCCGCCCGCCCATCGAGTACCCGGCGAGCGTGAACCGAGCCGGAGCCAGATCGCCCACGTCGCCGAGCACGGCCTCGAGCGTCACCGGCCCAGCGTCCGAAGCCGAGCCGTGCCCGCGGATGTCGGGCGCGAGCGCCCGGTAGCTTTCGCCCAGCGCCGCGACCACGGGATCCCAGCTAGCGCCGGTGTTCGTGAACCCATGCAGAAGGACCGCGGCTCTGATCATGTCCCGCCCATCATGACCGCCACCGACACCTACCTGCTGCTGCGCGCGTTCTGCGACGAGCTCGCACGCTGCGGCCTCGAGCACGCGTGCACCTCGCCGGGCTCCCGCTCGACACCGATCGTGCTCTCGCTCGCGCGTGAGCCCCGGATCCGCTGCTTCTCGCACCTGGACGAGCGCTGCGCGGCCTTCTTCGCTCTCGGCGCGGCCAAGGCCTCGGGCCGGCCGGTGGCGATCGCCTGCACGTCGGGCACGGCGGCGGCCAACTTCATGCCGGCCGTGATCGAGGCCCGGTGGGCGCGCGTGCCACTGATCGTGCTCACCGCCGACCGCCCGCCGGAACTGCGCGACGTCGGCGCTGGCCAGACGATCGATCAGATCAAGCTGTACGGCGACGCGGTCAAGTGGTTCTTCGAGCTCGACGTGCAGGGCGCGGCGCCGGAGCAGCTGCGCTGGATCAGGACGCTGGCCTGCCGCGCCTATTGGACAGCGCTCGAAGGCCCACCCGGGCCGGTGCACCTCAACATCCCGCTCCGGGAGCCGCTGGTGCTCGAAGCGCCGCTGCCGTCCGACGAGCCGGGCGGCGGGGGCCGTCCCGACGGCCGCCCCTGGGTGGTCCGCCCCCCGCTCGCCGCGGCCGCGCGGAGCGCGGGCGACATCGCTCCATTGCCCGAGCGGGGCGTGATCGTCGCCGGACGCGACGAGCGCGACCCAGGGCTCGGGGAGGTCGTGGCCGGGTTCGCCGCGCGGGTCGGCTACCCCCTGCTCGCCGATCCACTCTCCGGCGCCCGCCGGGGCTCGGCGGCGATCGCGCACTACGACCTGCTCCTGCGCGATCCGGCACGCCTGCTCGAGCTCGCCCGGCCAGAGCTCGTGATCCGGGTTGGCGATCTTCCCACCTCCAAACCGCTGCGGGCATGGCTCGCTGCCTCTGGCGACGTGCGCCAGATCGCGCTCGATCCCGAGGGCGCCTGGCAGGACCCGGCCGGGGTGGTGAGCGAGCGCCTGGCCGTCGATCCGGCAGCGACGCTGTCCGCGTTGTCCGAGCCCTCGGGGAGCGGCCGATGGCTCGAGAGCTGGCTCGCGGCCGATGCCGCGGTCGCCGCCACGCTTGACGACGCGCTCGGGGACGAGCTGAGCGAGCCGCTCGTCGCGCGCTCACTTGGCCGCTGGCTTGGCCCCGGCGACACGTTGTTCGTGGCCAGCTCGATGCCGATCCGCGACGTCGAGACGTTCCTCGCCGCTGCCGATGCGCCACCTCGCGTGCTCTCGAGTCGCGGCGCCAACGGGATCGATGGCACGGTGTCAAGCGCCTATGGCGCGGCCGCGGCCGGCCCGGGGCGAGTGGTGCTGCTGATCGGCGACGTGGCATTGGCGCATGACATCGGCGGCCTGATGGCCGCCCGGCGAACCGGGCTCCAGCTGACGATCGTCCTGCTGAACAACGACGGCGGCGGGATCTTTCACTTCCTCCCCGTCTCGGGAGAGGCGGACGCCTTCGAGGAGCACGTGGCGACCCCGCATGGCCTTCGCTTCGAGCTCGCGGCCGAGCTCTACGGCTGCGCGTATGCCCGCCCGGCCGATCTCCCGGCGCTGCACTCGGCGCTCGAGGCCCGGGATTCAGGCACGACGATCATCGAGGTGCGAACCGACCGCGAGCGCAATCTGCAGCTGCACCGCCGCCTGGCGGCGGCGAGCCTGGCTGCCCTCGACGAGCTTCAGGCCGCGGCGAGGTAGTCGTCGATCGCGCGGCGAGTGCCGCCCGCCGCCTGCGCGAACGCCTGCCAGTCCGGCTCCAGGTCGGCCCTGCCCTCGCGCGCCTGCGTGGAGAGGGAACCGGCGAGCGTCGCGACCGCTCCGGCTCCGACCGTGGCCGCGCTGCCCTTGACCCTGTGCGCGACACGGTGCACGGTCTCGGCGTCGCGTGCGACGATCGCGTCCTGGAGCTCGCAGACCGCATCCTCGAGCTGCTCGAGGAACATCGAGAGGAGGTCGCGGCTCTGCTCTCGCCCGACAGCATCGGCCAGCGTGTTGACGTCGAACAGCTGGCCGCCGGACCCCTCGGAACCTGGCGGCTCGGGGGTCTCGGTGACCCGGCCGGAGATCAGCCGCTCGCAGATCTCTCCCAGGCGCCCCATGCTCAGCGGCTTTGCCAGGTAGTCGTCCATTCCAGCCGCCAGGCAACGCTCGCGGTCTCCTGACATCGTGTTGGCGGTCATCGCGATGATCGGCACCCGCGCGCCGTCGCCCTCGCGCTCGCGGATCGCTCCGGTCGCCTCATAGCCGTCGAGCTCAGGCATCTGGCAGTCCATGAAGATCGCCGTGTAGCTCGAGCGCTCGGACAGCTCGACCGCCTCGCGCCCGTTCGCCGCGATCTCGACCGCATAGCCGAGCTTCTCCAGCATCCGCACGGCCGCGAACTGGTTGATCTCGTTGTCCTCGGCCACCAGGACCCTGGGCGCGCTCCCCTGCACGGTCGGCGCCGCCGCCGGGACACGCGGTGCGGTCTCGGTGCGCCCGGACGGATTCAGGCAGCGCACGAGCGCGTCGTAGAGGACCGACTGGCGCACGGGCTTCACGAGGACGGCGTCGACACCTACCCTCGCCGGCGGAGTCATCGCCGCGCTCAGCATCAACCGATGGGTGCTGCGCAGGCGCGGGCTGCGCTCGATGTGCTGCGCGAGCGCCAGGCCGTCGAGGCCGGGCATCGAGTCGTCGATCACAGCCAGCGCGAACGGCCGCCCGGCGTCGACCGCGCGGTACATGAGCTCGAGCGCCAGCCGTGCGGAGTCGGCGCTCTGCGGAATCATGCCCCAGCCTGCCGTCTGCTGCTCGAGGATCAGGCGGTTGGTTGCGTTGTCGTCCACGATCAGGACGCGGATCCCGGTGAGATCGCGTGGGGTCGGGTTCGAGTCGACGCCACTGCCGGGCTCGGCGGGCAGCTCGATCCAGAACGTGCTGCCCTCTCCCGGCTCGCTGACCGCGCCCAGCTCACCGTCCATCAGCTCGACGAGCTGCTTGGCGATCGACAGCCCGAGCCCGGTGCCGCCGTACCGGCGGGTGGTGGTCGCGTCGGCCTGGGAGAACGGCTGGAACAGGTTTCGCAGCTTCGCCGGCTCGATACCGATGCCGGTGTCGCGGACCGCGATGTGCAGATGGGTCCCATCGCACATTCCCACACGCACCACGACCTCTCCGCTCGAGGTGAACTTGACCGCGTTACCCACCAGGTTCATCAACACCTGGCGCAGCCGCCCCCCATCGCCGCGGAGCACCGCCGGCACATCCGGGTCGATCGCGTAGGCGAGCTCGAGCTGCTTCTCGCGCGCCTTGGTGCCCACGATGTCGCACACCTCGGCCAGCACAGCCTCGACGGCGAAGTCCTCGTGCAGGATCTCGAGCTTGCCCGCCTCGATCTTCGAGAAGTCGAGGATGTCGTCGATCACCTGCATGAGCGCCTGGGCCGAGGTGGCCGCAACCTGTGCGTACTGGCGCTGCTCGTCGGTCAGGTCGGTGGCCAGGAGCAGCTCGGACATGCTGAACACGCCGTTCAGCGGTGTTCGGATCTCGTGGCTCATGTTGGCAACGAACTCGGACTTCATCCGCGACGCCGACAGCGCCTGCTCGCGGCTCTCGCGCAGCCGGCGCTCCATCTCGCGGCGTTCGTTCTCGGCCTGCTTGCGCTCGGAGATGTCCTCGATCTCGGAGACGAAGTACAGCGGCTCGCCGAGCTCGTCCCGGATCAGGGACACCGACAGCCGGCACCAGACCTCGTGCCCGTTCTTGTGGATGTAGCGCTTCTCCTTCTGGAAGCGGCGAATCTCATCGTCGAGCATGCGGCGGGTGCACTCGATCTCGTCCGCGACGTCGTCGGTGTGAGTGATGTCGCCGAAGCGCAGCCCGAGCAGCTCCTCGGCGCTGTAGCCCACGGTCTCGCAGATCGCGTGGTTGACCCGCAGGAACCGCCCGTCGGGAGACATCATCGTCATGCCGATCGGGGCCTCATCGAATGCGCGCCGGAACAGGCTCTCGGCCTGCCGGCGCGCGCGCTCGGCCGCCCGCAGCTCCGAGACGTCCTGCCAGTGAACGAGCGCCCCGTCGATGCGCCCGTCCACGAGTCCGTACGCAGCGAAGTGGACCGACAGCGTGACCCCGTGGCGCTCGAACATGACCGGAGCGGCCGCCTCCCCCGCGAGCGCCGCCTCGAGCCCTGGACGGAGCAGCTCGAGCGTGGGCTGATCGACGAACTCGGCCAGGGTGCCTCCGAGAGCCGGACCCTCGTCGCCGAACAGCTGACCTTCCGAGAAGCAGACCCGGAGATCGCGGTCATACAGAGTCACCGCCGCGGCGGGCAGGTTCTCGACGATCAGCTGGAGCCGGCGTCGCATCGCCTTCTCCAGCGACTGCGCCCACCACACCTCGGTCTCGTCGAGCAGCACCCCATCCCAGACGATCCGCCCGCCATCCTCTCGTGCCGGCTCGGCGCTGCCGCGGACGTATTTGACGCTGCCGTCGTCGCTGAATACGCGCCCGCTCCACTCCCACCGCTCGAGCGTCTCGGCGGAGCGCTCGAGCGCCGCCTTCAGCGGCGCGAGGTCCTGGGGGTGGACGACCTCGCTGAGGGCGGAGGCGTCGCCCAGCAGGCGGTCAGGCTCGACGTCCAGCAGGTCACGGGCGCCCTCGCTGGCGTAGCGCAGCTCGAAGCGACCCTCGGGTGTGAGCTCGAGCGTGAAGATCAGTCCCGGTAGGCTCGCCGCGATCCGCGCGAGGCGGTCGGCATCGGTTCGCATCGCCTTTGTTAATCGGCAGATGCGCGCCGGATTTGATCAGTGGAGGCGCTCAGCCCGCCAGGAGTGGCAGCAGGGCGCCGAGCTTGACCTCGGTCTCGGCTAGCTCGGCCGCGGGGTCGCTGTCGCGGACGATGCCGCAGCCCGCGTAGAGGTGCGCGAGGCTACCTCGGAGCAGCGCGCATCTGAGCGCGACGCAGAACTCGCCGTCGCCGGTCGCATCCGTCCATCCGATCGTCCCCGCGTACCAGCCGCGGTCGAGGCCCTCGAGCGCCGGGATCATGCGCGCCGACACGGCATCGGGCTCGCCGCCGACGGCGGGCGTCGGATGCAGCAGTCCCGCAAGCTCGACGGCGTCGAAGGGCTTGGCCAGCTGGGCCCGGATGGGGCGCGCGAGATGCTGGATGTTCGCCACCTTCACCACCTCGGGCTCCGCCGCTACGGTCACCCAGACTGAGTGCGGCTTCAGCGCAGTTGCGATGCGCCTGGCGACGATCGCGTTCTCTTCGCGCTCCTTTTCGTTCAGGCGCAGCTGCTCGCCGAGGTGGTCGTCGACCGCGGGGTCGGCGCTGCGGCGGGTCGAGCCTGCCAGCGCGACGGTGCTGGCACGCTGGCCCTGCCTGCGGATCAGGAGTTCAGGGCTGGCGGCTATGAACGTCGAGTCCCCCCGGCCGACCGCGAACACGTAGCAGCTCGAGTACGCGTCGCGCAGCACGCCGATCACGGCGGCGGCATCGTGGTCGCGTGGGGCCTCGACCTGCACCTCGCGGGCGAGCACGAGCTTCTCGAGCTCCCCGGCGCGAATGCGCTCGACGCCCCGCCGCACCGCCTCCTCGTAATGCGACGGCGGCATCGGGCTCGTCACCCGGTACTGGCCCGTGGGCGCGGGGTCGAGCATCGGCAACGGCGCCGGGCGCAGCGATTGGAGGCGCTGCCCCACCCTTGCCTGCAGGTCCTCGAGCGTGTCGTCGGGCGCGACGAGCACGTTGACCGTGACGCGTGTGTCCTCACCCTGTCGCGCGATCGAGAGCTCGGGCACGTGCAGCGACGCAGCCGGGAAGCCGTCCCATCGCGGCGAGGAGCCCCCGTCGTCTGCGTGCGCGAAGCCTCCGAGGGCGATCAGACCCGACCCCGGCGGTCCGTCGACGGGTTCCGCCTCGGCCTCGGCCACGATCTCCCGCCACCGCCGCGCCAGCGATGAAAACCGTCCCGCACCATCCGCGGTCAGCTCGACCAGGACACCCAGAGCCGCGATCGCCGAGCGGTCGCGATCCGGCTGCTCGAGGCAGAACCACGGCTCACCGGCGACGCGGGCAGCGACCGCCAGGGCGGTCGGATCCGAGTCCGCCGGCAGGGACACGGTGGCGCTAGCGAGAACCGGCCGGCCCCGGCGGCGGGCGCGGCGATGCGCAGCCGTGAGCCGGCGGCCCAGCTCGCGGTCGATAGCGGCGGGCGTCTGGAGAATGGCCGGGCGCATGGCCCGTTCAACCTAGCGCGTGCGGCCGGCTCAGGTCTCGCCGCGCCCTCGCGAGATCGCGATCTCGCCCGTGCGCGCCATCTCGACCAGGCCGAACGGCCGTACGAGGCGCTCGAAGGCCTCGATCTTGTCGTCCGTACCGGTGACCTCGACCACCACGGAGCGCTTGGTCACATCGACGATCTTCGCTCTGAAGATCTCGCAGATCTGCATGACCTCTGTGCGCGTCGAGCCGTCGGAGGCGATCTTGAACAGCGCCAGCTCGCGGGCCAGCGTCTCGCTCGGCTCGAGGTCGCGGATCTTCAGGACGTTGACCAGCTTGTGCAGCTGCTTGGTCACCTGATCGATCGGGTGCACGGCGCCGTCGAGCGTCAGGGTGATGCGCGAGAAGCGCTCGTCGTCGGTGGGTCCGACCGCCAGCGTGTCGATGTTGAAGCCGCGCCGCGCGAACAGGCCGGCGATGCGGGTCAGGACACCGGGCTTGTTCTCGACGAGAATCGAGAGTATGTGCTTGCGCCCGGTGCGCAGGCCCACGGCGGCCTCGAGCTCTTCCAGCGGCAGGACGTCCTTGGTTCCAGGCTCGCCCATCCCTCAGCCCACCATGTTCCGCGCCGGCTGGCCGGCGGGGATCATCGGGTAGGTGTTCTCCTCCCGCGTGACCCGGATGTCCGCCACCACCGGCCCGTCCGTGGCCAGCGCCTCGCGAACGTCGGAGACGAGCGTCGTCTTGTCCTGGAAGCGCAGCCCGGTGGCGCCGTAGGCCTCGGCCAACTTGACGAAGTCCGGCCACTGCCCCATCTCGACCTGGCTGTAGCGCTTGTCCCAGAACAGCTCCTGCCACTGGCGGACCATGCCCAGGTAGCCGTTGTTCAGGATGAACACCTTGATCGGGATGTCCTCCTGCACGCAGGTGGCGAGCTCCTGGGCGTTCATCTGCACCGATCCGTCGCCCGAGATGCAGATCACCGTCTTGTCCGGGCGGCCGACCTTGGCGCCCATCGCCGCCGGCAGGCCGAACCCCATCGTGCCCAGCCCGCCGGAGTTGATCCACTGGCGTGGCTCGCTGAAGTGGAAGTACTGCGCGGCCCACATCTGGTGCTGGCCCACGTCGCTGGTCACGATCGCGTCCCCGCCCGTGGCCTCATAAAGCGCCTGGATCGCGTACTGGGGCTTGATCTCCGAGTCCTTGGAGTCCTCGTAGCCGAGCGGATGGCGCTCGCGCCACGCCCGGATCCGGGACCACCACTCCTCCAGCCGCGCCGGATCGGCGCCGAGCGCCCGGTACTCGGCGGTGAGCCGCGGGACGATGTTCTTGGCGTCGCCGACGATCGGGATGTGGGCGGGCACGTTCTTGGAGATCTCCGCCGGGTCGATGTCGATGTGGATGAACTTGGCCCGCGGCGCGAACTCAGACAGCTTGCCGGTCACGCGGTCGTCGAAGCGCGCGCCGATCGCGACGATCAGGTCCGCCTCGTCCATCGCGTAGTTGGCCGACCGGGTCCCGTGCATGCCCAGCATTCCCAGCCACTGCTCGTGCGGGGCGGGGAAGGCGCCGAGTCCCATCACCGTGCAGGTCACGGGGAAGCGGTCGGCGGTCGCGAGCTCGACCAGCTCCGGACCCGCGTTCCCGTTCACGACGCCACCCCCGACGTAGAGCACCGGCCGCCGCGCGTTGGCCATGGCCTTGGCCGCCAGGCGGATCTGCTTCTGGTTGCCCTCGGTCGTGGGGTTGTAGCCGGGAAGGTGCACGTCGCTCACCGGCTCGTACGGGATGTCGGCCCGGCTCAGGTCCTGCGGTATGTCGACGACCACCGGCCCCGGACGCCCGGTGCGCGCGAGGTGGAATGCCTCGTGGATCGAGCGCGGGATCTCCAGCGGGTGCTGGATCATGAAGCTGTGCTTGACGACCGGCATCGTGATGCCGATTGTGTCCGCCTCCTGGAAGCCGTCGGTGCCGAGCAGCTCGGTGCGCACCTGTCCGGTGATGAACACGACCGGGACCGAGTCCATCATCGCGTCGCAGATCGGAGTGACGACGTTGGTGGCACCCGGGCCGCTGGTGGCCAACGCCACGCCGACCTTCCCAGTCGCCTTGGCGTACCCCTCGGCGGCATGGCCGCCGCCCGCCTCGTGGCGGACGAGAATGTGGCGAATCCCGGCGTCGTAGAAGGCGTCGTAGGTCGGGAGGTTCGCGCCGCCCGGCAACCCGAATACGACGTCGACACCTTCGGCCTTCAGGCATTCCATCAGGGCGTCGACTGCACGCATTGGCGCTCGCCTCCTTTCGAGGTGACTCGAGGGCGCGCGCGGCCGCTCCGCGCACGCGGGACTGGGGCGGCCGAATATATCAGCGGGATTCCGGCGCTCCGGCGGCGTTTTCGACGACCGGTCGACGCCGGCGCAGAGCATTCACCTCCGCCTCGGAGGCGATCGCGACATCGGGAAATTCGAGCTCGGTCCCGCAGCGCGTGCACAGCGCATCGTGGAGCTTGACGACCTTGCCGCACCCGGGGCACTGCCGGCGTAGCTCGCGGTTCTCGAAGCGATAGAAGATCGCTGTGAGCCACCCGAAGAACGGGATCAGAAACGAGATCCAGAACCAGATCCAGAACGAGCTGCCCTTCAACCGCCCGATGATGCCCCCGGACAGCCCGAAGAAGAACAGGATCACGAGCAGGCCGAAGCCCTGGTCCGACATGGAGGTTGGCTACCAGACGATGGTCTTGAGCGCCCAGAGGATGGCGACGACCACCGCGACCGCGACGGCGAACCAGAACACCGCCATCACCAGCCCGATCACGATTTTCAGCGCCAGCGCCACGGCGGCGACCAAGACGACGACTGCGAGGAGCTTCCGCAGGAGCGGGGTGCGCCTGGGTTGCTCGACTTGTACTTCAGCGTCGCGGAACATGTCAGTAAGGCTACCGCGCCGCGAACGTGAGTTCGAAACTCTTACGGAATCGACCGGGCCGGAAGTACGGCTCCGCGCCCTCAGTCGTATACGCGCTTTAGGTGATCGAAGCGCGCCTCGCCGGAAGCGGGCCGGTCGTCGAAGCGCAGCCGAGCCAGGCGATACCGCCGGATCGGCGTGTCACGGTACGGCCCGGCGTCGATGCGCCGGTCGGCCACCAGCACTACCTTCGAGGAGTTCGGCATGCGTGTCATGGGGGAATCATCGGCACCGCAGCTGATCCTCACATTGGCCCTGCGTACAAACCTGCGCGCGTCGCTGTCGGCCCTGCGGCCTGCGTCGCGAGGCGGTACGCTCGCGTTCCGTGACCCCCCGCGTGCGCCTAGCCGTCGCTTCCGCGCTCGCCGCGCTGGTGGCGCTAGCCCTGCATCTCGCCGGCCCAGGTGTGGCGGCGGCCGCCACATCGACGCATGCTCACCGCGCTCCGGCGCATGAGCCGATCGCCGGCACCCGCCCCGTCCGGGCTCACCGCCGCGCGACGCGAGCGCCGCACCGCAGGCTGGTTCACGCCGGAGGGCTGCTCCTGGCCGTCCGCCTCCCCGGCCAGAAGGCACACGCCGCGGCCGATCCGGGCGCCTCGATCGTCGACTACAGCTTCTCGCCGGCGTCGATCACGATTCACGCCGGCGACACGGTGACCTGGACGAACGTGGGTAAGGCCCCGCACAGCGCGACCGCCTACGACCACACGTTCGACACCGGGATTCTCCAGCCCGGGCAGAGCGGCTCGCACACCTTCACCACGCCCGGCACGTACACCTACTTCTGCATCGTGCACCCGTTCATGAAGGGCACGATCGTCGTGCTCGCAAACGCTCCCGCGACGACGACCACCACCCCGACCGCCACCACGGCCACGCCCACCACGAGCAGCGCCCCGGGGCTGCCGAACACCGGCCTTGATCTGATCGGCGTGGTCGCCTGCGGCGCGGGCCTGGCCGGGCTGGGGCTAGCGCTACGCCGACGGCTGAGCTAGCGGCTGGGACCCCTTCGAGCCGCGTCGATCAGCTCACCGAGCGACCGCCGCTGGCGGCCGTCGGCATCGAAATTCGAATGCGCCAGCCAGGCCCGGAAACCGGCCGCCACAGAAGGCCACTCTCCGTCGGTGATGGCGAACCAGGCTGTGTCACGACTGCGGCCCTTGACGACCATATGCTGCCGGAAGACGCCCTCGAAGCGAAAGCCGAAGCGCAGCGCCGCCCGCCTCGAGGCCTCGTTCAGCGCGTCGCACTTCCACTCCACGCGGCGATACCCGAGCTCCTCGAAGGCGTGGGCGGCGAGCAGGTAGATGACCTCGGTCGCCGCCGCGGTGCGCTGCAGCGAGACGCCGAACATGAGGCTTCCGATCTCGATCACGCCATGGTCGGGCTTGATGCGCATGTACCCGCCGGTGCCGACCGCGCGCTCGTCGCGCAGGCGCACGAACGTGAAGAAGTGCGGATCGACCGAGGCCTCCATCCCGAGCAGCGCCGCCCTCACCTCGCCGGCGTCGCGGTAGGGACCCGCTGACATGTAGCGCCATAGCTCGGGCGCTGCGGTCTCGGGGTAGAGGTCTTCGGCGTCCAGGGCCGCGTCCACCGGGCGCAGCAGCACGTGCGCGCCCCTGAGCTCGAGGTCGCGTGAGGGCCTTGCGACCCCATGCCAGTCCAGTGCTTCGCCGATCATCGCCCGCCGAGATTAGACTCGCGTGCCGTGTCCAGCCTGCTCGACCTCACAGTCCAGGGCGACGTCGCCACGATCACCGACGAGTCCAGGCTCCCTCAGGTCAAGCTGATGGACCCGCTCCAGCTCTACCGGCTGTGGGAGCGGCAGAACTGGATCTCGCACGAGATCGACCTCACCCAGGACCGCCGCGACTGGGAGGCCATGGACGAGGAGCTTCGCGAGGAGATGCTCTGGGGGCTCTCGGCCTTCTTCGTGGGCGAGGAGCGGGTGACGAGCGAGTTCTCGGGGCTGGTCCTGGCCGCGCAGGACAAGCACGAGGAGGCGTTCCTGATCAGCCAGCAGATCGACGAGGCGCGCCACGCCCAGCACTTCAACCGCCTCTACGAGGAGGTCTTCGCCTTCGACGGCAGCTTCGAGCAGCGCCTGGACCGGGCCCGGCAGGACCTCACGCCCGAGTACTTCACGCTCTTCGACGGCTTCCTCGTCGACGCGCATCGCGCGCTCCTGGCCGACCCCACGGATCTACCGGCGAAGGTCGACTTCGTGACCGTGTACCACATGGTGATCGAGGGCACCCTGGCCCTCACCGGCCAGTACTTCCAGACCGACAACATGGAGCGCCGCGGGATCCTCCCCGGGCATTTGAAGGCCTTCAACCTGATCTCACAGGACGAGCACCGCCACGTGGCCTACGGCACCTGGTTCCTGCAGCAGCAGGCACGCGATCCGGAGCTGGCCACGCGCATCCAGGAGAAGCTCGTCGAGACCCTGCCGGCGGCGGCGGCGGTGCTGGTGCCGCCGCAGCACCAGTTGGGCG
The DNA here is from genome assembly GCA_035295205.1 of Solirubrobacteraceae bacterium. Lineage (GTDB taxonomy): Bacteria > Actinomycetota > Thermoleophilia > Solirubrobacterales > Solirubrobacteraceae > Palsa-465. The sequence continues at coordinate 7,306 of DATGJM010000120.1, read as the reverse complement.
ACGAGTACGAGTACCTGGGCTATTCGAGCCAGGCCCTCAACGCGTTCGCGTTCACCGCCCTCTCGCGGCGCCTGAAGGTGATCGGCGTGAGCCTCCCGGCCGTCACGGCCTGAAGCCGGGTTCGCCCGAGGACCGCCCGGGCATCGGCGGGGGTTCGATCGGGTAGTCGCCTACCCGATGAAGAAGCTCATCGAGATCATCTGCTGCATCCTGCATCCCGTCGCCGTGGTCCTGATCTGGATCAACCTGCTCGGGCGGCGCGATCTCGGCCGCGTGGCGAAGCTGACGTGGGGCATCGCGGCGATCGTGCCGATCGTGCCGTTCGTCTACGTGCTGACCGGCAACGACTTCTTGTAGACCCCGGTTCAGAGTCCGCTGGCGGCGATGATCTGCTGGTAGGCGCTGAACGCCGGCTTCGAGGTGTAGTCGTCGTGCATCAGGCCGTAGCCGTTCTCGAGCTGGCCGCTGGCCGTGTTCGCGTCGCGAAGGTCGAACCAGCGCAGGTCGGTCACGCCGTAAGTGCCGCTGACGCCCTGGACTGCGCCCACGATCGAGCGCAGCACCGCTGCCTGGGTCTGCTCAGTGCGCGCCGGATCGGTCGGCCAGCCGGTCTCGGCGACGGTGATCGTGACCGCGCGTGACAGCCCCGCCGCCGGCATCTGGATGGACCGCAGGCAGCTGAGGCTCGAGGTCACGCTGCCAGCGACCAGCGAGGCAGCCGGAAACACCGACGGTGAGGGTGCCGACCAGGTGCCGGGGTAGATGTCGATGCCCACCCAGCCGACCGCGTTCACGAAGGCGCTGCCGCCGTCGCGCAGGAGCTGGGCGAACAGAGGGTCAGGAGTGCAGGGCGAGGTCCCGGCGGCCCAGTTGAAGCCGATGCGGATGTCCGGCCGGCCCGCCGCGACGACCGCCTGGCGCGCAGCCGGGATCGCGGTGGCGATCGCCTGCACCGCGCCGGGGTAGGCGCCGTCGCCGGCCGCCGCCGAGCCTGAGTTGTTGGCCTCGTTGCCCACCTGGATCGCGACGACGTTCGCAATCGCCGCCAGCCGAGTGGACACGGCCGAGACCCAGGGCTCGTAGCCCCCGGCGAGCGCCGCGGTGGCCGGGCGGTAGCGAAGGACCATCTCGACCCGGACACCATTCTGCGACCACCAGGTGGCTTCGCTGATCAGGTGGTCGGCTTCGGTGGGGTCGGCGCCGGTGTACTGGCCGTACACGTGGACGGTCATCGAGCGGTTGCCCTGGAGCGCCTTGACCGCCGCCAGCGCCTTCGCCGGATCATCGGCCAGCTGGGGCGCGACCTGCGAGACGGCGCCCGAGGCGCCCCACGGATAGACGCCGAAGCGCAGCCGCAGCTGCGCGGCAGCGCTCTGAGCCACGGCGGGGCCGGCGGAGCTCGTCACCTTCGCACGGCGGTGGTGCATGCGGGCATGGCGCAGATGACGGTGCCGGCGACGACGGACATGAGAGCGATGATGCCCGGCGCGGGAGACGGCGCCGGACGGTGAGGCAAGCGCGGTCCCGGGACCGGTCCCGACGGCCAGCGTGCACACGGCGGCTGCGCAGAGGAGCACGAGCCGCCGGGGGAGCACCATGCGTTCCTGATCGGCACCTCGCGCGCGAGGCTGAAGGGGTCCCGGGACCGGTGGCCGTATACCCACGAGCGGCGAACCCGGATCGTCGGATATGCGTCCGCAACCGGGAGGAATGGTCAGCTTCCTTACCTCCAGCGTCGAGACGCACGAGGTGAGAAGGCTCGAGTCTCAGGTCTCCTCGCCGGAGCAGATCGTCGCGCCCGAACCCGGCGCGCGCCCGATGCTGTCCGCTGCCACGACGCCCGAGGCGACGGTCCGTCAACTGCTGCCTGCTCCGGCGACGGCGCCGACCCGCACGCGCCCCACCCCGGAGACGCGGCCTGCGCCCCCGCTGGAGCCGCCCGTCGAGCGACGGCGCCGGCGGCGCCGGCACCGCCATAACCGCCATCTGCGCGACGCCCTGAGCCGCCCGCAGCGGCTTAGCCTGCTGTGCTTCGCCCTGGCCTGGATGCTGCTGAGTGCCGCCGCCTGGTCGTGGTGGCTGAAGCCGGCCAACGTCGGCACGCCGGTCGGGTACTGGCTCAACACCTCCCTGCTGTTCGTCGAGTCGCTGCTGCTGCCGTCGTGGTTCTTCTCCTGGCTGTGGCGCATGCGGCGTCCCGATCCCAGCCTGGCGGTGCCCGACCTGCGGGTGGCGATGGTCGTGACCAAGGCCCCGAGCGAGCCCTGGGCGGTGGTCCGCGAGACGCTCGAGGCGATGCTGAGCCAGGACTTCCCCTACGGCTACGACGTGTGGCTGGCCGACGAGAGTCCATCGGAGGTGACCTACCACTGGTGCGCGCAGCACGGCGTGCGCGTCTCCACCCGGGAGGGCGTGGCCGAGTACCACCAGGCGACCTGGCCGCGGCGAACGAAGTGCAAGGAGGGCAACCTCGCCTACTTCTACGACCACTGGGGCTACGAGAGCTACGACGTGGTGGCCCAGATGGACGCCGATCACGTGCCCGAGCCCGACTACCTGCGGCACATGGTCATCCCCTTCCGCGACCCACTCGTCGGCTACGTCGCGGCGCCGAGCATCTGCGACCGTAACGCCGAGCGCTCGTGGTCGGCCCGTGCGCGCCTGTACGCCGAGGCCGTGCTGCACGGGCCGATGCAGGCCGGGCACAGCGGCGGGTGCGCGCCGAGCTGCATCGGCTCCCACTACGCCGTGCGCACCGCCGCGCTGCAGCAGATCGGCGGGCTCGGCCCCGAGCTCGCAGAGGACTTCACGACGACCGTGATGATGAGCTCCTACAGCTGGCAGGGCGTCTTCGCGATCGAGGCGCACGCGCACGGCGACGGGCCGGAGAACGTCGGGGACTGCATGACCCAGGAGTTCCAGTGGTCGCGGAGCATGATGAACGTGCTGCTGGGCGTGAATCAGCGCTACTGGCGAGGGCTCAGCCGCATGGCCAAGCTCCGCCTGGGCTTCTGCCAGATCTGGTACCCGCTGTTCGCCGCCCTGATGGTCGCCTCGATCGCCGTCCCGGTGGTGGCGATCGCGACGCGGACCCCGCCGGTGAGGGTCTCGCTGGGCTCGTTCTACCTGCACTTCGGGCCTCCGACGCTGGTGCTCCTGGCTGTGGTCCTGTGGCTGCGCAGCCTGAGGTGGCTGCGCCCGATGAACGCCAAGGCGTTCTCCTGGGAGATCGCGCTGTTCCAGCTCGTGCGCTGGCCCTGGGTGCTGTGGGGATGCCTGCAGGCGGTGGCCGGGCGGATCGCGGGCCGGGAGTTCGACTTCAAGGTCACGCCGAAGGGCCGGACCGGGCCCCAGCCGCTGCCCACGCGGGTGGTAGCCCCCTACCTGGCGATCGCGCTCGTTGCCGCCTCACCGTCGATCCTGCACCTGAGCGCGGGACCCGCTCACGGCTACTACACGCTCACGCTGATCAACGTCGGCCTTTACCTGACGGCCGCACTCGCAGTCGTCCTCCTGCACGCCTTCGACCACCCGCGCGGCACGCGCTCGGCGGTGCTCCGCCGCTCGGTGGCCAAGCTGGGCGCGGCCGGGGCACTGAGCCTGGCGATCGTGGCCGCGATCGTGCTGCCCGGCACCGGAATCTGGCCTTCGCCGTCACCGGCCGCCCCGCCGGCCCCGACGATCGCCGCCACGGTGGTGCCGCCGATCGAGATCGGCGTGACCACCCCGGCGCTCGCCGACAACGAGGTCTCGGCCTGGGCGCCCTCACAGCTCGCTGAGGTCAACCGGTTCGAGCGCCTGATCGGCGCCCACACATCGATCGTGATGTGGTACGCGGACTGGGCCCACAACGGCGTGAGCCTCAGCCAGCTGAACGCTGTGAGCCGCCGGGGGAGCATCCCGGAGATCACTTGGGAGCCGTGGGACGACAGCCTCGGCCTGCGAAAGGCGCAGCCCAAGTACAGCCTGCTCTCGATCATCCAGGGCCGCCACGACGCCTACATCCGCCAGTGGGCGAGAGAGCTGCGGGCCTACGGCAAGCCCGTGCTCCTGCGCTTCGCCCAGGAGATGAACGGTGACTGGTATCCATGGTCGGAGCGCCTGGGGACGAACCGGCCCGGTCAGTTCGTCGCCGCCTGGCGCCACGTCCATGACGTGTTCGCCGCCGCCGGGGCCACCAACGTGCGATGGGTGTGGAGCCCGGTGGCCCGCTACGGCGTGCGGCTGTCGACCGACCAGTATCCGGGCCGCGCCTACGTGGACATCCTGGGGCTGTCCGGGTTCAACGGCGGCAGCGCCCTGCATTGGACCGGATGGCGGAGCTTCTCGGCCGTGTTCGACAAGTCGCTGGCGACGTTGAAGGCGCTGGCGCCGGACGTCCCGGTCCAGATCAGCGAGGTCTCGAGCGCCGAGGCCGGCGGCAGCAAGGGCGCGTGGATCTCGGCGATGTTCCGCGACCTGCATGCAGATCCCCAGGTCCGGGCCGTGATCTGGTTCGACGTCGCCAAGCAGACCGAGTGGCAGATCGACAGCTCACGCCAGTCGGCGGCATCGTTCGCGGCCGCCCTGCGCTGGCTGGAGGATCTGGCTGGCCGCGCGACCGTCGACAGCCACATCCATTGACGTCACTGACCGGCGCTGCGGCTCAGGCCTGAAGGCGCTCGCGGATCAGCCGCGTGACCTCGCCGCCGTCGGCCCGGCCCTTGGTCTCGCGCATCACGAAGCCGACCAGCGGCCCCACGGCCTTCATGTTCCCCGCCCGCACCTTCTCCGCCGCATCGGGATCGGCCGCGATCGCCCGGTCGACGATCTCTCCCAGCCCGTCCTGGTCGCCCGCGATCGCGCCCAGGCCCTCGCGCTCCACGATCGCGCGGGGATCTCCCCCCTCCTCGACGAGGAGCCTCAGCACCTCGCGGGCGGCGTCGCGGCTGACGTCCTTGGCCGCCACCATCCCCGCCAGCGAGGCCAGGGCGGCGGGCGTGACCCGGGTGCTCGCGGGATCGGTGTCTGCGCCGATGCGCTCCACGAGCAACGGGATCCAATTGGCCACCGCCACCGGGTCGGCGCCGCCGTTCGCCGCCAGCGCCGCCTCGTAGTAGTCCGCCAGCTCGGTGCGGAAGGCAAGCTCCCGGGCGCGGCCGGTGGGGAGCCCGAGCGCGTGCTCGAAGCGCTCGGCCCTGGCCGCCGGAAGCTCGGGCAGCGCGGCCCGGGCGGTCTCGACCAGTTCCGGGGTGACGACCAGGGGCATCAGGTCCGGCTCGGGGAAATATCGATAGTCGTGCGCCTCCTCCTTGGAGCGCAGCGGCGTCAGGCGATCGCTACGGGGGTCGTAGTGGAGCGTCTCCTGGATCACGGGCTCGCCGGCGTCGAGCAGCGCGAGTTGCCGCTCGATCTCGGCCTTCACGCCACGCTCGAGGAAGGCGAAGGAGTTCATGTTCTTCAGCTCGGTCTTGGTGCCGAGCTGGTCGCTGCCCGTGGGTCTGACCGAGACATTGGCGTCGCAGCGCAGCGACCCCTGCGACATGTCGACGTCGGAGACTCCGAGCACGCGCAGCGTCGTGCGCAGCAGGGTGAGCCATTCGCGTGCGTGCTCCGCCGAGCGCAGGTCGGGCTCGGTGACGATCTCGACCAGGGGCGTGCCGCAGCGGTTGAAGTCCACCCAGCTGCGTTCCGCGCCGTGGATGCGGCCGCTCTCGCCCAAGTGGTTCAGCTTGGCCGCGTCCTCCTCCAGGTGCACCCGGTGGATCCGCACGTCGCCGACGCGGCCGCCGCTGCAGATCGGGATGTCGTACTGGGAGATCTGGTAGCCCTTCGGGCTGTCGGGATAGAAGTAGTTCTTGCGGTGGAAGATCGAGCGCTCCGCGATCTCGCAGTCGAATGCCAGCCCGATCATCACCGCGAACTCGACCGCCTTGGCGTTGACCACCGGCAGCGCGCCCGGGAGGGCGAGGCAGGTCGGGCACGTGTGCGTATTGGGCGGGTCTCCGAACGACAGCTCGCAGCCGCAGAACATCTTCGTGCGGGTGCCGAGCTGGACGTGGATCTCCAGGCCGATGACGGGCTCGTACCGAGCGCTCATCGGCGGGCCTCGCTGGAGTCGAATCCGATCGCCTGCTCGAGCGCGTAGGCGGCGTCGAGCAGCCGGCTCTCGGAGAACGCCGGACCCGCGAGCTGGAAGCCGACGGGCAGGCCGTCGCTCAGCCCGCTCGGGATCGAGATGGCGGGGATGCCGGCCAGCGACATCGGCACGGTGCAGAAGTCGTTCAGGTACATGGCGAGCGGGTCGGCGGTCTTAGATCCGAGCTCAAACGCCGTCCACGGGCTCGTGGGCGTGACGATGAAGTCGAAGCGCTCGAACGCGGCGTTGAAGTCCTCGGAGATGCGCGTTCGGACCTTCTGGGCGGTGCCGTAGTAGGCGTCGTAGTAACCGCTCGAGAGCGCGTAGGTGCCGAGCATGATCCGGCGCTTGACCTCAGGCCCGAAGCCCGAGCCTCGGGTCGCCCCGTACATCGAGCCGATGTCGCGCTCGCCGTTCACCCGCAGCCCGTAGCGGACGCCGTCGAAGCGGGCCAGGTTGGCCGAGCACTCGGCGGGCGCGATCAGGTAGTAGGCCGACAGGGCGTGCGGGGCGTGCGGGAGGTGGCAGGTCTCGACGCTCGCGCCGAGCTCGCGCGCTGTCGCGAGCGCCGCCTCGAAGCTCGCGCGCACGCCGGGCTCGACACCACCCTCGTCGCCGACGAGCTCCTCGGGCACGCCGAGTCGGATCCCGCGCAGGTCCGCGGCGCTCGGGGTCGCGATCTCCCCGGGGAAGGCGACCGAGGTCGAATCGTGCGGATCCTGGCCGATCATGTGCCGGAGCAGCAGCGCCGCGTCGCTGACGTCGCGGGTGAGCGGCCCGGCCTGGTCGAGCGAGGAGGCGAACGCGATCATGCCGTACCGGGAGCAGGCGCCGTAGGTCGGCTTCAGCCCGACGATCCCGCACAGAGCCGCGGGCTGGCGGATCGAGCCGCCGGTATCCGTGCCGAGTGCCCAGGGGGCGAGGCCAGCGGCCACGGCGGCCGCGCTCCCGCCCGATGACCCGCCGGGCACGCGAGCGCGATCCCAGGGGTTCAGGACCGGCCCGTAGGCCGAGTTCTCGTTCGATGAGCCCATCGCGAACTCGTCCTGGTTGGTCTTGCCGAGCAGGGTCACGCCCGCCGCGAACAGGTTGCTGACCACGGTCGCCGTGTAGGGCGGGCGGTAGCCCTCGAGGATCTTCGAGCCCGACTGGCTCGGCACATCCTGGGTGCAGAACAGGTCCTTGACG
>DATGJM010000119.1:0-41284 GCA_035295205.1 Solirubrobacteraceae bacterium | reverse complement strand
ATCAGCCCGGCCTGCGAGCAGGAGCGCAGCGCCGGCACCCGATAGCTTGCGCGAGCGAATGCCTCCGGCAAGCGCGGCGACCTGGTGTCGGCCGCCCGATGGTGCTGGCTTTGCTCGAGGGCGACGTGCCCGGCGGTGTCGCGGACGAACAGAACCGAAAGCACCAACGCGGTGACGGCGAACACGGCGCCGGCGACGACGATCACGCCGCGCGGTGCGAATTGGGAGGCGAGCAGCCCGCTCAGCCCGGCGGCGAGCGCGACCCCGCCGTACCCGGCGGCTTCGTTGAGGCCGAGCGCCAGCCCGCGGCGCTTCGGACCGACAAGGTCGATCTTCATCACGACCGTCATGGACCACGCAAGCCCCTGATTGATGCCGAGAAAGATGTTGGCGGCGACAACCCACGCCCAACTCGGCGCAACGGCGATCAATACCGGTACGGGAAGGGCCGCGGTCCAGCCCGCGATCAACAGGCGTCGGCGACCGATCCGTTGCGCGAGTCCGCCGGCGGCGAGATTGGTGAGCGCCTTGGAGAACCCGAACGCGACGATGAACGACAGCACCGCGGCGTCCGAGCCGAGATGGAAGCTCTCGCGCCCGACGAGCGGTAGCACGGAGCGCTCGAGCCCGACCATCAGACCGACGAAGGTGTTGATCACGACCAGGAGCGAGAACTGCGCGGCGTTCTCGCGCAGGCCCAGGCGAACCGGCTTTGCGGTCACCTGACTCCGGCGAGCGGTCGGCCGGATCGGTTCGCGGCGACGATCGCCGCCTGCTGCTCGGGCGCCGGCGGAATGTCCAGGGTGATTGCCTGCACGAACTCGTCCTCCGAGCGGAGTTGGAGCGCGGGGTTGTGGTGGCGCTCGAACCCGATCGTCGAGACCGGAGTCGCGGACAGCCCGCGGCCGCAGACGGAGCCCGAGTAGTGCGCGGGGTAGAGGACGAGGTGGTCGGGCAGCCTGAGCAGCTTTTCGGTCAGCGAGCGGTACAGGGCGCGGGCCATCTGCTCGACCGTGTGCGTGCAGGTCGGGGCGGCCGGCGTCACCGACGAGCAGCGCGTCGCCCGTGAGCACGAGCCAAGGCTCCTCGGCGCGGCGGTGGTCGGTCACGAGGTAGGCGTGGTGCGCGAGGGCGTGACCGGGTGTGGCGATGGCCCGGATCTCCGTGTTTCCGAGCTTGACGCTCTCGCCGTCCTCCAGCGGGTGGTGGTCGAACTCGACCCCGGCGCCGGCCGGGAGATAGGCCTGGGCGCCTGTGCGCGCGACGAGCTCGGGCAGCCCGGAAACGTGGTCGGCCTGCACGTGCGTGTCGAACACGGCGACGATCGGCGCGCCTTGCGCCTCGGCGAGGGCGAGGTACCGGTCGACCAGGTCGACGTGCGGGTCGACGACGGCGAACTGCCTGTGCGTTGCGCACCCGAGCAGGTACGAGGCGCAGGCGGTCTCGTCGTTTAGTAGTTGTCGGAAGAACACCTCGACCTCCGTGAGCAGGTTGACCCTTGACAAGCTATCAACTGATCTATTGAATTACAAACATGGAGGGTGCACGAGGACGAAAGGACGCGCTGTTCGAGGCGATCGCGCTGATGGGCAAGGGGTTCGCAAGCCCGGTCAGGCTCGAGCTGTTGGACCTGCTCGCCCAGGCGCCGCGCACGGTGCAGGAGCTCGCCCGCGCGAGCGAGCAGTCGATGGCCAATGCCTCCCAACACCTGCAGGCCCTACAGGCCGCCGGCCTCGTCTCGCGCCAGCGGCAGGGGACGAGCGTCCGCTACGCGCTGGCGGGGGAAGATGTGCTGGCGCTGTGGCTGGCGCTGCGCAACGCGTCGGCGGCGCGGTTGGCGGAGGTCGAGCGGGCGGCGCGCGAGTACCTGGGCGGCGAGGTCGAGGCGATCGGCCGCGACGAGCTGATCGCGCGACTGTCGCGCGGAGATGCGGTACTCATCGATGTGCGCCCAGCCGAGGAGTATGAGGCGGGGCACATCGACGGCGCGCGATCGATCCCGATCGACGAGCTCGAGCGCCGGTTGGCGGAGCTGCCCAAGGATCGAGAGGTCATCGCGTACTGCCGAGGGCCGTTCTGCGCCTACGCGCATGAGGCTGTACGCACGCTCGAGCGCTCCGGACGACAGGCTCGCCGTCTGGACGACGGGTGGCCCGAGTGGAACCTCCAGCAGCTATCGAAGCAGACCAAGACCAAGGGGACGAGGGCGGCATGAACACGACCACGGAGCAACCACCCGGCACCGACCGCCAACTTGAGATCGCGGGCCGACGGCTGACCGCAGCGGAGATTCGCGCGCTTGACCCCTACCAGTTGATGGCAGAGCTGGGCAAGACGGTGATCCACCCCGGCGGCAGCCGTTCGACCGAGGAGCTCTTGGCGATGGCGGCGCCCGGGCCCGGTCAGCGTGTGCTGGATGCCGGTTGCGGGATCGGCACCACAGCCGCCCAGATCGCACGGCGCTTCAACTGCGAAGTGTTCGCGCTCGATATCAGCGAGGCGAACCTCGATCGGGCGCGCTGCACCGTCGAGCAGGTCGGCGTCGACGACCGCGTCACCGTCCGCCGTGGTGACATCGAGCAACTCGACTTCGAGGATGAGAGCTTCGATGTGGTGATCGTCGAGGCAGTGACGATGTTCGTGCACCGCAAGCGAGCGGCGGCCGAAGTCGTGCGCGTCTGCCGCCGCGGCGGCCGGGTCGTCGATCACGAGTTCATCTGGCGAAAGCCGCCGCCGCCCGGATCGCGCGAGCTCTTCATGGGCAAGGTCTGCCCCGGCATCGACTTCGACACCGAGGCTGACTGGACCGCCCTCTACCAGACGGCAGGCCTCGAGAACCTCCAGACGACCACCGGCCCGTTCGCGATGATGACCCCGTCCGGCTTCGTCCGCGATGAGGGCGTCCGTGGCACCGCACGGTTCGTGGGCCGGGCGCTTTCCAGGCCGGCGTACCTGCGCAAGCTGGCGTGGCTGATGCCACGGATGATGCGAGCGATGCCCTATCTCGGGTACGTCGTCGTCGGCGGAACGCGAGCGTGAGGCGAGCCGGGCTGCCGCGGTGACCGAGCTCAATCATGGCCAGCCGGGTGCTGCGACCGGGTCACGCAGCGGACCTACGACCGCCTCAGCGACCGCTTCGAGCTGCGACCGTGAGGTCCCATCGAGGTCAAAGGCAAAGGCCACTGAACACCTAACTCGTCATCGGCCCCCCGCGAGGAACCCTCCGACGGCGGCAGCGCTCGCCCCACCCGAGCACCCCATGACACCAAGCAAGGAGTTGGCCAGCACATGAGCACCACCGAAATCCCGGTCGACGTCGACGTTCTGCGGACCGAGATCCGCAAGACCTACACCGAGGTCTCGAGCGACCAGGCCAAGGAGCAGATCTTCCCCACCGGCCGACGCTGGGCGCAGGAGCTCGACTACCCAGAGCCCGAGCTCTCACGAGTTCCCGACGCCAGCGTCGAGAGCTTCGCCGGCGTCGCGAACCACTGGCTGCTGGGGCGGATTGAGCCCGGCCAGGTGGTGCTGGATCTCGGCTGCGGCGCCGGGACGGACCTTTTGATCGCCGCGCAGATGACCGGCCCGGGCGGACGAGCGATCGGCGTCGACATGACGGCCGCGATGCTCGATCGCGCCCGCGCGAGCGCCGCTGAGATGGGCCTGACGAACGTGGCACTGCAGGAGTCGTTGATCGAGTCGCTGCCACTCGAGGACGCCTGCGCCGATGTCGTCATCTCCAACGGCGTGATCGACCTGATCCCTGACAAGGAGGCAGTGTTCGACGAGATCGACCGCGTCTTGCGCCCCGGCGGCAGGCTGCAGTTCGCGGACGTGATCATCCACCACGAGGTCTCCGAAGACGCGCGCAAGCGGATCGACCTCTGGACCGGCTGAATCGCAGGGGCGCTGCTCCAAGGTGAGCACGCGCGCCTGCTGGTTCAGCGGGCCTACACCGACATCATGCAGGGCGCGCTGATCGACACCTACGCGCGCTCGACGTTCGAGGACACGCGCCGCAAGGCGGCCAAGTTCGGCGCGATGGGATCGACGATCAGAGCGACCAAGCGCAGCTGAACCGGCTCGACGCCGACGATCTCCTCAGTCCGAGCTCCCGCGAGCAGCTCGTCTACGAGCTCGTCCGGAAGCTTGTCTTTCATCGCGTCCGGCAACCGCCCAAGGATCCCAGACGGGGGCGCCGGCGCCTCGCCTATCGGCGAGCCGCCGGGCGCCAGACGGGTTAGAGAAAGTCGCTCGATCGAGAATCTCCTGGGCTGTTGAAGGCATGAGCGTCTCTTTCGTTCATGCCTGCAGATCCTCGGACACTCCGCTCAATCCTGCCCATCGTCGCCGTGCGGGGGTGGATAGTGGTGAGGTCGGCTCGCGGCTTCGGGCTGAGGGGCTACGAGTGCCGGGGTGGCGATCGTGCTTGTGGGTGGCAGCGCCATGTTGCGGACGATCAGGCCAGCCGCGAACGTGCCAGCGAGGAACAGCGCGGTTACGGCGGCCGCGATTTTGATCCGGGCCTTGTCGGGCATGCGTTCAGGCGGGGTGATCGGTGGTTCTCCGCAGCCTTGTGCGTAAACGCAGACGATGACGCGGGGGCCCGGGCCGAGGACGATCGAGCGTGTGCGCTCAACTACGCCCTCAGATGCCGGCTGCCCGTGCTACGGCGGGCGGGCCCGGAAGCCCGCCCGCCGCGCTGCGGGGGAAGCTCACCGGTCGCGGACGTCGCGTGAGGTGTCGGCGCGGCTGTGATCGGGAGTCCTGTCGACGTGGCGCACGCCGCGCGTGTCGCGCGAGCGATCGACCTGGCCGGCCGACGGCTTGGTGTGGGGCTTGGCGTGGCTGGTCGCGGCGATGGCTGCGACCGGCGTGGCGGCGAGTGACAGTGCCGCGATCGAGCCGGCGATGGCGATGGTCTTCTTTCTCATCTTGTCCTCCGTTGTTCGGGGGTTGCTGGGTTGATGTCGAGAAGCTTGGACGTGCCGGTCAAGAGCGCGGTAAGCGGGGGTCCAGAAGCGACTTACGAGCCGCCTCGGGCGTGCCCTCACGCAGGCAGGGGGTATCGAGATGCGGATCCTCGTGATCGAGGACGAGCAGACCCTCGCCGGCTTCATCGAGCAGAGCCTTCGCGCTGACGGGTACGCGGTCACCATCTGCCATGACGGCGTGAATAGCGAGGCGTCGGCGCTGACGGGCGATTACGCGCTGGTGATCCTCGACTTGACGCTGCCGGGAAGGGACGGGCTGGCGGTGCTGGGCGCGATCCGGGCGCGCATGCCCGAGCTGCCGGTGATCGTCTTGACTGCGCGCGCCGCGATCGAGCAGCGGGTCGAGGGGCTCGATCGCGGCGCCAACGATTACGTGACCAAGCCGTTCTCCTTAGAGGAGCTGCTGGCGCGAGTGCGTGCACAGCTGCGCACGCCGGGTCAGCGCGAGTCCTCGGTGCTCGAGGAAGCAGGCATCCACATGGACCTGCGGACCCGCCGCGTGCAGCGCGACAGCCAGGATGTGGAGCTGACCGCACGCGAGTTCGAGCTGCTCGCGTACCTGTTGCGCCATCCCGATCAGGTCCTGTCGCGCGAGCAGATCCTCAACGCGGTCTGGGGGTTCGACTTCGATCCCGGCACGAAGGTGCTCGAGGTCTACATCGGATATCTCCGCCGCAAGCTGGACGGTGCCGGCCCGACGGACCCGATCGAGACCGTGCGCAACGTCGGCTACCGCCTGCGGGCGCCGCGATGAGCCTCCGGTGGCTTCCGGGCGGGCTGCGGGCCCAGCTCGCGGTGGCGATCGCGCTCGTCACGTCCGTCGCGGTCGGGGCGAGCTTTCTGGCGCTGTACAGCGGCACGAGCTCTCGGCTGCAGAAGCAGGTCGACGCCGAGCTGAGAACGCAGGTCTCCGAATGGCGCCAGCTGACCGCCCGCGCCGACCTGTCGACACCCATCCTGCTCGAGCGCACCGCGAGCCAGTTCATCGCGGCGCAGCGCTACCACGCCGAGTCACTCTTGATCGTGGTGCAGGTGGCCGGCGGGCAAACCGTCAGCAACAACTCAGAGCTGCTGACACTCGAAGAGCGCCGCGAGCAGAACACGCCGGAGTCGATCGGCTTGCTGGACTCCCCGACGGGCCTCACGACCGCCTCGGTCGCCGAGGCGGGAGCTATGCGCGTGCTGGCCACGCCGATCGACTTCGCCGGCCGTCGGGTCGGAACGCTTCGCGTGGCCAACCCGCTGACCCCAGTCGTGCAGGCGCAGGCGAGCCTGCGCCGCACGTTTGTGATTGTCGGGCTGCTCGCGGTCCTGGTTGCGGTCGCGGCCGGGATCGGGCTCGCGAGCCTGATCGCAGCGCCGCTGCGGCGGATGGCGCGGGTCGCGTCGGCGGTTAGCGCCGGCGAGCTGTCAGTGCGCGCAGGCCGGGTTCCCGCCGGAGCCGAGGTCGGCCTGCTGGCGGATGCCTTTGACCAGATGCTCGACCGGCTCGAACGCGCGTTCAAACGCGAGCGCGACTTCGTCTCCGATGCCTCCCACGAGCTGCGCACGCCCCTGTCCGTGCTGCGGGCGCAGGTGGAGCTGCTCGACCGCGAGACCGAGCAGCGCCGCCGGCATGAAGCGACCGGGACGTTGTTACGCCGACTGGATGAACTCGACCGGCTCGTCGGCGACATGCTCACGCTGGCCAGCGCCGAAGCAGGCCAGCTCATCGAGCCTTGCTCGATCGATCTGCACGACTTCTTCCAGGACCTCGAGCGCGACCTGCCGCTCTTCGGCGAGCGCGACTTTGAGCTGCACGCAGTCGATGGAACGCTGCAGGCCGACCCGGATCGACTCACGCAGGTTCTCCGAAACCTCATCCGCAACGCTGTCACCCACACCCATCCCGGCGACCGCGTAACGGTCGCGGCAACCGCGCGCGACCGCCGGCTAGAGATCACCGTCACCGACACCGGGCCCGGAATCCCGCCCGACCAACTCGAGCGGATCTTCGAGCGCTTCCACCGCCTGGATGCCGGCCGAGCCCGCAACAGCGGCGGCAGCGGCCTCGGACTCGCCATCGCACGCGCGATCGTCGAAGCGCACGGCGGCAACATCACTGCCGAATCGCCCCCCGGCCAGGGGGCGACGTTCAGGATTACGCTGCCCGGCTACCGCGCGTGCAGTGCTCCCAGCGATTACCCGCAAGGCGATCGTGGCCGATCCCGGATGTACGGCTGACGCGCGATCGTACGTGGGAAGGGACTCACGATGTCTCGAAACTGTTCTTGGCGCTTGACGACAGCGGTGCGTTGTCGGAGCTTTCGTGCTGTCCGCCTGCGGCGGCACAAACAGCGCGACCTCGACGATAGGTTCGGGGAGCCGACCGTCGACCACCCGTGGGTTTCTGGCGGCCGTACTTTCCCCGGGCGCAGTTGCACGTGGCCCCGGATGCATCCGGCATCCGGGCGGCCGAGACTCGGAGGATGACCGTGCGAGCTCTCGAGCTACAAGCCGTTCGCCGGTCGTTCGGGGAGCTGGTCGCGGTTGATGACTTGAGCTTCTCCGTACTGGCGGGCAGGTTGTTCGGTTTCGTTGGCCGCAACGGCGCAGGCAAGACGACGACGATGCGGATCATCTGCGGACTGCTCGCCGCGGACAGCGGCAGCGTGCTCTGGGGCGGGGCGCCGATCGACGCGCGGGTCCGGGAGCGGATCGGCTATATGCCCGAGGAGCGTGGCCTCTATCCGAAGATGCGTGTGGGCGATCAGCTCGAGTACTTCGCCGTGTTGCACGGCGCCTCCCACGAGGAGGGACGCGAAGCGACGCGCTCGTGGCTTGACCGCCTGGGACTGGGGGATCGCTCGGGCGCGCGGGTGGAGGCTTTGTCGCATGGCAATCAGCAGCGCGTTCAGCTCGCCGCGGCGCTGGTGCACGACCCTGACGTGTTGATCCTCGATGAGCCGTTCGCGGGGCTTGACCCGATCGCCACCGACGTGATGTCGGATGTGCTGCGCGAGCAGGCGGCACGCGGTGTGCCGGTGCTGTTCTCCTCCCACCAGCTTGAATTGGTCGAGCACCTATGCGAGTCGGTCGCGATCATCGACCATGGACGGCTGGTCGCATGCGGCCCGGTTGATGAGCTTCGTCGCGGCGGGCCGCGCCTGCTTCGCGTTGACCTCCGCGACGCACGGCCGGGGTGGGCAGATGAGCTGCTGGATGTCGAGGTTGCCGAGCGCACTAACGGGCGCACGGTTTTCAAGCTCGGGCCGAAGGCGGACTCTCAGCAGATCCTCGATCGCGCTCGCCGGGCAGGTTCTGTCACACATTTCGCCGAGCTGCAGCCGACGCTTTCCGAGCTGTTCCGAGAGGTGGTATCGCCATGAGCGCCCGCCGGGCTGTCTGGGAGGTCGCTCGGCGCGAGCTGGTCGAACGCTCTCGCTCGCGCGTGATGCGGATCTCGGTTGTGCTCCTGCTCTTGCTGAGCGTCGGCGGCGCGATCGCCAGCGCACGCCTCACCAGCGGTACACCCAGCGATGACGTGGGCCTGGTTGGCGCGCGGTCGGCCGCGATGGGGCCGGCAATCCAGCTCCAGGCCCGGGCCGCTGGCAGGAGGGCGCGCCTGCACGACCTTGCCAGCACGACAGCGGCCAGTCAGGCGCTGCGCGGTGGCAACCTCGACGTCGTGCTGCTCGACGGAGCTCGACTACTGGTAAAAAGCTCGCGATCCACGGCGGCGGTTCGCGTCGTGCAGGACGCGGTGGCTGCTCAGAGCGT
Organism: Solirubrobacteraceae bacterium; assembly: GCA_035295205.1. Classification (GTDB taxonomy): domain Bacteria; phylum Actinomycetota; class Thermoleophilia; order Solirubrobacterales; family Solirubrobacteraceae; genus Palsa-465. The sequence continues at coordinate 32,531 of DATGJM010000119.1, read as the reverse complement.
CCTCGATCGCCTCCGCGGCTCCGGATTGACCGAGTCGCAGGCACTCGAAATGCTGACGCCGCGTCCGCTACCGATCGACGTGCTCGAGCCCAATACGCGAAACATCGACCGCAATCGCGGGCTGATCGTCGTCGGGGTGCTCGCCCTGTTCATGGTGCTGATCTTCTACGGCCAGGCCCTGGCCCAGGGCGTGACCGAGGAGAAGTCCTCGCGCGTCGTCGAGCTGCTGCTCACATCGGTCACGCCCCGAAGCCTGCTCGCAGGCAAAGTCCTCGGGATCGGCGTGCTCGGCTTGGCGCAGCTGGTGCTCGCCGGCGGCGCCGCGCTCCTCGCCGGAGCCCTCGCCGGCGGTGCGGGGCTGCCGTCCGCGGCCCCTGGCGCTGTCGCGCTCGTGGTGATGTGGTTCGTGCTCGGCTACGCCTTCTACAGCGTCGCCTTCGCCGCGGTCGGCGCGCTCGTCTCCCGCCAAGAGGACCTCCAGACCGCGATCATGCCGATCACGCTACTGATGACTGGGGGCTTCTACGTCGCGCTCATCGTTGTGAACACAGATCCCAACGGAACCGCTGCGCAGATCGTCGCATTCGTGCCGCCGCTGTCGCCGATGGTTGTCCCGGCACGCATGGTGCTCGGCAACATGAACACGATCGAGCTGGCCCTCGCCGTCGCCCTTGACCTCCTCGCCACGGCGGGGATGATCGCGCTCGCTGCCCGCGTCTACGAGCGGGCGATCCTGCGCACCGGCGCCCCGATCAAACTCCGACGACTGGTCACACTGCGCGCGCGCCACTCCGAACTGACAGCACCTGGCGAGACTCACCGCGGTCACGCCGCCTTCGTCGATCTGGTCGTGCAATGGTCAGCGGTCGCGCTGGTGATAGCAGGCGTGCTGATCGGACTGAGTGACCCCGTAGCGATCGCTCTCCTTGCGCTCGGCCTGGCGCTGATCGGCCTGCGCCAAAGCCGCAAGCACTGGCCGCGCAGACCCGCCCATTGACCAGCTCCGTGCGGGCGGCCGACGGGCGCGTGCCTCGTTCCCGCACTGGGGTCGACCAGCCTCATCAGCGTTTCCTACCTGCGCGAGCACCGGGCGGTCGCCGAGGAGAGGGTGGGTGGCCGAATGAGCTCAGCCCGCATTCGATCAAACAGCGACCGCTATCACGATGCCCACGAACGAAGCCTCAGGAGCCTCCGCGACGGCTGTGCGCTCCGTGGATTGCCGGGATGTGGTGTCGGCGCTCGGGGTTGTGTGAGCTGGGCTGGGTGGTGGCGCTCAGGTACTCGGCGATCCCGTGGTAGTTGTCGGCTCAGTGCGAGCCTGGGCCGAGCACGCCGGTGAGGTGCAGGACCACGAAGGCGCTGACGAGTAGGACGACCGCAATCACGAGCAGCAGCGGCGGCCTGTTCGTGGCGGCACTGTCGGTTGGCGGGTCATGCTCGGATAAGGCTCCCGACCGCCGGTGCTCGGGCTCAGGTTGGTCCATCGCGCTTCGCGGTAGTTCAGGGTTCGGGGTGTTGCTAGGCGACATCGCGGCGGGTGGTGAGGAGCGCTCCGGCGCCGGCGAAGATTGCGGCGTAAGCGGCGAGCAGCAGCACGCCGAGCTCGGGGGTGACGAGCTTGGCCGCGGATTGGGTTTGGACGGCGCCGGCGATCGCGCCGGCGGTTGCGCCGGGCGCGTATTTGCCGGCGGAGGGGATGTTCCCGATCAGGGTTGTCTCGACCAGTAGCAGCCAGACGCACAGTCCGACGACCGCGCCGACCTGCTGGCGGACGATCGCGCCGATGCCGACACCGATCGCCGCGAACAGCACTCCTGCCGCGGCGCCGCCCGCCAGTAGCTGCACGTAGTCGCCGACGGTCAGCTGGATGTGAATCCCGCGCGCGGCGAGTCCGGCTGCTTCGATCGCGGCCGTCAGTCCTTCGGCGAGCAGTCCGACGGCGAGGCCGGTGAGCGCACCAGCGAGCAGCTTGGCGGCGATCACCCGCTCGCGGCGAGGGGTCGCCAGGAAGGTTGGGCGGATCGTCCCGTGCCGGATCTCCGCGGTGATCGACATCGCCCCGAGCAGCGAGGCGAACAGCGCGGCGATGCTGGTCCCCCAGCCGACAACCTTCAGCTGGCCGTCGGCCGTCGAGATGTGGTCGGTCGACAGGCTGAGGACGTGAAGCAGGACGACCAGCAAGATCAACGCAGTCATCCACAACAGGAGCAGCAGGCTGGTGCGGGTGGTGACCTGCTTCAGCAGCTCGGACTTGACCAGGCGGCTCACGCTAGTCCTCCTGTCAGCTCGAGGTACGCGGTCTCGAGCGAGCGCGCGCCGTCCTGCAACTCGTCGAGCTCGAGCTCTCCGACTAGCCGGCCGCCGTTGATGATCAGCGCGGCGTGGACGGTCTGCGCCACCTCGGCGAGCACGTGACTCGAGATCAGCACCGTGCGCCCGTCCGCGGCAAACCGGTGCAGGAACCCTCTGAGCCAGGCGATGCCGGCCGGGTCGAGCCCGTTCGCCGGCTCGTCCAGCACGAGCAGCTCCGGGTCACCGAGCAAGGCGGCAGCGAGCCCGAGCCGCTGACGCATCCCAAGCGAATAGGTGCGGACGGCCCGGTCGGCGGCCCGCACGAGCTCGACCAGCTCAAGCAGCTCCTCGACCCGGTCATATCCGACGCCAGTCGCGACTGCGAGCGTCAGCAGGTGGTTGCGCCCGGAGCGCCCCGGATCAAAGTCGCCCGATTCGAGCAACGCCCCGACCCTGCGGCTCGGCTGATCGAGCTCGCGATAACGGTGGCCGAACACGAGCGCCTCGCCCGCGGTCGGCTCCGCCAGCCCGAGCAGCAGCCGCAGGGTGGTCGTCTTGCCGGCGCCGTTGGGGCCAAGAAAGCCGGTGATCGTCCCGCGCTCGAGCGTGAAGGTGAGCCCGTCGACCGCGGCCACGTCGCCATACCGTTTTGACAGCCGGCGGACGGTCACCGCTGGCGCCGCCGGGGCGGCCGCGTCGTGGAAGGCTCCCTCGGCGGTGAGCGGGTCGCGCTGGGGGTCTTGCACACCTGGGGATGCTCGGTCACCGACGCGAAGGTCGCATCGCCCTGGCGGGGTGTTCGATCTACTCCCGATGGGGTATTCCGGCGAGGCGAGCCGGCGCTAGATTCGCGTCGCGGTGATCCGTCGCCATGAAGCGTTGGTCGATGCGGCCGTGCCGGTGCTGGTCGGCGCGGTGATCGTCGCCGGCGAAGTCCTACACGGCGGGCACGGCGTGCGGCTCACCGCACTCCTGCTCGCGCTTGCGGCAGCTGGGACGCTGTTTGCACGCCGCCGATCACCAGCCTGGACGCTCGTCGTCTCAGGCGCGCTGATCGCGGTGCTGTTCCACGTCGACCGCTCCGCCAGCACGGTGGCGGTGCTCGCACCCGCCGTCGCGCTGTACTCGCTCGCGCTCACCCGTGGTCGCCCGGCCCAATTGTTCGCCGCGGTCGCGGCGGTCGGTGCAGTCCTGGTCGCCGACTTGTTGCATTCCGGGAAGCCGGGCGTGCTGCAGACGCTCGGGCACGTGCTGCTGGTCGCGATCCCGCTGCTCGCGGCCGAGCAGGTCCGCACCCACCGCGCCTACCTGCGTCTGCTGGAGGAACGGCTCGAGCTCGCCGAGCGCACCCGCGAGCAGGAAGCCGCCCGACGCGCCGAACAAGAACGGCTGCGGATCGCTCGCGAACTGCACGACGTCGTCGCCCACACCCTGACCGAGATCAACGTCCAAGCAGCCTCGACCGCTGAACGAACCGCACCAGGCGACGCTCGAGCGACGCTGGAGACGATCGAGCAAGCAAGCCATGAAGCGATCGGAGAGCTGCGAGCGATCCTCGGTGTTCTGCGCGAACCCGATAGCCCAGAGCCGCCCCGCGCCCCATCCCCGGGGATCGAGAACATCCCCGAGCTGACCGAGCGCGCCTGTCAGGCGGGGCTCGAGATCCAACTCGACACGACCGGCGAGCATCCGCTGCGGCTATCGGACGCGGTCTCGCTCGCCGCTTACCGGATCGTGCAGGAGTCACTCACCAACGCCCGCCGGCACGCCCCCGGCGCGCCCGTCATCGTCCACCTCCACTACGACACCAGCCTCCTGCAGATCGCCGTCGAGAATCCAGCCAACCCAAGGAGCAATGGCGCCACGGCCTCAGGCGTTGGCATTACGGGGATGCAAGAGCGCGCCACCGCACTCGGCGGCACCCTCCAGGCCGGCACCGCGAACGGCCGGTTCCGTGTCCACGCCGAGCTCCCCTACGAGCCCGGTCTGTGATACGCGTCCTTGTCGCCGACGACCAGGCCGCCGTCCGCGACGGATTCGCCGCGCTGATCCACGCCCAGGACAACATGCAAGTCGCCGGAACCGCCGCCAATGGGCGCGAAGCCGTCAACCTCGCACGCCGGAGCTTCCCCCACGTGGTCCTCATGGACATCCGCATGCCGGTACTCGATGGCCTCGACGCGACCCGGCTGATCTGCACCGACCCAACGCTCAAGCGGACCCGCGTTCTCGTGCTCACCACGTTCGACCTCGACGACTACGTCTACACCGCGCTGCGCGTCGGCGCCAGCGGCTTTCTCCTCAAAGACACGCCACGCCGCGAATTGCTGCGCGCGATCGAGGTCATCGCTGCCGGCGACGCGCTCCTCTCACCCGGGATCACCCGCCGGCTCATCGCCGAGTTCGCCGCCCGCCGCGACCCCCAGCAACCACTCCCCGCGCTGGCGACCCTCACCGACCGCGAACGCGACATCCTGCTGCTCGTCGCCCGGGGCCTCGGCAACGACGAGATCGCCGGCCGGCTCGTCATCAGCCCCCTCACCGCCAAGAGCCACGTCCGCAACATTCTCCGAAAACTCGACTGCCACGACCGTGCCGGGCTAGTCGCCATCGCCTACGAGAGCGGGCTCATCACGCCAGGCGAACGAGACGAATGACGCCTCGCGCGCCCCGGGCTTCGAAAGCAACCATTGCCGGCCAGTCTCACTCGGACAGACTGGATCAGGGGCGTGCGGTGAGTCGTCGCGCGATCGCGGCGGTGCTCGCCCGTCATTCATCGTCCTGAACTTCATCGGCTTCGAGTCCTCGGTCTCGCTGGCCGAGGAGTCGAAGCTGCCGCGCAAGACGATCCCCCGGGCCGTGGTCGGTTCGTGCCTGGCCGCCGGTGCGTTCTACCTGCTCGTCTACTACGCCGCCACCGTGTTCTACGGCCCCAAGGGCTTTGGTGGGCCGGCATTCGCCAACCTCGGTGGCGGCGATGCGTGGGGCGGCCTGGTGAAAACCGCGATCGGCGGCGTGGCCATCATCTCCTCACTGGCCATCTGGTCAAGCCAAGGCGCGGCGGTCAACGCCTCCTTCAACCCCTCCTCACGGATCCTGTTCGCGCTCTCCCGAGCCCGGCTGCTGCCCGAGCCGCTCGGGCGCACACATCGCGCGCACCAGACGCCGACCGTCGCGATCCTCTGCCTGGGCGGCTTCACGCTGGTCCTGGCGATCGTGCTCGAGAAGGTCACCGGCTCCCCCCTCGACGCCTTCGCGCTGCTCGGCACGATCCTCACCCTGTGCCTGATCCTCGTCTACATGGGCACCTGCGCCAGCTGCGTGGCCTACTACCTGCGCAAACGCCGGAGCGAGTTCAACCCGCTGCTGCACCTTCGCCCCCGTGGTCGGCATCGTGATCTTCATCCCCGTGTTCGTGGCCTCCCTGGGAATCGACTTCGCCGGACTGGGGATCGCGCCCCTGACTTACCCGATCAGCCTGGCCCCGTGGATCGTCCTCGGATGGATCGCCCTCGGCGGTGCCTACCTGACCTACCTGCGTACCCGCCGGCCCGAAGCGATCGCCGCCATCGGCCGGGTGTTCGAAGGCACAGACGAGCCGGAGGCCGCAGCTTCCGAGCGCCACGCTCCCGCGGCGGACACGCCGTTGGTCGCCGCACACGGCGCCAGCGTGTAGCCATCAGCCCAAGGTCGGCTGAGCCGCCTAACGGGCTCGGCCGACCAAGCGGGTGGGTGAACCTCCCCGGCCGGTACGCGGCCGGAGAGCTGGTCGGGATCGCCCTCGGCGCAGGAATCGACGCCGACGTGACTCTCGTCACCGGGTGCGAACCTGCCGGCATCATCACGCCGGAGCCGCTCTCTCCTGGGCGTCGCGCGGGACGGTTAGGGCCGAGCGAGGCGTCTAGCCTCGGCGAGCAGCGCCTCCCCGGCCCGCTCGAGCCGCCGGGCCTGTCCGGGATCGATCCGCTGGCCGTTGAACGCCGCGTCGTCGAGGAGCGTGATCATGGCCGTCGCGAGCGCGTCGCGTCGGCGGCCGATGTAGGCGAGTCTCGACTCGATGTTGCGGTAGGCCGCGTCGCCAGGAGTCTCGCTCGAGATGGCCCGGGTTGACGCCCGCAGGGTGATCAGGGCGAGTTCGCCGACCGGGGCGTCGATCTCCTTGTAGACCCTGGCGAGGCGCTCATAGTCGCCGGCGCGGATCGCCTCAGATCGTGCCGCTCGCCGGAACAATTCGCCCAGCACCCGGCCCTCGGGAACGTAATCGTCACGGAGGCCAAGCAGCGCCATCAGCGTCGGTTGGATGTCGGCATGGTCGCTCCAGATGCCGCGCGTCGCGCCGAGGCTGGCGATCCCGGGACCGACCATGCCCGCCCACGTGTTCGTGATCTGCGGCTGGACGTCTCCGTGGTTCCATCCCTCGGTGGGATCGATGGTGCTGCACGAGCCGTCGCAGCTCGTCCCGTTCTCCACCGCCCAGTAGAACGGATCGAGGAACGACACGAAGGTCGGAGTACGTGCCGGATCGGCGGTGATCATGTGGAGGATCCGCAGCTCGGTGGGATCGGCCAGGTATTGGCTGAGCGCATCCGTCCCGCCGGTGTAAGGGTTTTGCGCCCGGAGCCGCGCCGTGGCGCGTTCGAACGCTCGGACCGTTGGATCATCGGCCGTCGGCTGGCCATGCAGGAAGAAGCCGGCGGCTGAGTCGGAATGGAGGTCGAACGGCGTCGTGATGCCGGCCTGCGCCAGCAGCCCCTGAACGTTGGCATCGATCGTGCCGATCTGGCTATACGTGCACGGGATCGTCGTGCCGTCGCAGTTGGCAGGTGACGGGGCCGAGCCCACGAACTGATCGTTCTCGTCCGAGCCGACGAAGAACAGCGTGTTCGCGGGGGTGATGCCATGTGCGGCGAGGCGCTTGAAGAAGATCGCGAAGTCGTGGTCGAAGGTGTGCAGCTGGTCCACGTAAGCCTGCTGGCCGGGTCCGAACTGGGTTCCGTCGGCGTTCTCGTGGGTGCTGGCGATGTAGGTGAAGGTCACCGGCACTCCGTGCTCCTGGAGCGCCAAGGTGTAGGCCAGCGAGTTCCACGGCTGGAGGGCGTTATATCCGGGGAATCCCGGGTTGCCGCTGGAGTCGGTGATCGGCCGGCCGTCGAAATTGGTGACGGTCCTCTGGCCATCGGCAATCAGCGGGGCGATGTACTTGCTGCCGAACAGGGCCCAGAATCCGTGATATCCCCCCGGCTCGCTGGGCAGGTTGTCGGGGACGCCGTTGTGGACCGGCGAGCAGAGGGGATCGCCCTTGGCGCAGTGGATCGAGAGGCCCTGGAAGTCGGTCGATGCGAGACTCGGATCGCTCGCCGCCTCCTGGGCCTGCGGCGAGTCCGCGCCGAAGACCTGGGCCACATCGGGGCTGGTGTTCTCCAGCTCGGTGTTGGCCATCGCGACGCTGCCGAAGTTACATCCCGCGCGCGTGTAGGGGACCCACGGGGCAGGAGGATTCCCGCCGCCCGGCGTGACCAGCGTGGGCAGCTTGTCGGTGATCGGAACGCTGTCGTACTGAACGATCGGATCGGTCCAGTAGGCGAACGACCCGGCCGTGCTCGAGGCTCCGGTCGGACCGTAGACCTGATACTCGTTGGCCAGCGGCATTCCGTGCCGGTCTCCGTAGAGCCCAGTGAGCGAGGTGATGAGATCGTCGGCGGTATGGGAGACCAGCGGCGTGTGCTGATTGGTCAGCAGCGTCCCGCTCTCGAGGAACCTGAGCAGGTGGGGCATCTGCTCGAGGTCCGACGGGACGTTAGGGTCATCGCGCCGGAAGTGCACGTTGTCGAACTGGAGGTAGATCACGTGGCTGACCGGACCGGAAGGGCCCGCCAGCCGGCAGGTCCCGTCAGCCGCGACAGCGGAGCTCGGCAGCACCGCCGCGAGTGCAATCAGAAAACTGGTCGCGAGCAGACCACACGCTCGCCAGATCATCCCGTGGCACATCCCAACCCCTCCCTGCTCGGCGACATCGGACTAAGTAGACAACCGCCCGCGCGTCGGGTCAACGTTAAGGTGGTGAACGGTCAGCAAAGCGACTCCCGAGACTGTGGGCACGACGCCAAGATGCCCGTGGCGACGCGGAAGCGGGAGCGGTGCCGCTCGGCTCGATCACCGTGTTTCCGCGCTCTGCTCCGTGAGGCGGTTAGCGGGAAGCCGGCCGGACTGCGTGTCGGTCCGACCGGCTATGAGCTGCTGATGCGTCCTAGTCGCAGGGTGCCCATGTGGGCGTTGAGCTTCTCGAGGCCCCGGGTGAGCGCCTGATGTCGGAGTCGGCGAGCGGGTGGGAGAAGTGCTCGTCGATCCAGTCGTGGTGTTGGCGGCGGGCGCGTGTCATCGCCTCGCGGCCTTGTCGGTCTGGACAAGCCCGGAGCAGGTCTCGGCCCTGTCGACGACGTCCGTCTCGCAAATCGCCGGGAGCACGTCTGCTCCGCCCGGTGCCTCAGTAGTTTGCTCAGAGACCTCTCGCTGTTGGCAATTGGTCTGTGCAAATGCAAAAGTGACCGATTTGCAGCCACTTTGATGGGCACGGCTGGGCTCGAACCAGCGACCTCTCGCGTGTGAAGCGAGCGCTCTCCCACTGAGCTACGCGCCCTCGGAAGGGTGATTCTAGAGCCGTACGAGGTTCGCAACGTCGACGCCGCGGGTCACGCCGCGCAGGTCGACGAACAGGGCGCTCTGGGTGGCCAGCGCGCGGTAGTCGATGCCCGGGTGGGCGGTGACGAGGACGACGGCGTCGGCCTCGCTCGCCGCCGGCTCGAGCGGCACGTGCTCGAGCCCCAGCTCGGGCAGGGCGGGCACGAACTCGTCGTGGTAGCTGAGCACGGCGCCGCGCTCGGCGAGGAGCTCCATGATCCGCAGGGCCGGCGATTCGCGGATGTCGCCCACGCCGCCCTTGTAGCTCGCGCCGAGGATCAGGATCTTCGACCCCCGGACCGGCTTGAGCGCGTCGTTCAGCGCCCGCTCGATCCGCTCCACGCAGTGGACGGGCATCTGCTGGTTGATCTTGCCCGCGAGCTCGATGAACTCGGTCGACATGTGGAACTCGCGCGCGCGCCAGGTCAGGTAGAAGGGGTCGACCGGCAGGCAGTGGCCGCCCATCCCCGGGCCGGGCTCGAAGCGCATGAACCCGTAGGGCTTGGTCGAGGCGGCGTCGACGACCTCCCAGATGTCGATGCCCATGCGCTCGGCGAGCATCGCCAGCTCGTTGACCAGGGCGATGTTGACCGAGCGGAAGATGTTCTCGAGCAGCTTCGTGAGCTCGGCGGCCTCGGGGGTCCCGACCAGCACGAGCTTGTCGCAGACACGGCTGTACAGCTCCCGGGCTCGCTCGGCGCACTCATCGGTCATGCCGCCGATCACCTTCGGCGTGTTCTGAAGGGTGTAGTCGGTGCGGCCCGGGTCGACGCGCTCGGGGGAGAACGCGACGTTCAGGCTCTCGCCCACGCGCAGGCCCGACTCCTCGAGCAGCGGCACGAGGCGCTCGCGGGTCGTCCCCGGATAGGTCGTTGATTCGAGGACGACGAGCTGGCCGGGCTGCAGCACCTGGGCCAGCGCTCGCGCGGATGAGGTGAGCGGGCCGAGGTCGGGCTCGCGGTTGGCGGTCAGCGGCGTGGGCACGCAGACGATGATCGACTGGGCCTGCGCGAGGTCGGCGTAGCGCGTGGTGGCTCGGATCTGGCCGAGGACGCCCCGCAGCTCCTCGGAGGAGACGTCCTCGATGTAGGACTCCCCGGCGCCCACGGCGGCCACCTTCTGTCCGTCGACGTCGAGGGCGATCACGCGCTCGCCCGCGCGCGCGAACGCGACCGCAAGCGGCAGCCCCACATACCCCAGACCAACGATCCCCACTGTCATGCGCCGTGGACGCTAGCATCCATCGAGGACCGTGCTAGGCGGGGCGCTAGCGGTGCCCTGTACCCGCAATCCGCTCTAGCGGGGCTGAATCCCCTCCCGAGGGGCTCAGGCCCCGGGGTCAGCGCCTCCAGTTGTGGTGTTGATGGTTCGGTCCCGCCGCGATGTGAGCCCGTGAACCAGGTCAGGTCCGGAAGGAAGCAGCCTTAAGCGGTGTCTTTCAGGCGCAGCGGGAGCGCCGGGCCGGAATCGCAACTTCACGGCCGCGCCCCGGGAACCGGCCTCGAAGATGGGTGCACGGTCCGCTTTCCTTCAGATGTTCCCGGGCGGTGCATGCACCGCCCGGCCCGGGGGCGCATGCGCCCCCGGGGGCGGGGTCGCATGCGACCCCGCCTACCCGCCATCTAGACTCGGATGTGCCGTGTCCTCGGGTCCCTCGCTCTATCGCCGCCACCGCCCGCGCACGTTCGCAGACGTCGTCGGGCAGGAGCACGTCGTGCGCACCCTGCGCAACGCGGTGCAGCGCGGCCAGGTCCACCACGCCTACCTGTTCGTGGGCTCGCGCGGCACCGGCAAGACGAGCATGGCCAAGATCCTGGCCGCCTGCCTGAACTGCGTGAACGGCCCCACGATCGAGCCCTGCGGGGTCTGCGAGTCGTGCGTCTCGATCGCGAATGCGACCTCGCTGGACGTGATCGAGATGGACGCCGCCTCGAACAACTCGGTGGACGACATCCGCGACCTGCGCGAGAAGGTGGCCTACGCGCCCGTCTCCGGCCGCCACAAGATCTACATCCTCGACGAGGCCCACATGCTCTCCTCGCAGGCCTGGAACGCGTTCCTGAAGACGCTCGAGGAGCCGCCGCCGCGCACGATCTTCGTGCTCGCCACGACCGAGGCCCAGAAGGTGCTGCCCACGGTCGTCGACCGCTGCCACCGCTTCGACTTCGGGCGCCCGTCGGTCGAGCAGGTGGCCACGGTGCTGGAGCGGGTCTCAGAGCAGGAGTCGATCGCGACCGAGCCCGGCACCCTGGCCCTGATCGCCCGCCATGCCACCGGCAGCTTCCGCGACGCGCTCGGCACGCTCGAGCAGCTCGTGACCTACGCCGGCGAGCGCACGATCGCCCCCGATGACGTGCTCGCGGTGCTGGGCGTGGCCGACGCGGAGGCGCTGTTCGCCGCCGTGGACGCGGTCATCGCCCGCGACCCGGCACAGGCTCTGCGCACCGCCGCCCGGCTGGCCGAGTCCGGGCGCGACCCCGGGCAGGTGATCCGCGACCTCGAGGTTCACGCGCGCGAGCTTCTGACCGTGCAGATCCTGGGCGAGGTCGCCCCCGAGATCCGCGTCACGGCCGACCGCGATCGCCGGCTCGCCGACCAGGCGGCCCGGCTCTCGAGCACCGACTCTTCGCGTTTGCTCGACCTGGTGGCGGCGGCGCTCGAGGCGACTACCAACGGGGCCCAGGCCCGGATCCAGCTCGAGCTGCTGCTGGCCAAGGCGGCGGCGCCCGAGCTCGACCCTTCGGTGGCCGCGCTGCTCAGCCGGATCGAGCGCCTCGAGGCGGGGGGCGATGACATCCCCACGGTGGTGCCGCCGTCGCAGCCGCCGATGCCGCCGCCCGGCCCGTCCGGCCCATCGGAGCCCGGGCCGCCGGGTCCGCCCCCGTCGCCGGCGCCCGACCCGGGCCCGCCGCCCGCGCCCCCGGCGCCCGAGCCCCAGATCGGCTTCACCCTCGATGCGGCGGCCACCGCCTGGCCCGCCGCGGTCGAGCTGGTGCGGGCCCAGAACGCGATGGTCGCGGCCACGCTCGCGGCCGCCCGGCCGGTGTCGGTCTCAGAGCACGAGCTGACGCTCGCGTTCCCGACCGGCGCGGACTTCCTCAAGCGCAAGGCCGAGCAGGAGGAGCACCGGCGGGTCACGATCGACGCGCTGCGCCAGGCCACCGGCCGGCACCTGGGGCTGCGCTATGAGCTGCGCGACGAGTCGCCGCAGACGCCGTCGGCCGGGCCGGCGCCGGCGCTGACGGGGGAGGAGCTGGTGCGTCGCTTCCTCGAGGAATTCGACGCTGAGGAAATCCTCGACGAAGAGCCACAGGAGGCAAACCACTGATGCCGCAACCGAACATGCAGCAGCTGATGAAGCAGGCCCAGAAGATGCAGCAGGAGATGATGGCCGCCCAGGAGGCGCTGAAGGACGAGGTCGTCGAGGCCTCGGCCGGCGGCGGCATGGTCACGGTCAAGGTCACCGGCGAATTGGTGATCAAGGAGATCACGATCGATCCCCAGGCCGTCGACCCCGACGACGTCGAGCTGCTTCAGGACATGGTCCTGGCCGCCGTCAACGAGGGCCTGCGCTCCGCCCAGGAGCTGGCCAACGCCAAGCTCGGCGGGATCGCCGGCGGCCTCGGCGGCCTGGGACTGCCGGGCTTCTAGAACTTGTACGCACCTCCGGTCCAGCGCCTGATCACCGAGCTCTCGAAGCTTCCGGGAGTCGGCGGGCGCACCGCCCAGCGCCTGGCCTTTCACATCCTTCGCGTGGACGCGTCTGACGCGATCGCGCTGGCTGAGGCGATCCGCGAGGTCAAGGAGCGCATCGGCCTGTGCGAGGTGTGCTTCAACCTCGCCGACGGACCCCGCTGCCGGATCTGCTCCGACGAGCGCCGCGACCGGGAGCTGATCTGTGTGGTCGAGGAGCCCTCGGATGTGATCTCGATCGAGCGCACGCACGAGTTCCGCGGCCGCTACCACGTCCTCGGCGGCGCCCTCTCGCCGATCGACGGGATCGATCCGGAGGACCTGAAGATCTCAGAGCTCTACGAGCGGGTGACCGGCGGCGAGGTGCGAGAGGTCGTGATCGCCACCAACCCGACGACCACCGGCGAGGCGACCGCCCTGCACATCGCGGACGGTCTGCGCCGGGTCGCCGCCCAGGTCGCGGTGACGCGGCTGGCCAGCGGGCTCCCGGTCGGCGCCGATCTGGAGTACGCCGACGAGCTCACGCTCGGGCGCGCGCTGGCCGGACGTCGCGCGGTCTGAGTCCGGCGGCGAGACCGCCTGAGCGGCCGAGCGGGTTGGCCCCAAGGCCCCCGCCCGACGAACACTCAGTGGTATTCCTGCATGCGCTGGCGCGCGGAGCGCCAGGCCTGCCCGAGCGACATGTTCGAGCGCACGCGCCGGCGCAGATGCCGCATGAAGCGCGGCACGTAGTACACCGTGCGGTTCACGAACCCGTACGTCTCGTGAGTCGGTGATATCGGGATGATCCGGCCTACCTCACCTGGCCGGCCTCGCCCCTGATCCATTACTGGCGTAGCCATCGTCTCTCTCCGATGCTCGTCTCAGTTTCGTTCGAACCTCCAAGATACTGGGTGCGGGAGGTCGTCTGCGCTTTTCCTGTGAAATGCACAGCTTCCGCGCATGAGAATGTCATCACCGATACGACGCGAACGCGGAACGTCAGGCCCCGATCCTTCCCCGTACCCTTGTCCTCGTGCCCAACACGGTGGTCATGAAGTTCGGCGGGACCTCGGTCGCCGACGCCGAGCGGATCAAGCGCGCCGCGCGCCGCATCGTCGCGCGTAGGGAGCAGGGCGGCCGCGTCGTGGCCGTGCTCTCGGCGCGCGGGAAGACGACCGATGAGCTGATCGCGATGGCCGAGGAGGTCTCGCCGTTCCCCGATCCGCGCGAGATGGACATGCTGCTCTCGACCGGCGAGCGCATCTCCTGCGCGCTGTGCGCGATGGCCATCAACGACCTCGGACACCGGGCGATCTCGCTCACCGGCTCACAGGCCGGCATCGTCACCGACACCTCGCACACCAAGGCGAAGATCATCGACGTGCGCGCCGACCGCATCCGCGAGGCGCTGGACAGGGATCTGATCGTCCTCGTGGCCGGCTTCCAGGGCGTCTCCACCGCGCGCGACGTGACCACCCTCGGCCGCGGCGGCTCCGACACGACCGCCGTGGCCCTGGCGGCGGCGATCGGAGCCGAGATCTGCGAGATCTACACCGACGTCGACGGCGTGTTCACCGCGGACCCGCGGATCGTCCCGGACGCCCGCAAGCTCTCGCAGGTCAGCTTCGAGGAGATGCTCGAGATGGCGGCCTCGGGCGCCAAGGTCCTGCAACTGCGCTCGGTCGAGTACGCCCGCACCCACGGGGTGCGCATCCACTGCCGGTCGAGCTTCAAGGACGCGGCAGGTACCGTTGTGGTCGGAGAGGACGAAACCATGGAACAGCCGCTCGTCACCGCCGTCACCCACTCGACCGAGGAAGCTCGGATCACGCTTCTCGGCGTGCCCGACGTCCCGGGCGCGGCGGCGTCGATCTTCGAGGCCCTGGCGGAGGCCGGCTGTAACGTCGACACGATCATCCAGAACGAGCCGCTGGGCCAGGGGCGCGATGCCGAGGTCTCGTTCACGATCGCCAGCGAGGACCTGCGCGCGGCCGAGCGGGCGCTCGAGCCCGTGATCGCCGACCTCGGGATCGCGCGCGTGGACCGCGACGAGCACATCGGCAAGGTCTCGATCGTCGGCGCCGGAATGCGCTCGCACCCCGGCGTGGCCGCGAAGGTGTTCAAGACCCTGGCCGAGCAGGCCATCAACATCGAGATGATCTCCACTTCGCCGATCAAGATCTCCTGCATCATCCGCTCCAACCGGGTGCCCGAAGCCGTGCAGGCCCTGCACGCGGCGTTCGCGCTCGGCGAGGGCGCCGTCCAGGCCGAGCCGTTCGGCCAGGAGGCCCGCTAGCCATGCGCGTCGCCGTTGTCGGCGCCACCGGCGTCGTCGGCACGACGATGCTGGAGCTGCTGCGAAGTCGCGGCTTCCCGGCCGACGAGATCGTGCCCTTCGCCTCGAGCCGGTCAGCCGGGCGCTCGCTCGACGGCGGGCTGGTCGTGCGGGCCCTGGAGCCCGGGGCGGACATCGAGGGGTTCGACGTGGCGCTGTTCAGCGCCGGGGCGGGAACCTCGCGCGAGTGGGCCCCGCGGTTCGTGGCCGCGGGGGCGACCGTGGTCGACAACTCCTCCGCGTTCAGGCGCGACCCCGACGTGCCGCTCGTGGTCTCGGAGGTCAACCCCCACGCCCTCGAGGGCCACGCCGGGCTGATCGCCAACCCGAACTGCTCGACGATGCAGCTGATGGTGGCGCTGGGGCCGATCCAGCGGGCGGTCGGGATCGAGCGGATCGTGGCCTCGACCTACCAGTCGGTCTCGGGCACCGGCAAGAAGGCGCTCGACGAGCTCGAGTCCCAGACCGTGGCCGCGCTGCGGGGGGAGTACGCGGCGCCGCAGGTCTACCCGCAGCCGATCGCGTTCAACGTGATCGGCGCCGCCGGCAACTTCGCCGACGGCGACGACCACACCGACGAAGAGCGCAAGATGATGTTCGAGACGCGAAAGATCCTCGAGGACGCGACGATCGGCGTGGCCGTGACCTGCGTGCGCGTGCCGGTCCGGGTTTCGCACTCGATCTCGGTCAACGTGCAGACGCGCCAGCCCCTGGGGGCGGACGAGGCGTATGAGCTCCTGCGGGCCGCGCCGGGGCTGTCCTTGGAGGACGACGTCCCCAGCCCGATCGGCGCCACGGGGCGCGACGAGGTGTTCGTGGGCCGGCTGCGCGACGACGAGTCACACCCGCGGGCGTTCAGCATGTGGGTGGTGAGCGACAACCTGCGCAAGGGCGCCGCGACCAACGCGGTGCAGATCGCCGAGGTGCTCGTCGAGCGCGGCCTGCTCAGTGGCGGGCCCGCAGTTCCCGCCGCGTCCTGACGCCGAGCTTGCGGTAGATCCGCCGCGCGTGGCTGCGCACGGTCTCGATGCTCACCTGGAGCGTGTAGGCGATCTCGGCGTTCGAGCGTCCCGACTGCAGGAGCTCGAGCACCTCGGCCTCGCGCGGGGTCAGCAGATCGGGCGCTGACGCGTCCGCGCCGTCGATGGTGGCCGGCGGCAGCACGTGCAAGCCGCGGGAGGCGAGGTGGATGGCGTGCAGGACGTCGCGGGCCTCGGTGCTCTTGGCCAGGCAGGCCGTGGCGCCGAAGGCCAGCATCTGCCGGCACTCCGAGGGGGTCGGCCGGTTGGCGAGCACGACCAGGCGCGTGTCCGGGTGCAGGCGGTGCAGCTCGCGCAGCTCGATCGTGCTCGACAGCGAGCCGAAGTTCAGCAGGGCGACGTCCGGCCTCGTGCGGGCGAGCTCCCGGCTCAGGGCGTCGTGGTCGATCCCGTCGGCGACGAGCTCGAGGTTGTCGTCGTCGGTGATCAGCGCGCGCAGGCCATGGGCGACGATGTCCTCGAAGCGGGCGACGGCGACGCGGACGGCGGTGCGGGAAGGCATGTTCTGAGGCGAGCGGTTCCGGAGGGGTGAGAAAGGGGGGATGCCGGGTGTCACCCTTTAGGTTACTCGGTGGTTCGGAAACGGGGGAGGCGGGTACCCCCGTGCGGCGGAGAACATCTGACCCGAAGTTCCCCCGACCGAGGGGATGACACGCCGAGCCTCGAATGTCAGGCTTTGCAGCGTATTCCCCCGGGGATGCGGGATCCCCGATAGAGCTTCCCATCGAGGACGAACAGGGGTATGACGATCGAGCGAGACGGCTGTCTCGCTCTTCGTCGTTAAAGGCGCCGGCTGGGGAGCGCCGTCTCCTCGACCTCGCCGTTGGCCGGCGAGACGCGGTAGCCGGTGCCCTCATCCGCCCAGCGCACGACCTCCGCCAGCACGGTGCCTTCGTAGACCAGCGCCGCCGAGTCGTCCGCGGCCACCCCGGCGCGCAGCTCCCCTGAGCGCATGAACTGGTGGTAGGCGGGCCGCCGGCGATCGTCGTCGGAGTAGTGCGGACAGCAGCTTCCGGTGAGGAAGCCCAGGCCGTCGTCGAGCGGGCGCAGCTCCTCCAGGGAGTACGAGTCGGTGACCGACTGCTCGAACCAGCAGTTCATCCCGGCGCTCACTCCGCACATGACGATCCCGGACTCCCACGCCTCGCGCAGGATCTGATCCAGCCCGTGCGCCCGCCAGACGGCCAGCAGGCTGAGCGTGTTACCCCCGCCCACGAACACCACGTCCAGGTCGAGCACGGCGCGCCGGAGATCGAGGTCGCGGCGGTTGAACAGCGGCACGTCGACGGCCGCGACGTCGTGCTCGCTCATCGCCCGGAAGAAGTTCGCCGTGTAGGTGTCGGAGTCGCCACCCGCGGTCGCGACGAAGCCCACGCGCGGGCGCTTGCGGCGCGCGAGCGAGAAGATGAACGCGTCTCGGGTGGGGTCGTACGGGTGCCAGAAGCTCCCGCCGCCCATGGCCACTATCCAGCTGCTCGCCATCGTCGACGCGAGCATACGGCGCCGGTGGACATCCGCGCCGTGGTCGAACATACGTTCGTAAACATGACGGCCGCCACCGTACTCCACGCCGACCTCGACGCGTTCTACGCCTCGGTCGAGCAGCGCGACAACCCGGCGCTGCGCGGCCGCCCGGTGATCGTCGGCGGCGGGGTCGTGCTCTGTGCGAGCTACGAGGCGCGGGCCTGCGGGGTGCGCACGGCGATGGGCGGGCGCGAGGCGCGCCGCCTGTGCCCGCAGGCCAAGGTGGTGAGCGGGCGCATGTCGGCCTACAGCGACGCCAGCAAGGAGGTCTTCGAGGTCTTCAAGCGCATGGCGCCGACGGTCGAGGCGCTCTCGATCGACGAGGCCTTCCTGGATGTCCGCGGGCTCGAGCACATCGCGGGGCTGGGCACGCCCGAGGAGATCGCCCGGCTGCTCCGGGCCGAGGTCCGCGGCCTGCTGGGGCTGCCGATCACGGTCGGGGTGGCGCGGACGAAGTTCCTGGCCAAGGTTGCCTCGGGGGTGGCCAAGCCCGACGGGCTGCTGGTCGTCGATCCCGAGCGCGAGCTCGAGTTCCTGCACCCGCTGCCCGTCGAGCGCGTCTGGGGAGTGGGGCGGGTGACGGCGGCCAAGCTCAGAGCCGTCGGGATCACGACGGTGGGAGAGCTGGCTTCGACGGGCGAGGAGCGGCTCATGGCCATGCTCGGACGCCACGCCGGTCGCCATCTGTACGCGCTGGCCTGCGGGCGCGATCCGAGACCAGTGCGGGTGCGTGCCCGCCGGCGCTCGATCGGCTCACAACGCGCGCTCGGGCGCCGCGCGCGCCCGCCCGAGGAGGTGGCCGCCGCGCTCGTGGGGCTCGTGGACCGGGTCACCCGCCGGATGCGCAAGGCCGACCGCGCATGCCGCACGATCGTGCTGCGGCTGCGCTTCGCCGACTACTCGCGTGCCACCCGCTCGAGCACGCTGCCCGGCCCGACCACGCACACGCCGCTGATCCTGGACCGGGCCTCGCAGCTGCTCTCGGATGCGGGTCCCCTGATCGAGCGCCGGGGGTTGACCCTGATCGGGGTCGCCCTGACCAACCTGTGCGACGCCCAGGGCGCCCAGCTCTCGCTGTTCGACCACGCGGCCCAGCTCGACGCCGCGGTTGACCTGATCCGGGAGCGGTTCGGGACCTCGGCGATCACGCGGGGAGTGCTGGTCGGACGCGACCAGGGGATCACGGTGCCGCTGCTGCCGGACTGACGGTTCTCAGGCCGCCGGTGCGCCGGCGACCACCGCCGTCGACCAGTTGATCACCGACGTCGGTCGGATGATGTGCTTGTTCATCCCGAGCTCCTTCGGTGAGAGCCCGAGCGCAAGGCCGACCAGCTGCGGCAGGTGCAGCACGGGCAGGCCGAGCTCGCGGCCCACGACCTTGGCCGCCGCCGGCTGCTGGAGGTCGAGGTTCAGGTGACACAGCGGGCAGGGCACGACCAGACAGTCCGCCTCGGCGTCGAGCGCGTCGCCGAGGTGCCGGCCGGCCTGCGTCAGCGAGGCCTGCTTGTTCATCGTGATGATCGGGAAGCCGCAGCACTTGTACACGCCGGCGTAGTCGATCACCGTGCCGCCGAGCGCCTCGATCACCTGGTGCAGGTAGCGGTCGCGCGGATGCTCCTCGTCGATCCCCAGGCGGTTGACCGGGCGCACGATGTAGCAGCCGTAGAACGGGCCGACCTTGAGATCGGTCAGCGGCCGCTTGACCAGCGACCTCAGCCGGTCCAGCCCGATCTCCTCGACCAGCAGCCAGAGGAAGTTCTTGTTCGTGATCCCCTTCTCGTAGCGCAGGCCCTCTTCGGCCAGCGTGCGATTGACGTGCTCGCGGTACTCGGTGTTGGCATCCAGGCGCTCCTGGCACTCGGACTGCGCGCCCTGGCAGGTCGAGCAGATGTTCATCATCAGCTCGCCGTCGGTCTTCTGGGCGAGCGCGAACGTGCGCGCGTTCAGCGTGTCGGCGAGCTCCTGGTTGTGCTCGGCGATCACGCCCGCTCCGCAGCAGCTCGCGCGGTCGAGCTCGATCAGCTCGATGTCGAGCAGTGGCGCCACCGCTGCCATCGACCCGTGGAGCTCCGGCGTGAAGCCGCGGCTCACGCACCCCGGCCAGTAGGCGACCTTCATGAGTTCTCGCTTTCCGTCGAAGTCCCGGGCTCCTCGGAGGTCTCGGGCGCGCTCTCGCCCTCGGCCGCCGCCGGCACCGAGCCCTCGGGCGCGGGCTCACGCCCGGCCGCGCCGGCGGCCTCGGGAGCGCCCTGGCTCTTGTCGCCCGCCGACTGCGTCTCCTTCGCCGCGTCGCCCGTCTGCTCGGGATCGTCCTCGTAGCCGGTCACGTACAGGTTCAGCTCGACTCGCTCCCCGCGGCCCTCCACGGTGTCGAAGATGCGCTTGATCTCCTTCGAGGCCTTGTGCTGATGCAGGAGCAGCTTGCCGACCGTCATCTTGCCCTTCGCCAGCCCCCGGGCCGCGGTCGGCAGCCCACTGACCAGCTCGCGCCCGGCGCTGGGGTTGAACTTGCCGCCGTAGGAGTCGGCCAGCAGGTCTGACTCGTGCAGGATGCCGTTGCGCTGGATGTTCTTGACGAAGGCGTGCTCGTGGCGGAAGCCGTTATTGCGGTCCTCGATCTCGTGATCTGAGCCCGCTACCCGGCGCAGGCGCATGATCTGGCTCATCGGGTCAACGCCCTTGGGGCACGCGTCGATGCAGTTGAAGCAGTGGGTGCAGTCGTAGATGCCGTGCGGGTCTTCCGAGAGGTCCTTCAGGCGCTCGAACTGCTGGGCATCGCGGGGGTCGCCGACGAAGCGATACGCCTTGGACAGCGCCGCCGGACCCACGAACAACGGGTCGACCTCCATCGCCAGGCAGTCGGACACGCACGCGCCGCACTGGATGCAGGCCATCGTCTGCGTGACGTCGACCATGTTCTCGTGGGGCACGATGTACTCGCGCTCGGGCACCGGCTGCTTGTTCAAGAGCCAGGGCGTGACGCGCTGGATCTTCTTCCAGTGCACGGCGTCCATGTCCACGATCAGGTCGCGGATCACCGGCATGTTGCCCATCGGCTCGACCGTGATGACCTCGCGCTGACCACCGTCCCCGGCGGTGGTGCCCCCCTCCTCGGGCGGGTTCCAGCCCGTGCCGTGGCCGCGCTCGGCCGCCTCGCGCAGGTGGGTGTTACAGGCCAGGCCCGGCTTGCCGTTCATGCGCACGCCGCAGGAGCCGCAGATCGCCTGCTGGCAGGAGCAGCGGATCCCGATCGAACCGTCGGCGTCGGCCTTGATCTTCAGGATCGCGTCCAGCACCGACTGGGTCGCACCCAGCTCCACCGTGTGCTCGTCCCAGTAGGCGGCCTGCCCGGAGTCGGGGTCGTAGCGGCGGATGCGGAGGGTGTACTCGGGCATCAGTACGTCCTTTCCATGGGCTCCCAGCGCGTGATCGTCACCGGCGAGTAGCTCACCTTGGGCACGTCACCGCCGTTGACCGAGATGTCGATGTGCTTCAGCCATTCCTCGTCGTTTCGCCCCGGGAAATCGGTGCGGGACTGCGCCCCGCGCGACTCCTTGCGCTCGATCGCCGCGACGACGATCGCCTCGGCGCAATCGAGCATGTACCCGAGCTCGATGGCCGCGATCACGTCCTGGTTGAACACCGACCCCTTGTCGTCGACCGCCGCATTCGGCGCCTCCTCCCTCAGCCGCCGCACGACCTCGTGCGCCTTGGCCAGGCCCTCGGCATCGCGGAAAACCGCGACGTGACGGTCCATGGTCTCGCCGAGCTCCTGCTTGATGGCGGCGATCCGCCGGCCACGGGTCGGGCGATCGATGATCGCCTTGATCGCCCGCTCGGTGTCCGCGACCTGGGCCGCGGGCGTCGTGGGCATGACCATCTGCTTGGCGCGCGCGGCCGCGTGCTCGCCCGAGCGGCGACCGAAGATCAGCGTGTCCAGCAGTGAGTTGGCCCCCAGCCGGTTACCGCCATGGACCGAGACGCAGGCCACCTCGCCGGCGGCGTACAGGCCGGGGATTGTGGTCTGGCCGTCGACGTCGGTCTTGATGCCGCCCATGATGTAGTGCTGGCCGGGCCGGATGTGGATCGGCTCGCGGGTGATGTCCACGCCGGCGAAGTCGCGGCCGATGTTGACGATCTCGCGCAGCGCCTCGAGCGTCCGGCGGCGGGGAACCTTGGTCACGTCGAGCGCGATACCGCCGTCGGGGAACGCCCGGCCCTCATTGATCTCGGTCTGCTCGGCCCTGGAGACGACATCGCGGGAGGCCAGCTCGAGCTTGTTCGGGGCGTAGCGCTCCATGAAGCGCTCGCCCTGACCGTTCAGCAGCCACGCGCCCTCGCCGCGGGCGCCCTCGGTGATCAAGAGGCCGTTGCCCAGGAGCGTCGTGGGGTGGTACTGGATCATCTCCATGTCCATCAGCTTGGCCCCGATCCGGTAGGCCTGGGCGATGCCGTCGCCGGTCACGATCAGTCCGTTGGTCGTGGGCTTGTAGGCCTGACCGGCGCCGCCGGAGGCATGGATCGTGGCCTTGGCGTTGAACACCTCGAGGTGGCCGTCGCGCAGGTTCCGGCAGATCGCGCCGACGCAATGGCCGTTCTCGTCCTGGAGCAGATCGGTGGTGAACCACTCCTCGTAGCGATCGACGGTGGCCGAGTGCTTCATCAGCTGCTCGTAGAGCACGTGCAGGATGGCGTGGCCGGTGATGTCGGCCACGTAGTAGGTGCGGGCGGCCGAGGCGCCGCCGAAGGCGCGGGTTCCGAGGTGGCCGGTGTCGTTACGGTGGAAGGTGACGCCGGCGTGCTCGAGCCACAGGATCTCGTCCGGGGCCTCGCGGCACATGATCTCGATCGCGTCCTGGTCACCCAGGTAGTCCGAGCCCTTGACGGTGTCGAAGGCATGGGACTCCCAGCTGTCCTCGGGATTGAGGGCGGCGTTGATGCCGCCGGCGGCGGCCACCGAGTGCGAGCGCACGGGGTGGACCTTCGAGACGATGGCGACCGTGGCCCCGGACTGCGCGGCCGCCAGGGCAGCTCGCTGTCCGGCGAGCCCGGCGCCGATGATCAGCACGTCATGGGAGGGCACCTCCGCGATTCTATGGAAGCGCGGCGGGGCGCCGCGTTCTCACGCCGCCGGCTCGTCAGCCGTGGCCGGCGAGGGTGCTCAGTGCTGGCCGCGCTGGCGTGTGGCCTGCGCGAGCTGCAGGCTCCAACGCTCGAGCTGCAGGCGCTGGCAGCAGGAGCAGGTGCCGACGTGACGGGGGTGCCCGCAGGGCTTGCCCTCGGCGACGGCGGTGTGGGACTTCGAACGACGATGGAACCGAGACTGCATTAGGACTCCTTCTCTCTCAGCCCGGTTATCGGCAACCAGCCGCGGCCCGATAAGCCGTAGCCCGGGCGACCTTCGAATCCGTAGAGAACCCCGACTGCGGATCCGCGTCGCCCCCCGGGCGAGCCGTCCTCGCCCGGGAAAAAGCTCCGCCGCGAGCGCCCGATAACGGCGCGGCGGAGGTTGTTCCCGGTGAGCGGGAATTTCATCCCGAGCGACGACGTCGGCGGATCGAGGCGGAGGTTCTTCCCGGGGGCGCCGGGAGCTTGGCGGCGCTCGGCGCGCGGATCGTGAGGCCGCAGCCCGTGGGACCCGGAATGCCGGATGCCCCGCGCCCCGCACCTGACCGGAACGAACCTCCGCCGCGTGGCGCGGGCGGCGTCGGCTGGGCCGCCGGTCTCGCTGAGCGCAACTTTCATCCCGAGCGACGAGATCAGCGGATCGAGGCGGAGGTTCGTTCCCCCTGGACTCGCGAGTGCGGAGCCCAGGGTTAGGCCAGCGGGCCCTGGAGCGCGGTCTGGAGTGCCCGGCGCACCTGGCCGACCGTGACGACCCCGCGCAGCACGCCCTCGCGGTCGACGGCCATCAGCGCTCCGAGCCGCCCCAGCGACTCCGAGGCCAGCAGGTCGGTGATCGGCCGGTCCTCCTGCACCACGGCTGCATCCGCCTCCAGCGCCGAGGCCACCGTGTCCGACCCCGCGCCCAGCCCCTCCCGGCGCACGATCCCCAAAAACCGCCCGACGTCGTCGACCACCGGGAACCAGTTCCAGCCGTAGCGCAGGAAGTACTCCTCCTCGGCCTGGGCCACGCGCGCGCCCGAGGGAATCGCCACCGGATCCGGATCCATGATGTCCGACACCCGTACCTGCTCGATCCGTTCGGCCATCGCGCTCTGCACGATCGCTCCCCGCGCCGACTGCCAGAGCAGGAACGAGATCGCCAAGAGCCACAGCCCGCTGAAGGCTCCGGCCGAGGCCATCAGGCTGATCGCCCCGGCCCCGAGCAGGAGCGCGAAGCCCTGCCCCATGCGGGCGGCCAGCCGTTGACCGCGCTGCTTGGAGCCGGTGACCCGCCAGACCACCGAGCGGGCGATCCGGCCCCCGTCGAGCGGGAAGGCGGGCACGAGGTTGAAGATGAGGAGCACGACGTTCCACAGGAACAGCCAGCTCAGCGCCAGCAGCACGGGCGTCGTGTGGACGCTGCTGTCGAGCTTGGCGGCGTCCCAGAGCCGGTGCGGGCCGACCACGATCATGTCCAGCACCAAGCAGAGCACGACGAAGCCGAAGGTCGCCGCCGGGCCCGCCGCCGCGATCCTGAAGTCCTCTCCCGGCGTGATCGCGTCTCGGCTCATCTGCGTGATGCCGCCGAACAGCAGCAGGTCGATCCGGCGCACCTCGATGCCCTCGCGGCGAGCGACCAGCGCGTGCCCGAGCTCGTGGACGATCAGGGAGGCGAACAGGGCCAGGGCGGTGGCCACCGCGGTCGCGTAGGCCACCCCGTCGGAGGAGTTCAACTCGTTCCGGAACGACCCCGAGAGCCAGAAGATCATCAGGAACAGGATCAGGAACCAGCTGACGTCGACCCCGATCCGGAAACCGAACAGGTCCATCAGCTTGATCGAGCCACCGCGTCTGAGCACGTGGCAATCGTCGCACAGGCTCGGAAGATGCAAGGATTGGTGGCTCCATGACCAACGCCATCACTGACCTGCGCGAGCGCCTGGCCGGCCTCACCGATCTCGGGCACGTAGCGCAGCTTCTCGACTGGGACCAGCAGACGATGATGCCCCCCGGCGGCGGCCCGGCTCGTGCCGAGGCCAAGGCCACGATCGGGCGCATCCGCCACGAACTGTTCATCGCCGACGAGACCGGTCGCCTGCTCCAGGAGGCGGGCGATCAATGTAACGGCGCCTCGCCGGACTCCGACGAGGTCTCCCTCGTGCGCGTGGTGCGCCGGCGCTGGGAGAAGGCCCGCCGCGTGCCGGCGGAGCTGGCGGCGGAGATGGCGCGCGCGGGAGCGCTCGGCCACGAGGCCTGGGTCCTCGCCCGGGCGAACCGCGACTACGAGAGCTTCGCCCCCTACCTCGAGCGCAACATCCAGCTCACCCGCCAGTACATCGAGTGCCTGCCGGAGTTCGACGAGGCCTACGACGCGCTGCTCGACGACTACGAGCCCGGCATGCGGGCGGCCGAGGTGCGGCGCATCTTCACCGAGCTGCGCGACGAGCTCGTCCCGTTGATCGCGGCGATCGCCGCAACCAAGCAGGTCGATGACTCCTGCGTGCACGGAAGCTTCCCGGTGGCCGGTCAGCGTGCGCTTGTCGCCGCGGTGCTCGAGCGCATGAGCTTCGACCGTGAGCGCTGGCGCCTTGACGAGGCCGCGCACCCGTTCGCGACCAGCTTCGGCTGCGACGACGTGCGCCTGACCACGCGCTGGGATGAGACCTACTTCCCAGCCGCCCTGTACGGGGCGATGCACGAATGCGGCCACGGCCTCTACGAGGCCGGCATTGCCCGCTCGCTGCAGCGGACGCCCCTCGGCCACGCCGAGTCGCTCGGCCTGCACGAATCCCAGAGCCGGATGTGGGAGAACATGGTCGGGCGCAGCCGAGCCTTCGCGACCGTCCTCGCGCCGCTCGTGGGCGAGCATCTCGGCGTCTCGGCCACTCCCGACACGCTGTTCCGGGCTGTCAACAGCGTCGCCCCGTCGTTCATCCGGGTGGAGGCCGACGAAGCAACGTACGGCCTGCACATCGTGATCCGCTTCGAGCTCGAGCAGGAGCTGATCGAAGGGCGCCTGTCGGTGGCGGACCTCCCCGAGGCGTGGAACAGCCGCTACCGGGACTACCTCGGGCTCGAGGTGACAGACCCGGCCCTGGGTGTGCTTCAGGACGTGCACTGGTCAGGCGGCGCGATCGGCTACTTCCCCACCTACGCGCTCGGCAACCTGATCGCCGGGCAGCTGTGGGAGCGCGTGCACCGCGACATCCCCGAACTCGACAGCCAGATCGAGGCAGGCGAGCTGATGGGCCTGCGCGAGTGGCTGCGCGAGCACGTGCACCGTCACGGCGCCAAGTTCGCGATGCCGGAGCTGCTTCAGCGCGTGGTGGGCGGCCCGATCGCGGTCGGACCGTTCATCGCCTATCTGAAAGACAAGCTCGGCGATGTCTATGACACCACGCTGTAGTTAGTGGTCGCGCGGTCATCCGAGCGCCCACGGTCAGAAAGGAGATCCACAGTGACTGACACACCCGTACGCGTGGCCGTGACCGGCGCCGCCGGTCAGATCGGCTATGCGCTTCTTTTCCGTATAGCCAGCGGCCACCTGCTGGGCCCCGACACCCCTGTGCACCTGTCCCTGCTCGAGATACCGCAGGCGGTGAAGGCCGCCGAGGGCACCGCGATGGAGCTTGACGACTGTGCCTTCCCACTGCTCGCGGGAGTGGACATCTTCGACGACCCTGACCAGGCGTTCAATGGCGTGAACATCGCGCTGCTGGTGGGCGCCCGGCCGCGCTCGAAGGGCATGGAGCGCAGCGACCTGCTCGAAGCCAACGGCGGCATCTTCAAGCCGCAGGGTCAGGCCCTGAATGAGCATGCGGCCTCCGACATCAAGGTGCTGGTGGTCGGCAACCCGGCGAACACCAACTGCCTGATCGCCAAGAGCAACGCGCCCGACATCCCCGCCGAGCGTTTCACCGCGATGACCCGTCTGGACCACAATCGCGCGAAGGCACAGCTGGCGGCCAAGGCGGGCGTCACCGTGGGTGAGGTGACCAACATGACGATCTGGGGCAACCACTCGGCCACCCAGTACCCGGACATCTTCCATGCCAAGGTCGCGGGGCGAAACGCCTCCGATGTGGTCTCAGACCAGCAGTGGCTGGAGAGCGACTTCATACCGACCGTGCAGAAGCGCGGCGCGGCGATCATCGAGGCCCGCGGCGCGTCGAGTGCAGCCTCGGCCGCCAACGCCGCGATCGACCACGTCCACGACTGGGTGCTCGGGACGCCGGACGGCGACTGGGTGTCGATGGCGATCCCGTCCGAAGGCTCCTACGGCGTCGCCGAGGGTGTCATCTCGAGCTTCCCGGTCACCTGCTCGGGCGGCACCTACGAGATCGTGCAGGGACTCGAGATCAATGACTTCTCCCGCGCCCGCATCGACGCGACCGTCGGCGAGCTGCGCGAGGAGCGCGAGGCGGTCGAGCAGCTCGGCCTGATCTGAGTCTGCCGGCGCCCGGCCGGCGACCCGCTGGGGGTTAGCTGGCCGGGTGCCAGCCCTGACCGTCGCGCCGGACGCGACCTTCGGTCACGAGCTTGGGCATTACCCGGTAGAGGTAGTTCGGCTCGATCCCCATCTTCGTGGCGATCTCGGGAATCGTGATGCCGGGCTGGCCGGCGACGAGCTCCAGGGCCTGGTTGGCGCGGGTGTTACCACCCCGGCGCCCTCGGGGCCGGCCGGGTCCACGGCGAGTGCCGGCGCGCGCGCTGCGCGCGCGGGTGCTGCGCGCGCGACGGGCGGTGCCCGCGGTCGCGCTGCGAGCTGTGGAACGACCACCACTGCCCCCGCCGAGCAGCGCGCTGCGTGCCGCCTCCAGCTTGGCCAGTTCCGCTCTCAGTTCAGAGATCCGACTGTCGATGTCATTGACTGTGCTCTCGACGAACCCGGCCATTGTGCGTCCTTTCCACGGTAACCAGTTAACGCTCACGAGAAGATAGCGCGCCAGTCGGAAGTTGAAGTTATTTCTTATTTTCCAGTAGCGCCTTCAAGCGGGCGAGTGTGTGGTGAGCCTCCCGCTCCGAGGCCGCGCCGACGATCACACGGCTGGCGACATTGCCAAGCCTTCCACCCGGTGCACTGAACTCGTTGGTGTAGTCGAACCGGGTGGGGCCACCGCCATCGCCCGACAGCCGGTAGCTGATCCGCGCGCGCGAGCCCGCAGGACCGTGGCCCTGCCATTCGGCGCGGTTCGGAGCCTGCACGTTCACGAGCGTCCAGTCGACGTGAAAGGACACGCCGTGCATGCGGAGCGTCTGTCGCATCGTCGAGCCGCTGGAGAGGGGACGGTCCGAGACGCGCGCCACCGAGCGGTGAATCGTTACCCACTCACCGAGCCGGTCGGGATCCATAACCGTGTCCCAAACCTTCTCGATCGGGGCGTTGATCTCAGTCGTGACGTGTACCTGACTCATGGTGGTGTGAGCGGACCCTAACGCGCCGCGAGCGGCTCGTGTGCCTCCCATTCGCGCAGGGCGTGCTCGATGGCTGAATCGAGCGAGTGCTCGCGCACGTCTAACAGCTCCGCCCCACGACGGTCGCGCGGTATCAGGTCCTCGTCCAGGCTTTCCATCAGCGGGCCGATCAGCTCGTAGCTCTCGCCGGCCACCACCGCCGCCACCCGGCTGGCGATCGGGGTGGCGCTCAGGCGCTTGAAGGACAGGGTTGCCCGGTCCACCAGCATGTGATCGCGGATCCGGTCGATGAGCTCGCCGTAGCTCACCACGTCGGGCCCGCCGATGTCGAATGTCTCCCCGGCGGCGAGCTCGCTCTCACCAGCGCGCGCCAGCAGCTCCACCACGTCGCGCTCGTCGATCGGGGCGGTGCGGTGGCGATGCCATGCTGGGACCGCGAGCACGCGCAGGCGCTCGATCAGGCGCACGAGGAAGCGAAATGAACGCGAACCGGCGCCGATCACGATCGATGCCCGCAGCACGACCGTGTCCGGTACGGCGCCACGCAGGATGCCCTCCACAGCCATCCGGCTGCTCAGATGCGGCGAGGCCGGCCCGCGAGCTGGGAGCAGGCCACCCAGGTAGACGATCCGGGCCACGCCCGCGTCGCCGGCCGCCTCGGCGAAGCTCGCCGCCGAGCGGCGCTCGCGCTCGCCGAAGACGCCGTCGGTCGAGGGCTCCATCGAGTGGATCAGGTAGTAGGCCACGTCCACGCCGCCCAGCGCGTCAGCGAGGCCGGCGCCCGTGACGGCGTCGCCGGTGAAGGTCCGGATGCCGGGTGGTCCGAGCCCGCGCCGGCTGAACCCGCGCACCTCGTGACCGGCCGCGAGCAGGCGGGGCGCCAGCCGGGAGCCGACGTAGCCGCTGGTGCCGGTCAGGAGGATCTTCATGGAGTCCGCCTACCCAGCCGAAAAGCTGGCCAAATAGCGGGCGGTTCGTGCCCGCCATTCAGAAAACATCGCTGTTTGCAGGGAGATCGCCGCCGAAACGAAGTTCCTGCGTTTTCCGGAAATCGAGTTTGCAGGCCGGGCGCGAAGGCGGTTTGATTGCCGCCGGTCACAAGATCTCAACACCTCAGCGAGGACGGCGTCGGTATGGCGGAAGCACGGACAGGTGGACCAGGGGCGAGCTGCGAAGGCTGCTACTTCGGAGCCAACGCGCTGTGTGCCGTCTCGCACGGCGGGCCCTGCGCCACCTTCCGGCCGAACCGCCCGGAGGGCCTGAAGCCGCCGAGCCAGCTGCGCTTCGTCTTCCGCCAGGAGCGGCGCCTGCAGGTGGCGTGGGCGTTCCCGAGCGCCCACGAGCAGGTCGCGCTCCACGCCCAGCAGGTCGCGCTCCATGCCTAGCAGGTCGCGCTCCACGCCCGACCTGGCTCTCATA
Source organism: Solirubrobacteraceae bacterium (assembly GCA_035295205.1). Lineage (GTDB taxonomy): Bacteria > Actinomycetota > Thermoleophilia > Solirubrobacterales > Solirubrobacteraceae > Palsa-465. Next base: position 3,047 of record DATGJM010000119.1, on the reverse strand, counting down.
TAACGTTCCCGCCATGTACTGGCCGCTGATCGGCGCCTTCATCGTGTTCGTCCTGTTCGCCGTCTTCATGGGCTGGGTCATGGACGTGCCGCGGCGCGACGGCGACCATAACCAGCACCACTAGTGTCGCGAGTCAGCGGTCGAGGTGCGCCTCGAATGAGCACTCGCCCCGGCTCCGGGCACTAGGCGCTCTCGCGCTCGCTGCGCCGGGCCAGCCACTCCGACCCCGGCACGTCGCTCAAGCCGTGCAGGATGACCGAGCTGACGACGGCCAGCGCCGCCAGATCGAAGATGCGGGCCCCGGCGCGGACGTTCTTGCTCAGGACCAGCAGCGAGAACGTCATCGTGGCCACCCCCTTCGGTCCGAACCAGGCCATGAAACCGCGGGTGGCCAGATCCGTGGCCGTGCGCGCCAGCGCCACGGCGACTGCGGCCGGGCGGGCCACGAGCAGCGCGACGGCGACGACGGCCACGGCCGCCCAGCCGTCGCCCAGCAGCGCGTGCACGCTCAGCACCGAGCCGAACACGGCGAAGATGCCGAGCTTGACGAGCTCGACCAGGTCGGCGGCCTGGCGGGCGAACTGCGCGCGCAGGTCGGGACGGCGAATGCCGAGCGTGATCGCGGCCACGTAGACGGCGATCAGGCCGTTCCCGTGAGGGGCAAGCACCGCGAGGCCGTAGGCGGTGAGCGCGCTGCCCAGGGCGTAAAGGGACTTCTGATGGTCGGGGACCGAGGTCTCGAGACCTCGCCCCACGGGCATCACCCGAGCTGCCGTGAAGCCCACGAGCAGCCCGGCGGCGAACCCGAAGCCGATGTCCTCGAGCACGAATCGCCACCACACGAACGGGCCGCCGCCGACCGCCAGCGCGGCGCTCAGCGCCAGGACAGCCGGCAGGGCCAGGCCGTCGTTCAGCCCGGATTCCAGGTTCAGCGAGTGGCGCACGAGCCGGGGCACGCGCGGGTTGGTGACCACGCTCGAGGACAGGACGGGATCGGTCGGGGACAGCAGCGCCCCGAGCAGGAGTGATTCGGTCCACGACAGGCTGGTCAGCGTGTGCGCGGCGACCGCGACGACCGCGGCCGTGATCGGCATCGCGAGGACGAGCTTGCGCAGTGGCAGGTGCCAGTGCGACTGCAGCATCTCGCCCTCCACCTCGAGCCCATCGCGGAACAGGATCACGATCAGGGCGACGATCGCCAGATCGCCCACGAACCCCGAGCGGGCATGGAAGCTGAGCACCTTCAGCGCGCCCTGCCCGAGCACGAAGCCGGCGAGCACGAACATCGCCGGCAGCGGCAGCAGCGAGCTTCGCGCGTGGCCCGACCACAGGGCGCCCGCGATCAGGAGGCCTCCGAGCACGAGCAGGCTCACGTCGAAGTTGCTCGCGGCGGCCACAACGGGCACCGGCGAGGGCAGATTCGCGACGGCCAGAACGGGCACCGGCAATTGCAGATTCGCGGCCGCCACCCGGTTAGAGTGCCAAACGGCTGGATGCACACGGGGACCAGGAGGTGGAGAGGTGCTGATCACGGTGCTCGGGAAGTCGCCCTCGTGGGAGGACGCCGGCGGCGCATGCACCGCCTACCTCGTCCAGGAGGGGGACTACACGCTGCTGCTGGACTGCGGCACCGGGAGCTTCGCCAAGCTCCGGCTCGCGCACGACTACCTCGACGTCGACGCGGTGCTGATCACGCACCTGCACTCAGACCACTTCTTCGACCTCGTCCCGTTCAGCTACGGCCTGACCCTGACGAGCCGAACGCGCCGCGCCGAGCCCCCGCGGCTGTGCGCACCTCCGGGCGCGCGCGAGGTGTTCCGGCAGATGCTCGGAGCCTGGGGGAAGCCCGACCTGATCGAGAGCGCGTTCGCGCTCGAGGAGTACGACCCGGCCGCAGGACTCGAGCTCGGCCCGCTCCGGGCGCGGCTGCGCGAGGTGCCGCACTTCACGCGCACGTTCGCGGTCGATCTCAGCGACGGCCGCGGGCGCCTCACCTTCGGCGCTGACTGCGGTCCCAACGACGCGCTGGTCGAGCTCGCCCGCGGCACCGATGTGCTGCTGATCGAAGCCGCGCTCACCGAGCCCGAGGACCCGTCCGAGCCGCGCGGCCATCTGACTCCGCGGGAGGCCGGCGAGCACGGCCGGCGCGCGGGCGCCAAGCGCCTGGTGGTCACGCACTTCTCCGACGAGGTCGATCGCGAGTGGCTGCGATCGGAGGCCGAGGCGGGATGCGGCGGGCCCGTGGAGCTGGCCGCCGAGGGTGCGCAGTACACGATCTGAGCCTGGGTACGCTGTTGAGCTGATGCGTGACCGCGACCTGTTCGCCAACTTCGAGCGCATGCGCCGCGAGATGGACGAGCTCTTCGGGGACGTCTTCGAGCGGGGCCGCCTGGCTCGCCGCCGGACCGGGTTCTCGCCCGCGGTGGATGTCGTCTACACCTCCGATCCGCCGCGCGCGATCGTCACCGCAGAGCTCGCCGGCGTCTCCCTGGAGGAGCTCGACCTGGAAATCCAGGGCCGTCAGCTGATCCTGTCCGGCATCCGCGGGCCGGCCCAGGCCGAGGGCGACGTCTACCAGCAGATCGAGATCGGACGCGGAAAGTTCAGGCGCACCGTCGAGCTCGGCGCCGAGGTCGTGAGCGACCAGGCGACGGCCAGCTACGAGGACGGCATGCTGCGCGTCGAGCTGCCGCTGGCTCCGAGCTCACGGCCGCCCGCGCGGGCGATCCCGATCGAGGGTTCCGAGCAGTGACCCCGATCGAAGTCGAAGCCCCCGCCCGCGGCCCGCGTGAGGTGAGCGTCGACGGAGGGCAGCCCGCGCCCCAGCGCGCCGGGGTCCTGCCGCTGCGCGACACGGTCACGTTCCCGGAGATGCTGATCCCGCTGAACGTCGGGCAGCCGCGCAGCGTCGAGCTCATCAACGATGTTCTGCGCGGCGACCGCTCGATCGTGATGGTGGCCAGCCGCGACCCCGAGCTCGACACTCCGGGCCCCGAGGAGCTCTACGAGATCGGGGTGCTGGGGGTGGTGGCGCGGATGATCCGCGT